>WGBG01000095.1 GCA_015494395.1 Deltaproteobacteria bacterium
ATCAGGTCAGGATTCGCAGGCTTGCGGATTCAATCCATAAGTATGGTCAAGTTGAACCCATGACAGTTATCCAGACTGACGATGTATTTGTTTTGGTAGATGGTTACAAGCGTACAGCAGCCCTTAAATATCTTGGCAGAGATACGGGCAATATCCATCTTCTGGCAGACAGTGAAGATGAAGGTCTTTTTCAGCTCATGATTAACAACAGCAACCGTCCCATGGAAGCCATTGAAGAAGCCTGCATAATTCAGGAATTGCACGTCTGTTTTCACTGTTCCCTGGGAGAGATTGGCAGGCGTACAGGCAGGGACAAGTCTTTTGTAAAACGCCGCCTTGACCTGGTTCAAGTACTTCCAGAGGAGATATTGAAACTTGTGATGAAGGGCTCCATTTCCACATGGGCAGCAGAGAGGGTGCTGGTTCCGTTGGCGGGTGCCAACGCCTCTGATGCAATTAAGTTGGCCTCATATCTTGAGAAAGAGCCGGTTTCTACCCGTCAGCTCCGGTTATTCTATGAGCATTATAAAACATCAAACAGGCAGGTCAGGAGACGTATGATAGATGCTCCTGATCTCTTTTTTAAATCAGTGGAGGCAGTTCACAGCTCAAATAATGAGGGGCCTGAAGAAAAATGGATACGTGACGCCAATACTGTCTGTGGCATTATTCAGCGTCTGCATGACAAGGTGCCTGAAGTATTTTATGCGGAGCAGGAAAAAAGGCTCAGGAATAGACTTCTTGTAAGGGCAGCCAGGGTCAGACGTATGTCCCTGGAACTGCGTGACAGGATAAGGGAGTGTCTCAAGGATGATAGATCCGACAACAGAACAGCTCATAAGGGCACTGCATAAAAACAACGTCAGCAAGAGGGCTATTGCCAGGCAGCTTAAAGTTTCCCGCAGCACTGTAAAAAAGGTGCTTGATACGGAGGACATACGGACACCGGCCAGCCGGAATTCCAGCTATGCAAGGTACATGGATCAGATCCGTGAACTTTTCAATGTCTGCTCCGGTAATGTTGTGCGTGTTCAGGAAGAACTGAAACACAGGTACGATATTGAGATTCCTTACCAGAGTCTCACCTGGCTTGTACGAAAACATCAACTCCGTGTGCCCGCAAAGAAACGTGCGGGGCGTTATCACTTTGAGCCTGGAGAGGAGATGCAGCACGACACATCCCCTCACAAAGTAAAAATAGGCAACCGAGTGGTAACAGCGCAGTGTTCAGCCCTGACCCTTGCATACAGCCGAATGATCTTCGTCCAGTATTACCCCAGATTTACAAGATTTGAATGTAAAGTTTTCCTGACTAAAGCCCTGGCATTCATGCAGGGAAGCTGCAGGCGCTGCATGATTGACAATACAAACGTGATCATAGGACACGGCACCGGTAAGGACGCAGTCATGGCGCCTGAGATGGAACATTTTGGCCGCATCTACGGGATACATTTTGCAGCCCATGCCATCAAGAATGCTGACAGAAAGGCCAGGGTGGAGAGACCTTTTCATTACGTGGAGAACAACTTCCTGACTGGCCGTACGTTCAGGGACTGGCAGGACCTGAATCAACAGGCAAGGCTCTGGTGTGAAAACACTTCAAACCGCAAGATCAAACGCAGATTAGGCATGAGCCCATACGAGGCGTGGATAATGGAAAAACCTTCCCTTATTCCACTTCCTCCTGTACCGCCTCCTGTATATGCCTCTATGCAACGTATTGTTGATGTTGAAGGGTATGTTCATCTTGACACCAATCGCTACTCAGTCCCTGATTCTCTCATAGGTCAACAGGTGGAGGTACATAAGTACTGGGACAGGGTGCGTATTTATCATAAACGCAGCGTCGTAGCTGAACATAGTCGCGTTATAGAAGGACGTGACAAGCGTGTTACGATCCAGGGACATCACCGTCCATTGACCCGTAGCAATGCCCTGCAAGGACCCTGTGTGGAAGAAAAAAGCCTTACTGGCAAAAACAGGGAACTTGATGAATATGTCAGGAATCTGAAAAGCAGGGTTCGAGGCCGGGGAGCAGCCCAGATGAAACGGCTCCTTGACATTAAAAGAACCTACCCGGAAGAACCATTCATACAGGCCGTGCGTGAAGCCCTGCACTACGGCATGTATGATCTGGCAAGGCTTGAAAACATGGTCCTTAAAATAGCAGGGGCAGGCATGTTTAATCTGAAATGATCCAGGAAATACAGGAATTATTTAAAGAGCTCAGGCTGAAGGGAATAGCCAGTGTATTTCCAGACCTTCTTGCCCATGCTGAAAAACACGGAACCAGCCATCAGCAATTGCTTTTGAAGCTGCTCCAGCAGGAACTCAGTTATCGCAGGGAGAGAAGTGTCCAGTACAGGCTGAAACAGGCCAGGATTCCATGGACATGGACTCTTAATACCTTCCCCTTTGACATGCAACCAGCGGTTGACAGAACCAGGATCAATACGCTGGCAGGCCTGGACTTCATTACCAGGGGTGAAAATATTATCTTCACCGGGCCGACCGGCACGGGCAAAAGCGGCCTGGCTTCCGGGATCCTTAGGCAGACTCTTGTAGAAGGCTACAGGGGAAGGTTTTACAATGTGCAGGACCTGCTGGATGAACTCTTTGCCTCCCTGGCAGACCGCTCTACCGTGAAATTGCAGAAAAAACTATGCCGATACGACCTGCTCGTACTTGATGAACTCGGCTACCTTACCCTCACCTCTGAACAGATGAACTGTTTCTTCAAGCTCATGAAGGAGCGGTATGAAGCAAAACGTCCAACAATCATAACCACTAATCTTGACTTCGAAGACTGGTATGACATCCTTAAACCCAAAGACATGGTAGATGCCCTGCTGGACAGGCTCCGCCACCGCTGCTGCATTATCGACATCGACGGCAATTCCTTGCGCACTCCTTCTGAAGGCTAAACCGGCCCTCCTTCCATCGCCTTCCCTCAATCCCCCCTCCTTAAGGCTGTCCTTTTTCCTGATATGGCCCACTGAAACTGATGTGACTGCGCACAGGGTGGACCATTTTTTATTAGCACAAGTGGACTACTTTTTGTTAGCGTCCAAGTTTTGAGACCTTGTTTTTTGAGGTGGGTCTGTGGGAAATTCAGCGTGAATAGTAAAGGATGCAGTTTGGGCTTATGTGGTATCTGTCTAAAATTAAAGACAAAAAAAGTATTTAGATTAGCTGGCTTGTTTTTTGCATTATTGTGTGTGCCTAACAGTTATGGTGCTAATTTTTGAATGGCACTTCTGGACTTTTCATGGCAGGCAGGCCGCCTTGGACAAAACAGGTTCAGGAGTTTATTCCATGTGGCTACGGGCAGTCCGGAGATATTTGAGTCATGACTGTTGGAGTAAATGTAAGAAGTTTTTCAGCCGTGTGCTGTGCCTGAATATCTGGCTGAAGATATGACGTAAAGGCACAGTTGGGTGAAATGCCCTTTCAAAATGAAAAAGGTGCGTCATTTCACGCTTTGAGGATGGTCCTTTATTTTTTCTGACCAGCTTTATTTGTTTGGTAGGGCATTGTTCTTGGCCGGAAACTGTCTTTTTGATTGTAATTAATTCCTGATTTCAACAGGATAAACTTTTAAAGCGTTAAGTTACGGGAGAGAGGAGTCCTTCACGAACTGTTATTCTGTATCATACACTGGGTAGCACAATTTTGTCAATAGGTGTTACGTGAAGCTTGTCTGGCAAAGTACCCCGTATGCTCTCCAGTGTCAGCTCCACCCCTCTGAGTCCGGAACATTCATCTGTGCAAGGCATGTGATCGTGCCGCTACAACACGCCGGTTGAATAATTGTTTCGGAATTATGATACAGCGTTCATTTCATAGTGACGGTATCTTCATTCCCGTTGTGGTTGAATTGCCATAGTGCAATTTGTTGTAATACCCCTTACCAAGTCCCGCTTTCAGGAGGTCCCTGGAAGGGGAAATTATCATCCGAAAGGAGGAGTTTTTATGTTCAAACACAATTTGCGGGCGTGGACGTTGATGTCCCTGTGCCTGGGGCTATGCCTTGTCATTGGCGATATGGCATTTGCCCAGGGCATGCCGGTGCAGAACGAGTACGCCCTGCGCGACCGGAATGGTGTACGTATCAATCAGCAGCTTGACATGACTGATACTGTCACCATTAATGGCCAGCTTTACGCGGCAGGTCCCTGGTACAGCCCAAAACAGACCTGCGGCAGGTGTCACGACTACGACGCCATCACAAGGGCCTATCACTTCAGGGAGGGTACTGGCCCAACCGGTGAGAACCTGAGTGACCACTGGTCTGACAGAGAGAAGGACGGAACCCTTTACAAGTACCTTGCCAATGCCTATGCGCATCTTGAGTCACCCGGCCAGTACGGTGCATGGTGACCCCCCTCTTACCGCCAGTTGGCGGCTAAGAGCGCAAGGGGTAAGGAAGATTATCCTATTGATACTGAGGGAAAACGGTACTTCTTTGACATCAGTTCCTTTGATGAAAATCAGGTCTGTCTCTCTTGTCACCCAGGTGGTGGTCCTGCAGAGGGTATTGTACAGGCTGATGGTACGGTTACTCCCTATGATGATCCCGGCCTGAACGCTACACATACCTATGACCGTGACTTCTACACCTATGACTCAATGGATATCGTGAAGGCATCATTTGCAGACAGCATTGCCAATGCCATCAGCGCTGTAGGTGAGCCAAGGCCGGTCAACTGGGATGCATCAACAGGCGGTTCAGGTATCATGGAAGCAGACTGTATGCTTTGCCACATTGATCCTGACACACCGCTTGCACTCCAGTGTGCTGACGGTCTGAAGGTCTTCCCCAGCAGGCCAAGGCTGCTCATCTTTGCAGAACGTGACACCAGCGGTAATGTTACCAGGATTTCCTTTGGTACCCCGCTTCATACCGGCTTGGAGAATCAGTCAGCCCTGCCCTATACCAACGATCTTCAGCGTATGGGCCGTCCTACTCCAAAGCTAGCACTCATGCAGCTTCCCAAGGACATGGTTGGCGAGATGATGCAGATGTGGATGGATGGTCTCCATGCCATTGAGGATGCAAATGCCTCTGGTGTTGGGCTTCCCTATGCACTTTATGGCCAGAATGTTGCAAAAATCTGGGATCCTGCAACAGGCATGCTGAAGCCTGAATACTGCGCCAATCCAAATGGTGTGATGGATGAGATGAACCGTCTCGGAGCAAATGCAGGTGCCCTGAACGACATGTTTGCAAACTTCCTGGCGTATCTACAGGCAAACGGTTTCCCAGGGCTTACCATGGAACAGATGATGAACCTGTTTTTCAACGACTTCATCTATGCCTACGAGATCAAGAACCCCATGGATCCAAGTGGCAACTCTTTCATGCCCATTCCGCTGCCACTTCGTGCCTATGAGCCGGGCAATTTCTATACCGACTGGGATAATCCCAATGCGTCCGTACGTGACTACGTACGTGCGCCTCTGGTGGAAGGTCAGGGAATGCAGTACATTGGCCGCACGGGTCTTGCCTGGAATGCCACCATGTATGGTATGCAACAGGCAATGTCCGGCAATCCTGAATACATGAATCCCGACGGTTCCGTTAACACCAAGGCCGTTCTTGATGATCTGTTTGAGGGCAATGTTACAGGTATTGAAGGGGTGCTCCACGACTACCTGCCTTCCTTCTTCGGTGCCATGGCCTCTGCGGAGCTTATGGGAATCGACCTTGACCAGGACGGAAACCCCATCTGTTATGTTCAGCTCGTTAAGGATCCGGCCACTGGTGAATGGTCAGCAAAGACATACTGGGAAGTTGATGAAATAACTTACCAGTCAGTCCACCGGGTCATGTTTGGTGGCGGTAATGATGCAAAGTCACCCAAGTGGGTGAAAATATGCGGTACATGCCACGTCATGACCAAGGATGATGCTGCTGGCGTAGAGCATGCACGTCTGTACAACCTCGGCATGCCGGCTGACTGGGTCAAGAATGGTCAGTTCATCAACTTCACGGATGACCCTGAAGAGCCAGGTTATGATGTGCACATGTCTTCCAATGCTACGGGGACGCAGATCGGTTGTGGCGGATGTCACCTGAAACAGTCAGACTTCCATACCACCAAGGACCTTGAAGAGCTGCACAATTTCCTCAAGGGTACTGATACTGCACACATGCAGAGGAATGACCTTGACAACAACTACAGGCCCAAGACCTGTGAGCGCTGTCACCTGACAGACAAGGAAGGTCTCAATCCTGAGGCAACAATGCATGCCCACGAGGTCAAGTTCGGCGAGTCAACAGCCAAGCACCTTGAGGAGATTGCATGCCAGACATGTCACGTTCCCTACAGGAAGACATGGCGTTTCCGCGC
>WGBG01000096.1 GCA_015494395.1 Deltaproteobacteria bacterium
GTCGATTATAGCTTTCCAGATTTTGAAACCCTTCTGGATTGCCGTATTTACTGCATCTCCTTTGTCAGAGGAATCCCCATATAGCCGACTATTATGGGAATTCCTCTTTCGCGGATCTGCAGCAAATCCGACAATCGCTCAATCTAGGTATTTTTATTGTTGTCTTGAAACGCTTAAATTAGGTATCAGGAAAACCAAATGAATATATTGTGTGTTTACTCCCTTACCACATACTCCCTTAAAAAGGAGCTTTACAGCCCGGGAGACATTCCTTTTGGCATTTCATACATTGCCACAGTGTTAAAAAAGGCGGGTCATAATGTAAAGTTGGTGGTCGTTACTCCAACCACCAAACTTGGTCAGAAATTACCGGAACTCTTCAAGGAATTTTATCCGGATCTGGTGTGTCTAACCTCTGTTTCAAGCCAGATGCCTCTTATAAGGAAGACAGGTGCTGCAATAAGGAGGGCTGCGCCTTCTGCCTTTATCCTTCTTGGCGGTGTGCACCCCACTCTTAATCCTAAGGAGACAGTGACCCTTGATTTTGTGGATGCCGTGTGTGTTGGTGAGGGGGAGGAGGCTGTAATAGAGCTTTCAGAGCAGATTGAAGCAGGCAAGGAGCCTTCCGGTATTAAAAACTTGTGGATAAAGCGGCCTGATGGTGAAATAGAAAAAAATCCGCAGCGTCCCTTTAGAAAAGATCTGGACTCTCTTCCTTTTATAGATCGTGAGATGTGGGAGCCATATATTTCAAACAAGAAGGACGTACTCTATACAGTCCTTGCCGGGAGGGGATGTCCCAACAGGTGTACTTACTGTTCAAATCATGCGCTTGCAAGGGTAACAAAAGGAAAGTATGTCCGTTTCCGCTCTCCAGACAATATCATTGAAGAGATCAGGCAGCTTGTGGCAACAGATCCTGATGTTGAAACAGTGTTTTTTGAAATAGAGACCCTGGGTGCAAGTCTTGATTATACCTATGAGCTCCTTTCAAAGGTTGCTGAGTTTAACAGGACTCTTAAAAAACCTTTAAGGTATGGTACCAACCTTGCCCTGAATGCACAGATCAAGCACAATAAACGGCTTTTAAAGGCATTCAAAGAGGCGAATCTTGATTTTTTCAGGATCGGGCTTGAGTCAGGGTCTGAGAGGATCAGGCGAGAGGTCCTTAATCGTCCCAGGTACTATAATAGTGACCTCATTGAATTTTGCCGCATGGCCCGTGAGTTTGATATAAAATACACAATCAATATCCTGATAGGGCTTCCTGGTGAGACGCCGGAGGATTTTCAGGAAACCATCAGGGTTACAAGGGCGTGCAGGCCCACGTATGGCGTTTCAGTAAACATATTTTATCCTTATCCGGGCACCCGTCTCCACCAGGTCTGCCTTGAACAGAATCTTATAACGGACAAGGCAGGAAAGATACTTTCTGAAAGGACAGGCACAATCCTGTACATGCCGTATTTCCCGCCGTGGCAGATAAAGAAGGAGTTTATTCTGTTCTATTACAAGGTTCATAAGGGGTACATGCCCTGGACAGACATTACAGCCCGTACCATCCGATATGCAGCAGACGCATTCCCAGGAGTTAAACGTACTATTTCAAGGGCTGTACACTTTGCAGGCTCTCTTGTTGGCAGGGGATGATTTTGTCTGGGAAACGGCCTGGTGAAACGCGACTGAAAGAGTTCTTGGGGCATTTAATATCATTTTTTTTAAGAGCTGCTCCTGCCAGGAAGCGAAGTCTGTTATCTCTTGCAGACCAGGTGACCGCCAGTGCCAATAACTTTCTGACAGGCATGATAATTGCCCGGGCATGTACCAAGGAAGAATTTGGTGTGTACATGCTCTGTTTTAACTTTGTAATGTTCATAATGGACATTCAGACCTCCCTTATCTCTTCTCCCTACATGGTTTACTGCCAGCGGCTCAGTGTACATGAACGGGCCAAATATACTGGCAGCACCATGCTGCACCAGATTATCTTTTCCGTGGCAGTGGTTCTGGTCCTTCTGGTCATGATGACGATTTTCCCAGATAAATTCCGGGAAATTGGTATATGGGATGCGTTTTGCGTGCTTACCGTATCAGTCATGTTCATGTTGTTCAGGGAATTTACAAGAAGACTCTGTTTTGCGAATCTTATGATGGGTGCTGCAATACGTCTTGATCTAACAGTTGCCTTGATACAGCTAAGCGCCCTTGCCATGCTCTGGCGAAACGGCAGCATGAGCGCAGATACAGCCTTTGTTGTAATTGGTGTGGCCTGCGCAGCCGCCTCAGCTATCTACCTGTTTCAGCACAGTGATACATACAGATTTAATCTGTCTGATTTTAGCCCATCTTTTGCAAAAAATTTTTCCTTTGGAGGATGGATGTTTGGCAGTACCATCCTCTGGGCTGCCAGCATGTCGCTTTATCCTTGGCTTCTGACGTGGTTTCATGGCCCTGCTGCCATGGGGACATGGGGGGCCTGCTGGGGTGTGGCAGCGCTTGCAAATCCCCTGATGGTAGGGATTCAGAACTTTTTGGGACCTGAAATAGTGAAAAATTATACGGATGATGGCATTGCTGGTCTCAGGTGGCATGTCAGGCGCAAGACCATAATGTACCTTGTTGCCATGGCTCCCATTGCCCTTGGGCTTATACTGGCAGGGCGTTATCTTGTTCCCTTGTTTTACGGAAGCAAGTACAGTGATACCGGTTTAATAGTGGCCATTCTGGGTGTGCACATCCTGGTGATTGCTGCCTCTTATCCGGTTTCAAGGGCCTTGATAGCCATTGAGCAGGCAAAGACCTACTTTCTTGCCAGTTTTGTGCCGTTGCTTGTGATCCTTTCCTGTGGTATCTTGCTGGTTTATCAACTTGGGCCTCTTGGAGTAGCCCTTGGCACACTGCTTGGTACATCTGTGACTGCGGTTGCCATGGCTTATTGTTTTTATAGAATTTCTGCTGCCAGCCAGATATAAGGGCCAGCCATATAATTGGGGGAGCATACAGTTCTGATTGGGGCCCCTAATGGCATTTACGGGTTCAGGGCCTTTTTGTCAGCTTTCATGGGGAGAAAGATTGCAAGCAGGCCTCTGTGGTCACCAAAGCTTCATTAGTGTTCCGTCAAGCCTGAATCGGTGTATTCTGTTTGTTCTTTGGTGGGCGATAACTCTATGATCCCTCTGGCAATATCAGGGATTTGTTGTAAGCGTGCCTTAAGGAAAAGCAGCACGGTTTCACGACATTTCATGTCTGACGTGACAAAGGGGAATTTGGAGGAGAAAAGGGTGGTTACGGTCAATGCACTTTGCAGGGAGTCATGGTCAGTAGAGCGGTATCCAGGAATATTTAGGCGTATATTAGATATGGGCACGTCCTTTTTTTTACAATTAGACCCGAGATGCGGGATAGAATGGCTTGATGAGCTTACGGGTTTTTCAAAGCGTTCCGGCCCAACCTGTATCAGATACAAGGAGATTTTCCTGCTCATTCCCGTTATGCTTCTGCTTTTTTCACTCTCTACCCCCTTTGATTTTTCATGGGCCAAAGAGGTCAAAAACCGTGAAAATATAATCGGAGTCACTGAGGCTGTATCCCGCATGGAGCAGGGGAATAATATAAGGCGGTTTGGTCTCATGCTCCTTGGCTGTTATGGCATAATAATCCTTTCGAAAACGAAAAATTCAATTCGCATCAACAGCCCTGAAGGGGCCATCGTTATAACGTATCTGGGCTGGTCACTCCTTAGCCTGATATGGTCCATTGATCCCATGTTTACCCTGAGGAGGGTGGTTACACTTGATCTTCTCTGGCTTGCCGCCATAGCAACGGCGGCGCGATATTCCCTTAGGGAAATAGCCATTCTTACAGTTGGGGTCTGTGGTATTACAGCAGTTCTGGCATTCGCCAACGAGCTTAGGCTGCACACTATCGATGTTGCCAACCCGCTGTGGCGTTTTTCAGGTATTTTTCACACTGTTGCAATGGGCTGGAACTGCGGTCTTCTTGCAATTGCCTCTGCCTATCTCATGAGTTCCACGCCTTCCCCAAAGGTACGCCGTTTCCTTGCAGGAGTAATCCTTATGGCTTTTGTCTTTCTGTTACTTACCAAGAGCAGAATGGCCCTGGCCTCAACAATTGCGGCCCTGATGTTTTTCTGGATGACAACATCATCAAGAGAGAACAAGAGTGGGGTGATACTTGCCATAATATGTGTTGGGTGCCTCTGTTATCTTATGCTTGGAGATCAGCTTTTAAGCTATCTTGGTTCTGCAACTACCCTGGGAAGAGGTCAGGAGGCGCGTGAGTCAGTAGGTAACCTCACTGGAAGGTTACCTCTATGGAAAGAGTGTTTCAGGTGGGCCTCAATGCAGCCGATTTTAGGGTATGGCTTTAATACATTCATAAGTCCGAAACATTATGCCACCATCGCCCTGCACGTGGGGTGGAATCCAAGCTCCATTCATTCTGGCTATATTGATGCAATTCTTGGCATAGGGTATCCAGGCTTCCTCATGCTCATATCATTTCTTGGAATTACCATGTTCAGGGCAATAATGCTTGCAAGGCATTTCATCTCCTACAGTTTTACAGCAGCAGTGATGATATGGCTCTGTTACAACCTGTTTCTTGAGGCAAATCTCATAACACGCCCCACCTTCATGACATTTATCGCCCTTACAATCATAGCACATTTTGCATTTATGCCCCGGGAGAGGGCACTGATCCCGGCTGGTCTTCGGGATAATTACAGCGCAGTTCAATAGATTAGATTTCAAGCTTCAAATGAGTGCGCCCACCGTTACCATTGCCATTCCTACCTATAACAGGGCGCTTCATCTTGCCCGAACCCTTGAAGGCATGATCTCTCAAGATACATCCGGCCTGTTCGATTATGAGATCCTGATCATAAACGACGGTTCCACTGATGAAACAGACCTCGTAATAAAAAAGTTTCAGCAAAGGGCAACTGTTCCTGTGAGGTGTATCCGGGATGAAGGCAGCGGTTATACCCATGCCCTTAATGTTGCCGTTCAGGAGTTCAGAGGGGAATGGATAGCCTTTTTTGACGATGACCAGCTTGCAGGGCCTGACTGGTTGACAAGCCTCCTTAAGGCGGCTCATGGGCAGGCAGCCCTCATGGTTGGAGGACCTGTTGTGCTTGAAATCCCGGATCATATCCTTGCCACCCTGGGGCCTGTATGCCGGGACATATTCGGAGAGAGCCCTGATGTGCGTGAGCCTGGTAAATATGCGCAAAATCCCCCGCTTCCCTCCGGAGGAAACCGCCTGGTTCATAGAAGCGTGTTCAGGAAAATAGGAATCTTTGACGAAGATATGCTCACAGGAGGGTGTGACAGGGATTTTCTCCTAAGGGCAGTCATGGCCGAAATACCCATGGCATGGGCACCTGAAGCAATTGCAAGGCATGTGATATCTACCGGCAGGATTACATATCACCATATCAAGTGGTACAGCCTTCAGTGGGGCTGTTCTTTTGCATATACAGACAGGAAACATCGCGGTATGCCCTTTGTGGTAGCTGCGTGTGTTGGAAGAGTAGGTCAGGCCATTCTTATCAACCTTCCATGCCTTGCCCTAAGTATTGTCAGGGGTGACAGGGTAGGTAAACTGGACAGGCAGGCACTTTTGTGGCGGGCTGTTGGTTATACCAGAAAGACACTGCAGATGTTAGCCCCTTCTGTCCTTTCACAGGAAGCATTTTTTTCACAAGTTGAGTTCAGACGGGTCAGGAAGAGTGCCGGGGGATGA
>WGBG01000097.1 GCA_015494395.1 Deltaproteobacteria bacterium
GTGGAGCATGTGGTTTAATTCGAAGCAACGCGAAGAACCTTACCTGGGCTTGACATCCCGGGAATCCCGGGGAAACACGGGAGTGCCCCTTCGGGGGAACCCGGTGACAGGTGCTGCATGGCTGTCGTCAGCTCGTGTCGTGAGATGTTGGGTTAAGTCCCGCAACGAGCGCAACCCTCGCCTTTAGTTGCCATCATTCAGTTGGGCACTCTAAAGGGACTGCCGGTGTTAAACCGGAGGAAGGTGGGGATGACGTCAAGTCCTCATGGCCCTTATGCCCAGGGCTACACACGTGCTACAATGGCCGGTACAAAGGGCCGCGAACTCGCGAGAGTAAGCTAATCCCATAAAGCCGGTCTCAGTTCGGATTGGAGTCTGCAACTCGACTCCATGAAGTTGGAATCGCTAGTAATCCCGGATCAGCACGCCGGGGTGAATACGTTCCCGGGTCTTGTACACACCGCCCGTCACACCACGAAAGTTGGTTGTACCAGAAGTCGCTGTGCCAACCCGCAAGGGAGGCAGGCGCCCAAGGTATGATCGATGATTGGGGTGAAGTCGTAACAAGGTAGCCGTAGGGGAACCTGCGGCTGGATCACCTCCTTTCTAAGGAAAGACAAAAGAAGGTCAGCTACCTGCCTGGCTACTATTCAGTTTTGAGAGTTCGGCTCTCATGTTCTTTGATTAATTGAATAAATCGGTGTGCAGCCGAAATGGACTATGGGCCTATAGCTCAGCTTGGTTAGAGCGCACGCCTGATAAGCGTGAGGTCGATGGTTCAAGTCCATCTAGGCCCACCATTATCTATTTGATGGAAGCTGTAGGGGGTGTAGCTCAGCTGGGAGAGCGCCTGCTTTGCACGCAGGAGGTCATCGGTTCGATCCCGGTCACCTCCACCAGTTTGACACCTTTCAGCAGCTGCAGACCGAATATCAAAGCCTTCTTTAAGCACATTGACAAATGTTCTTAAAGAAGCCTTTGGCTTCAATGCTCTTTGAAAAATAAATATGGGTAACAGTAAAACTGAACAAAATCCATGTAGCCTTAGTAATTAAGCGAAATGACCAGTTTTGGTCAAGCTACTAAGGGCAGACGGTGGATGCCTTGGCATCGGAAGGCGATGAAGGACGTGGTAAGCTGCGATAAGCTTCGGGGAGCCGCAAACAGGCTTTGATCCGGAGATTTCCGAATGGGGAAACCCGGCCAGAGTAGTGTCTGGTCATCTGTAACTGAATACATAGGTTGCAGAGGCGAACCGGGGGAACTGAAACATCTTAGTACCCCGAGGAAAAGAAAGCAATAGCGATTCCCTCAGTAGCGGCGAGCGAACGGGGAACAGCCCAAACCGTCAGGCTTGCCTGGCGGGGTTGTAGGACCGCAACGTGAGATGAGGATGGTTAGTTGAACAGTCTGGAAAGACTGGCCATAGAAGGTGATAGCCCTGTAAGCGAAAACCTGAATCACTCTAGCGGGATCCTGAGTACCACGGGACACGGGAAACCCTGTGGGAATCCGGGAGGACCATCTCCCAAGGCTAAATACTAACCGATGACCGATAGTGAACCAGTACCGTGAGGGAAAGGTGAAAAGTACCCCAGTGCGGGGAGTGAAATAGTACCTGAAACCGTCTGCCTACAAGCGATCGGAGCAATGCTATGCATTGTGACGGTGTGCCTTTTGCATAATGAGTCAGCGAGTTAATCTCTGTGGCAAGGTTAAGCCGCAAGGTGTATCCGAAGCGAAAGCGAGTCCTAACCGGGCGTATAGTCGCAGGGATTAGACCCGAAGCCGGGTGATCTAGCCATGGCCAGGGTGAAGTTCCGGTAACACGGGATGGAGGCCCGAACCAATATCGGTTGAAAACGGTTTGGATGAGCTGTGGCTAGGAGTGAAAGGCTAATCAAACTCGGCGATAGCTGGTTCTCCCCGAAATATATTTAGGTATAGCCTCGGGTGCTGAGCAGCGGAGGTAGAGCACTGAATGGGCTAGGGGCCCCACCAGGTTACCAACCCCAATCAAACTCCGAATGCCGCTGTGTGTAGCCCGGGAGTCAGTCCGTGGGTGATAAGGTCCACGGTCGAGAGGGAAACAACCCAGATCGCCAGCTAAGGTCCCAAAGTATATGCTAAGTGGGAAAGGTAGTGGGAACGCTTAGACAACCAGGAGGTTGGCTTAGAAGCAGCCATCCTTTAAAGAAAGCGTAACAGCTCACTGGTCGAGTGGGCCCGCGCCGAAAATTTAACGGGGCTAAGCATATCACCGAAGCTGCGGATTCTATCATCTGATAGAGTGGTAGGGGAGCATTCCAGTAGCCTGTGAAGTCGTATCGTGAGGTGCGGTGGAGGTCCTGGAAGAGCGTATGCTGACACGAGTAGCGAAAAAGGGGGTGAGAATCCCCCTCGCCGAAAGCCCAAGGTTTCCTGAGTAAAGCTCGTCTGCTCAGGGTTAGTCGGCACCTAAGCTGAGGCCGAAAGGCGTAAGCGATGGCAAACAGGTCAATATTCCTGTACCGCCAAATATGCGTTTGAGTGAAGGGGTGACGGAGAAAGGTAGGCCATCCGGGCGTTGGTAGTCCCGGTTCAAGGTTGTAGGCGGAGTCCTTAGGCAAATCCGGGGACTTGTTAACGCTGAGAACTGATGACGTGGACATATGTGTCCTGAAGTGGTTGATCCTATGCTTCCAAGAAAAGCCTCGTAGCGAGTATGTTTGGCGACCGTACCGTAAACCGACACAGGTAGGCAGGGTGAGAATCCTAAGGCGCGTGAGATAACTCTGGTTAAGGAACTCGGCAAAATTGCCCCGTAACTTCGGGAGAAGGGGCACCTGCACGTAGGTGAAGGCACTCGCTGCCGGAGCTGAAGCAGGGCGCAGTGAAAAGGGGGTGGCGACTGTTTACTAAAAACATAGGACTCTGCTAAGTCGCAAGACAATGTATAGGGTCTGACGCCTGCCCGGTGCCGGAAGGTTAAGGGGATGTGTCATCCTTCGGGAGAAGCATTGAACCGAAGCCCCGGTAAACGGCGGCCGTAACTATAACGGTCCTAAGGTAGCGAAATTCCTTGTCGGGTAAGTTCCGACCTGCACGAATGGCGTAACGACCGCCCCACTGTCTCGACCAGAGGCTCAGTGAAACTGTAGTACCGGTGAAGATGCCGGTTACCCGCGGCTAGACGGAAAGACCCCGTGAACCTTTACTGCAACTTGGCATTGCGTTTTGGGGTAGCTTGTGTAGGATAGGTGGGAGACTGTGAAGCCATGGCGCCAGCTGTGGTGGAGTCGTCCTTGAAATACCACCCTGGCTACTCTAGAATCCTAACCTCGGCCCGTTATCCGGGTCAGGGACAGTGCCTGGTGGGTAGTTTGACTGGGGCGGTCGCCTCCCAAAAGGTAACGGAGGCGCGCGAAGGTTCCCTCAGGTTGATTGGAAACCAACCATAGAGTGCAAAGGCATAAGGGAGCTTGACTGCGAGACATACAAGTCGAGCAGGTGCGAAAGCAGGTCTTAGTGATCCGGCGGTTCCGAATGGAAGGGCCGTCGCTCATCGGATAAAAGGTACTCCGGGGATAACAGGCTTATCTCCCCCAAGAGTTCACATCGACGGGGAGGTTTGGCACCTCGATGTCGGCTCATCGCATCCTGGGGCTGAAGCAGGTCCCAAGGGTTTGGCTGTTCGCCAATTAAAGCGGTACGTGAGCTGGGTTTAAAACGTCGTGAGACAGTTTGGTCCCTATCTACCGCGGGCGCAGGAAATTTGAGAAGAGCTGTCCCTAGTACGAGAGGACCGGGATGGACGAACCTCTAGTGTTCCAGTTATCACGCCAGTGGTATCGCTGGGTAGCTATGTTCGGAATGGATAACCGCTGAAAGCATCTAAGTGGGAAGCCAACTTCAAGATTAGATTTCCCGTGACGCATGTCCCTAAAGTCCCCTTGGAGAACACAAGGTTGATAGGTCGGAGGTATAAGGCTGGTGACAGCTTAAGCTGACCGATACTAATAGGACGTGAGGCTTGACCAATTTTTTCTTGTCATTACATTAACGCTAAGATAGCATGGCCGTTCAGTAAGTTCCCATATTTATTATTTTTATATACATAAACAGTTTCCGGTGGCTATAGCGAGGGGGAAACACCCGTTCCCATTCCGAACACGGAAGTTAAGACCCTCAGCGCCGATGGTACTGCCCCGTCAGTGGGTGGGAGAGTAGGTCACCGCCGGAATAATTTTTACCCTCATCTTGAGAATACAAGATGAGGGTTTTTTATATACCACTTATTACAATAAGTTTTATATAGGTATTGACGAGTCTTAACAGGCTTGTTAAAAAGATCGCACAAATTCAATGATCCCCGGTAGCTCAATCGGCAGAGCGGGTGGCTGTTAACCACTAGGTTGGCGGTTCAAGTCCGTCCCGGGGAGCCAGGCAATAATCCGTATTAACATACGGTTAAAGCACCAAAACAACCCCGAAGGGAGATCCCCTCCGGGGTTTTTATTTTTGAGTCTGTCGTCGAATCTGTTCAGTATGGTGAAGGTTTTATTTTGGAGTGAATTGCAGAAACCTGGCCATAGAAAACCCATCTAATGTTTCTCTTCACGCTTTATCCCGTACTTGGCTATCTTGCGCCTTAGCGTATCTTTCGATATTCCCAATTCCCTGCAGGTAACCATCTTTTTCCAGCCGTTGCGTTCAAGTGCAGCAATGATAGCATTTTTTTCTATCTCATCCAGTGTCAATGTTGATGATGTAATGGATGCTGATGCTCCTGCTCCTGGAGATGTATGAACGTCTTCTTTAAAGGTCTCTGGAAGGTGTGCAGACTGGATGTACCCCCCTTCGCAGAGTATGAAGGCGTATTCTATTATGTTTTCAAGCTCCCTTATATTTCCCGGATAATCGTAACGCATCAGAATGTTCAGGGCTTCAGGGGTAATGCCCACAATGTCTTTTTCCTGCTGGGCACTGTACTGCTTGATAAAATGATTCACCAGAAGCGGGATATCTTCTTTCCGCTCCCTGAGTGGGGGCAGGGTGATATTGACCACATTTAACCTGTAATACAGGTCTTCCCGGAATTCCCCTTCCTTTACCATGGCTTTCAGGTCACGGTTTGTTGCAGCAATGATCCTGACATCGGCCTTTACAGGTTTGTTAGACCCCAGTGGCTCATATACCTTTTCCTGTAAGACTCTGAGAAGCTTTACCTGTATGGAATGCGGGATATCCCCGATTTCATCAAGGAACAGCGTTCCTCCCTCTGCTATTGCAAAGCGTCCGGCCTTGTCTTTTTTGGCATCAGTGAAGGCACCGGCCTTGTATCCGAAGAGTTCTGATTCAAGCAGTGTTTCAGGCAGTGCACCGCAGTTTACTGCGACAAAAGGTTTGTCCTTTCTCGGACTGGCAGAATAAATAGCCCTGGCTATGAGTTCCTTACCTGTTCCACTCTCCCCCATGACCAGGACAGTGCTTGGGCTTCTTGCAATTTCAGGCAGTATGGTAAAGATCCTCTGCATGGATTCTGCCTTGGAGATTATCTGCTCAAACCTGTATTTTTTTGTTAACTGCTGCCTCAGGCTGGTAATGGTGGTCAGGTCCCTGAAGGTTTCAACGCCTCCGATAATGTTTCCGTCATGGTCAGTCAACGGGGCGGCACTGATACTTACAGGCACTTCGTTCCCATTCTTATCTATAATTTTTATTGAGCGGTTTGATACCTGTTTTCCGCTGTATAGGCTCTCTGCAATTGCACAGTTGTGTCCGCAGATGGATGAGTGAAACACTTCGCTGCAGCTTTTTCCTATCACCTCCTCACGTTTCCAGCCGGTTATTTTTTCCGCTGCTTTGTTAAAGGTTGAAATTCGCCAGTTCTTGTCAACGGTAAATACCCCGTCAGCAACCGAATCCAGTATCAGGCTCTTTCTCAGTGATGAAGTAATGTCTCTGAACGTCTCAATGCCTCCCACCACGTTTCCCTGGTCGTCAATAAGTGGTGAGGAGCTTATGGAAACCGGAATTGAATCTCCTGACTTGGACTTTATGAATATCTGTTTATCAATGTTTGAGCAGAGGTCGCACATGGATTTTTTTACAAGGCACTTGTCACCACACACACTGGACTGAAAAATTTCACTGCATTGGCGTCCCTTAACCTCTTCCCATTTCCAACCGGTTATCTCCTCTGCGGCTCGGTTAAAGGAGGTGATGTTCCATTCATTGTCAACAGAAAAAACACCGTCTGCAATGGATGAGAGGATCATGTCATTTCTGATTTTCTCAGAAATGTCCAGGAATGTTTCAACCCCACCTATAACTTCGTTACCAGGTCCATAGAGTGGTGCAACGCTAACAGAAACAGGGATAACATGCCCATCCTTTGTCTGTATGTAAATATGCCGGTCGTTGATTGGAGTCCCTTCGGCAATGCTTTTATGCAGAAAACATGAGCCATCGCACACGCTTGCCAGAAAGATTTCACTGCATTTTCGTCCTATAGCCTCTTCTTTTTTCCAGCCGGTTATTTGTTCTGCAGCCCTGTTGAAGGATGTTATGCGAAATTCATTGTCAACGGTGAATCCTCCCAGTGCCAGACTGTCCAGTGCCCTTTGCTCAAGAAGAGATGTCTGAATGCCCTGCAGACATACAACAGCGCCGCCTGGTTTTCCGTCTTCTCCCGGGATTGGAATGATGGAGGCAAGTACTGATTTCTGGAATTTGTTGCAGGTGTTTACAAAAAATATAGGCTGTTGTGTGAATGCCAAGCCTTTCTGGACCAGGTGGCATATCTTTTTGAAGGTTCCCCCCTGGTCAGAGGCACAGAATATATCCTGAGCATTCTGTCCAATCAGTTCATCTTTTGAGAAGCCGGTGAATTCCTGAGCGTGTTCGTTGACCGCAACTATCTTCCACTCATTATTTATCTTGAAGAGCGCTGCATCGCTCTCTTTCAAAATTGGACTGTTTATTTTGTCTTTTTTGTCCATTAACCACCTCTATGAGGAAACTTAACCATCCTCCTTATTCCTTCTTGTTCACACTCGTGTAGTATCGCCGTATTTCATTGGCGCTGAACATAGGCGTTAATGTCTGGATTTGGCTCCCCATGGTAGAGATTTATTTTCATAATTTTTCTGGAACACAATGGAACGCTTGCAATCACTTCTTTGCCTTTTGGTCGGAATGTCCTGGTGAAATCCCTTATCCCTTAAAAAAGATAATTTATAAGTTTGATTTTTGATAAGAGAAAAGTCTGATATTTATGTTGAAAGGGAATGGCAAGTCCGAAACCCTCTTTGTGTCGATATATTGTATTGTTATTGAGCTGACTTAGAAGTAAACGGAATAGTCAAGGATTGTGGTAAAAATGATTGTTATTGTAAATCGGTATTTCCTTACGGCCTAAAATATGCCCCTAAGTCAGGGTGGTTAAAAAATAATTAAAATATTAATTAGTTATGTCAAAAATATTCCGGTAATTTTGGTTCGGTGTCCCGATTTTTTGCAATTAAGTGAGTTGCTGTTCAATATATGAATCCAAGCTTTAAGAAAAAAGGGAATAAAATTATTAAGTTAGGATTAATTATTTTATTAGGACGCATTATGCGTCCTAATATCTATAATATGACGCATAATGAGCCTTTATATATAATTAAAGGAACGAATAATCTTCCCGAAAAAGTTATCACTGAATGTTTATAAATTATTTTTCTTTTATGATGTTAAGAAGTTAGGTCATGATAAACTTTTTTTTGATGCATTGCAACAAAAAATGGCACCTTCCTTGCGTTATTCAATAGCGAATATTGATCATAATCACTGACACCGCAAAGAGGCACAGCAAAAGGAGGGCGTCATGAGCATATTAACACATTTTGTGAACACATCTGGTCACCTTTTCAAAAAACAATCTTTCAGCTTCAAAGCTCTCGTAAGGATGTTTCAGAAGTGCAGTGAAGTTTTTTGGTTAGCCACTTCATTTATCCTGTTTCTGCTTATGGGACCATTCTCTGTAATTGCCGTGGTTCCTGCCCTCTGTTCTTTGGGTTCTGAGAAGTTCAGAAATAATATGCGTGAACCCCAAAAGGCATAACATAGTTAACGATCCATGCCAGCTCAGCCGTCTAGCTAGAGGCATGGAGAAATAATTCCAAGTCTTTATTCTGTTAACATTAAAACACATTTAAGGAGGAAGAGTAATGATTAACTTTCCAATCACAGCAACTCAAGAACCTGAAGTGGCTCGTCCTGGTGTAAACCTGCTTACCGCAATTTTTGGGGCGATGCTGGTAATCGGTGTTGTTACAGGATGTTATGCTTTCTTGGCAGGGCATGATCATGTCTATAACAACACCAGAGAGATGCCATGGGGTATCTTGATCTCAACCTATGCCTTCTTTGCCATTACCTCCACAGGCTTGTGCCTGCTGGCAGCAATAAGCCACGTATTTGGTGGCAACAGGCTTGCTCCTCTTGGTAATCGTTTGGTTTGGGGGTCCATCATTACCATTATGAGCGCCTTTGCTGTAATCGGCTTTGAGATTGAAAGCCCTCACCGTATGCTGCTGTATAATATCATATCTCCAAACTTGACCTCCAACATCTGGTGGATGGGTACACTCTACGGACTGGCAGTTGGCTTTATGTTGGTAGAGTTTTGGCTGATTCTTACTAAGCAGTATAAGCTTGCAGTAGCCCTGGGGGTTTGCGGTGCATTGGCTGAAGTGGCTGCCAACACCTGTCTTGGTGGCGTTTTCGCCACACTGCCCAGCAGGCCTTTCTGGTATGGCGGAATGCTGCCTGTTTACTTCCTTTCCTGTGCATTTCTGTCAGGTGCTGCAATGGCTATAATTTTTAATCACTATGCCGTTGTTATCCGGAAGCGCGAGATGACAAAAGTGGAGTTTGAAGGCATTCAGACCGCTGGTAAGATTCTCCTCCTTATGCTCATTCTCGTCAGTGTAGGTACATTCTGGAGGATGGTATCATTCTATGTAGGTGGTTCTTATGAAGGGCGTATTGCGGCAGATGCACTGCTCACAGGTCCACTGTCCAATAACTTCAAGCTCTTTGAGATAACCATTGGTCTGGCTGCTCCTGTCCTGATCCTCGTGATGACCAGGCTCAAAAGTGTACCAGCAATGTCTGCAGCAGCGCTTATGGCAATCGTAGGTATGTTCTTCGCACGTTACGACATGGTTGTTGCCGGACAGATGGTACCTCTCTGGCTCGGTTGGGATAACCTGCCAATGTACCTGGATTATTCACCTTCAATAGCTGAGATCCTGGTAGTGTGCGGCGGTATCGGCCTTACAGGAAGTGCATTCCTGCTGGGTGAGCGCTTCTTCGGAAAGGCATTCAAGGCAGAGGCTCATCACGATTAAGATCGGAAGGTTACAGGTACTATAACTCTATAAACATTAAACCGGAGGGCAGCTTAAGGGCTGCCCATCCGGTAAACCTGGAACGGGAGCAGGGGCATGGTTGACGAAAAGAAAGCTATATTTACTATAGGTGTTGCTGCCCAGATGCTTGATATCCACCCAAGGACACTGAGAATTTATGAAGACGAAGGGTTAATCAAGCCAGTTCGAAAGGGCAAATGGCGTTACTATACCCTGGATGATATCAAATGGATTGAGTGTTTGCGGGAGATGATACATGAGCATGGCATATCAATTCCTGCTGTAAAGAAACTGCTGAAATATACTCCCTGCTGGAACATAACGGATTGTCCGTTTGAGAAAAGGAAACTGTG
The DNA here is from genome assembly GCA_015494395.1 of Deltaproteobacteria bacterium. GTDB lineage: Bacteria > Desulfobacterota > Dissulfuribacteria > Dissulfuribacterales > QOAL01 > S144-17. The sequence goes on from WGBG01000097.1 coordinate 9,755, forward strand.
TACAGCATTTATGTCAAATGGTCTGGTACCCAGGAAAATTGAGGATGTTGAACCGGCAACGGAAGAAAAAGTGCAAGCATCCGATCATCCCAATCTTAGGGTAGCCTGACAGCCTCACCACATGTTCAGTTCTCTGGAAATGGCAATTAACGGTAAGGCTGTCAGGGTTCTGTTATGATGTGTCTTTGGTGCAGTACTGCTCAGCAAGTGCTGTTTAAACGGAACTGAAATTCCTGCCTTGTTTGTTATTTTCTGGCAGAATTGTTTACAATTCTCTCGATATCTTCTCTGGAAATCGTTTCTTTTTCAAGCAAAGCCTGTGTTATTGCGTCAAGGGCGGCGCGATTTTCTGTCAGTATGGATTTCGCCCTATCGTAGGCATCGTTGATTAGTCTTTTTACCTCTTTGTTGATTAATTGGGCGGTTTCTTCGCTCAATATCTGGCCTGCTCGGCCGTTCAGAGGGTCAGGCTGGACGTAGGTGATAGGCCCGATTTCTTCACTCATTCCCCATTCACAGACCATTCGTCTGGCAAGGTCTGAAACCCGTTCAATGTCATTGCCGGCTCCGGTAGTCGTTTCATTAAATACAATTTCCTCTGCAATCCTTCCACCCAGAAGGGTACATAGGTTGTTGAACAGGTATGTCCGATCGTGTGAGTTGCGTTCGATTTCAGGAAGTTGCATGGTTAGTCCCAGTGCTCTACCTCTCGGTATGATGGTGACCTTGTGGACCGGATCAGCACCCGGAAGCATCCACGCAACTAAGGCATGGCCTGATTCGTGATAAGCAGTAATTTTCTTTTCTTTTTCTGTGATTATCATGCTGCGGCGCTCAGCACCCATCATAACCTTGTCCTTGGCCTCTTCCAGGATGGCCATGTTGATGACAGGGGCGTTTTTACGCGCCATCAGCAGAGCTGCCTCATTTATCATGTTGGCCAGTTGTGCTCCAGAAAAGCCCGGTGTGCCCTGGGCAATGGTCTTCCAGTCAATGTCATTTCCTATTTTGACCTTGGACGCATGTACCTTAAGGATTTTCTCTCTGCCCCCTACATCAGGAAGCGGAACTAGTACCTGTCTATCAAATCTTCCAGGGCGTAATAAAGCCGGATCCAGTATGTCCTGCCGGTTAGTAGCTGCAATGACTATGACATGGTCGTTGACTTCAAAGCCATCCATCTCAACCAATAGTTGGTTAAGAGTCTGTTCACGCTCATCATTTCCTGCGGCACCGCCTGCACTTCTGTGCCTTCCAACAGCGTCTATTTCATCAATAAATATGATACATGGAGCCTTTTTCTTGCCCTCCTTAAAGAGGTCCCTGACCCTGGAAGCTCCGACACCCACGTACATTTCCACAAAATTTGAACCGGATATGGAGTAAAAAGGTACTCCGGCCTCTCCTGCAATGGCCTTGGCGAGAAGTGTTTTACCTGTTCCCGGCTCACCATAGAGCAACACCCCCGTGGGAATTCGTGCACCCGCCTCAGTAAATTTTTTCGGATTTTTCAAAAAATCCACTATCTCGGCAAGTTCTTCCTTTGCCTCATCGATTCCTGCCACATCGTCAAATGTGACCTTAGACTTCTGGGGGTCTATAAGCTGGGCGCGGCTTTTTCCAAATGCCATGGCCTTGCCGCCGCTCTGACTGCTCCCTCTCATGTAAAAGAACCACAGTATGCCAATAAGGATAAAAGGGATCCATGACAGAAAGGTCGTGAGAAACCAGTGTGGCTTGACCTCCTTTTCCACGTTTACGGTAACATTATGACTGAGTAAGTGGTCAAGCGCCTTACTGTTAGGCGGAATTACTGTCCTGAATTTTATGCCATCCGCATTTTTCCAGGTGACAACATCATCTTTTATGGACACTTTTGTCAGTTTTTCATTGTCAACCTTTTGAAGAAATTCCGTGAATGCGACATTGTGATAAGTCTCTGCAGGTTTCTTGAGCATATTGAAGACAAGCAGGGCAACCAGTGCAATGATAAGCCATATAGACAGATTTTTGTAAAAGTAGTTCACGATTACTCTCCTGAATTTATTATTAGTCTCTACTTGGCAGATGTTGTGAACAAGGGATCAATCTGCACCGTGTTTTAAGATCTGGATCGGGGGTACAGATGAATTTGATGCAAGAAGGCGTTGGCAGGAGTTATTTAGCTATCAGCTACCATAAAAAAGCACCTACGTAAAGCGCCAAGAGGTTGAACATATCTAAAACTAGCGTTGTTACGGAATGATTCAGGCAGGATCAAATATGCAAGAGTAGTGTAACAGAATGAATTTTACAGGAATTAAGATCTGGAGATTACATAAAAAAACCCGTGAAGCCGCCACTTCACGGGTTGTCAACGCTATCTCGTTTTCTGGTATTTTTCAGAGTAGCGCTATTTATAAATGCAAAGGGTGTGCCATGTTGCAGGTGTGGTGATGTCATTTTCAAGTTTTATAGATAACATGTTGAAATATGGGAAAAATGTGAAAAGATTTGTTGGTGTGGTGAAAAGTTAATACCTGTATCGCCATATTTTTGGGCTTATTTTGCGCCATAGTGCTTTGATGGGAGCTTATTTTGCGCTTCTTGAGATATGGTTATTTTTTGCAGGTTCTTTCTTGGTTCTGTGTGGTTTTTTTTGTTTTTTGGCTTTTTGAATTTATTATTTTATGGTATATCAAAATTCCTCCTTTGGAGAAATAGAAGTTTAGGAATTAAAATGCGCCCTGATGTTTCAAAAAAAGGAAAAAATAATATCCATAAAACTTGACAAGGTGTTTGGCTGGTGGTAGCCTATTGATTGTGAGGCTGATAGTGGAAGTTAAAGGTTTAAGGCAGAGTTGTTTGTGTTTTTGTCAGGCTTTCGGTCCTGAATGTTATAAATACCTAGCATTGAGCGATTGTCGGATTTGTTGCATATCCGCGAAAGAGGAATTCCCCAAATAGTTGGCTATAAGGGGATTTCTATGACAATGGAGATGCAGTAAATTCGGCAATCCCAAAGGGTTTCAAAACTGGAAAGCTATAATCGACATAACTCCTTTTAATTTCATTGAAAAAACAATTTTCCAGATTTTGAAACGCTCAATCTAGGAAATAATTTTTTTGTTCGTTATATGTAAAAAGCTAACTTATAAGAAAGGGGGGATGATTACATAAGGTAAAAAGGTACGGTGAGCTTTAACGCATCCGCCAATGCGATTGTTCACCCGGTACAGGAATGACTTTCAAACCAACGTATAAGGAGTATCAAAATGGAAGTTGTTTTTTTTCTCGTTTTCTGGCTAGGTGGTGCTGCACTCCATACACTGTTTGACATCAAGGTCAAACCGGTCCTCAGGGCTGTCAGGGAGGAAGGGGATCTACTGTAGCATCTAAATGCGGTTGTTGCCGCGATACCAGCCTGAATCTGGTGTGCTAATCGGGTAGAAGCCGTATCAGTTTGTTGCTGAGCAGGCTCAACCCAGGAAAAACTGTTTAAAGAAAATTTCAACGTATGGAGGAGTAGCAACCATGTATAATGAAATTATTGCCAAGGTGTTGCCCCAGGAGGGCGGACTTGAAGTCGACAGCAGTAAAGCCAATACTTATAATGCTGTCATAGGGATTTTTGGACTTATCACTCTTATTGGCGTTGCCTTCGGAATCCACGCCATGTTTGCCGGTCATGCGGAAGTTTATGGTGTGACCAGGGAGATACCGTGGGGACTGATGCTAGCCGCCTACGTTTTTTTCGTTGTTACCTCTACGGGCCTATGTCTCGTTTCTTCAATTGGCCACGTCTTTGGCGTTGAGGCGTTTCAGCCCATTGCAAAACGTTCTGTATTCCTTGCCATAACTACTATTGTTGCTGGGTTTTTGGTAATTGCCTTTGAAATTGAAAATCCCTGGCGCATGGCCATCTATAATGTTATTTCCCCAAATCTGACTTCTAATATCTGGTGGATGGGAACACTCTATGGCGCCTACCTCTTCTTTATGCTAGTCGAGTTTGCACTGTTGCAGATGGGAGAGCACAAGAAGGCAGGAATGTTCGGTCTTATGGGTGTGATTGCCGGTGTTGCCGCACATTCCAATCTTGGTGCTGTTTTTGGGCTCCTCAATGCCCGTGAGTTCTGGCATGGACCATATATGCCCATCTACTTCATAGCCTCTGCCATGATGTCAGGTTGTGCCGCTGTTATCTTCTTCCATTGGCTGGGCTACACAATTAATGGCTGGAAGATGAGTGACAAGCTGAAAGATTCACTCTCCTCAGTGGCTAAACTGGGTGCCCTGCTCTACACAGTTATCATGTTCTTTACCACTTGGAAGATTATCTCCGGTATTGCCGGTCATCCTCCAGGAAAGTATGAGGCAGTTATGGCACTTGTCAAAGGACCTTTCCAGGCAAACTTCTGGGTTGGTGAAGTACTTATGGGGCTGGTCATTCCCTTTGTTACTATCCTTGCAGTAAGGGCAAAGAATGTTCCCGCTATGGCCATTGCCTCTGCTGCCAGTATCGCAGGTATCTTTTTCATGCGGTATGACCTGGTAGTAGTGGGACAGATTGTGCCTGTATTCCATGAGTACAATGTAGTAGACCTGCCACACCTGTTCTCTTACTCACCTACTCTGCATGAGTACATGATTACACTTGCTGGCTTTGCCTTTGCAGCCGCACTTTTCATGCTGGGTGAGCGCCTCTTCCGTGGACATCTGTCTGAAGATCATTAATCAGGTGTGCCCTTGCCGGGAAGCCTACGGGGTTTCCCGGCGCAATTAGTGAAAAGGAGAACAGCATGGCCAGAAAAAGGTCTGATATTACGCCCATGCGTCCTGATTCACCTGTATATCCAATAGGTGTCGCGGCCAGGCTGCTCAATGTCCATCCCCGAACCCTGAGAATATATGAAAAAGAGGGCTTGATTACCCCGGCTCAGGTAGGTTCAAGGCGCATGTTTTCCTCAAATGATATACAGTGGATTACGTGTATTCGTTCATTTATTCATGATGAGGGCATCAGTATTCCAGGTCTTAAAAAGTTGCTGGAGCTGGTTCCATGCTGGGAAGTTGCCAACTGTCCTGCGGAGATACATGAAAACTGTGAGGCCAGGGTGGATCGTTCCATTCCAAGGGTGCCTCACAGGATAGAGGAACGAGAACAGATTCGGGCAGCAAAAAAAAAGGCCATGGACGAAGAGACGGCAGGAAATCAAAAAAAAAAGCGCAAGTCATCTGCCTGAAGTCATACCGGCAACTTTTGACAGTAGCCGAAATGCCAATGAGGCAGACAGGATAAGCGCAGGTGGCTGTGCCATGTTTTAAGAATTAAGTGCCTGGGTTATTATGAGGCACCATTTCAGATTTGTATCATAGGGCGGAATGTTTTACTGGACATTCCGCCTTTTTTTGTTTCGTGCAATAAGATAAGGTATGCTACCTAATATGTTATTGTCCTGGTTTGATTTCGCATGTATGGTGCAAACGCGTTGCATACCGTACGGTTAGTTTATGGCCATGGAGAGAGTATGAGCGATTTAAAGACAAAGTTCGATAATACTGTATCATTTTTGAAGAAGTCTCTGCCTGAACTTCCTGATACCTGTATAATGCTTGGAACAGGGCTGGGTGGTGTTGCCGATGCAATGGATGTGATGTGGGAAGCCTCCTATTCCGAGATTCCGGATTTTCCTGTTTCCACTGCACCCGAACATGCCGGAAAGCTCTTGGTTGGAAATGTCGCGAAACATGTCACTGCCCTTTTCCAGGGGCGTTTTCACTACTATGAGGGATATTCTACGGCCAAACTGGCATTTCCCGTTCAGGTCATGGCGGGCCTAGGTGTGAAGACCCTGATTGGCTGCAATGCCGCTGGCGGGCTGAACCTCTCATTTTCCTCCGGTGACATAATGCTTATTGAGGATCATATCAATTTTATTCCGGAAAATCCCCTTAGGGGCCCGAATCCTGACTGGCTCGGAGAGCGTTTCCCTGATATGTCCACTGCGTGGACAGCATCTCTCAGGGAGAAGATGGAAGGTGTGGCCCTCGAGCAGGGGATTGAACTCAAAAAAGGGGTCTTTGTGGCAGTGCCTGGCCCAAGCCTCGAGACCCCTGCGGAGACCAGGTTTCTTAGAATGGCTGGTGCAGATGCCGTGGCAATGTCATTGGTGCCAGAGGTAATCGCTGCTGTGCATACAGGAATGGATGTGCTTGGCATGTCCATAATCGCCAATGTTAATGATCCTGATAACTTCGAACCTATCTTGATAGAAGATGTTATAGAGCAGGCATCAAAGGCTGAGAAGCGGCTTGAAAAACTTATTGTCAGTTTTCTGGAAGTGCTTTAATCGGGAACTTGTTTAAGGGTCAATGATGAAAAAGGTTCAGGATCATTACTTTCACAAGGCAAGGAAAGAGGGGTACAGGGCACGGTCCGTGTACAAACTTCAGGAGGCAGACCGGAAATTCAGGATTTTCAAAAAAGGAAGTTGCGTCCTTGACCTTGGAGCAGCCCCGGGGGCATGGAGCCAGTATGCCTCAAAAAGGCTGGGGAAGGCGGGACGGGTAATCTCCGTGGACATAAACGGCATGAAGGGGCTTGGCCCAAATGTCACGGTTTTGAAGGGTGATATATATGAGCTTGAGCCGCAGTTCTTGCAGGACTGTCTTGGCAAGGGGAGGCATTTTGATATTGTTTTAAGTGATATGGCGCCCAGGACCACCGGAAACCGCAGCGTGGATCATCTCCGCTCCATTGCCCTTGCCGAAACCGCTCTTTCCTTTGCCAATTCCTTACTTTTGCCTGGCAGGGGATGCTTTTACTGCAAGGTGTTTGAGGGAAGTGATCTTCTGGAGTTCAGGCAAAGGTGCCAGGAGGTTTTTAAGTCAGTCAAGACCTTCAAACCCAAGAGTTCCCGGGCCGAGAGTGTGGAGATATTCTTGTTTTGTAAATAAGATAGTGTCCATCCAGGAATGGATATCACTCTGATTTAATTATCTAAAATGGGAAAAATGGGGTGGACTTTTTCGTTCGATCTATTAGTATGTAAAACCGTAACCAGCGGAATTTACGTAACAAATAAATCGCTCGAGGTGACTGACATGCGAAAAAGCCATGAAAAACAGCTTCCCCTTTGCCAGCCATTACCTGACCACCCCAAAGCAAAAGAAATGAAAGAGATCAGTCACATTCTGGATCAGAATCGTAGCATATACGATCGTGTGCTACAAGACATCTCCAAGGGTAAGTCAAACACCGGAGCTCAAGGCATGACTGCTGAGCAGGTGCTCAGGGCAGCCTTGATCAAACAGATGATGGGATTCAGTTACCAGGAACTGGAATTTCATTTGAAAGACTCCGTTACTTATCGCTGGTTCTGCAGATTTCACTGTCAGGATGCATTCGGGAAATCCACCCTGAACCAGAACATAAAGGCCATCACCCCGAAAACCTGGGAAGAGGTTAATCGTATCCTGCTTGAATATGCAAAGGTAAATGCTATAGAAGCAGGTCGTGAGGTACGGGTGGACTGCACAGTAGTGGAGTCCAATATTCACAAGCCTTATGATTCTGAACTGCTGTGGGATGGGGTTCGCGTACTGACACGTCTGATGGACGCAGCCCGCTGCGAATGTAATGTTGATTTTGAGTATATGAATCACAGTCGTGCCAGTAAACGTCGCAGCATTGAAATTATGAATGCCAAAACCGCCAAGAGACGCAAGCGGAAGTATAAGGAACTTCTGAAACTTTCAAACAAGACGGTTGAATATGCTGAAGGATCTCTCAAGACTCTGGATGCATCACCTTCTTCCATCGAGGCTGAAATTATCAAGACTCAGTTGTCGCATTTCATTCCTCTGGTGAAAAAGGTGATTGACCAGACCACCAGACGCGTCATGAATGACGAGGCAGTCCCTGCTTCAGAGAAGATATTTTCAATCTTCGAAGAGCACACAGATATAATAATCAAGGACAGACGTGATATCTATTACGGTCACAAGATTTGTCTGAGTGGCGGCGCTTCCAATTTAATTCTGGATTGTCAGATACTTGATGGTAATCCTGAGGATTCTACCTTGACCAAAGATATGCTGGAGCGTCAACAGGAGATATTCGGACGTCCCCCTCTGAAGGTTGCTCTTGATGGTGGTTTTGCTTCAAAGGAGAATCTTAAAGACGCCAAGGAGATGGGCATCAAGGACGTATGTTTCGCCAAAAAGCGAGGACTGGAGATATCCGACATGTGCCGCAGTGAATATGTGTATAAAAGATTGCGCAATTTTCGTGCTGGTATTGAGTCTGGAATCTCCTGGCTCAAGCGAACATTCGGTTTGACAAGGTGTATATGGCGCGGACTGGAATCATTCAAGAGTTATGTATGGGCGTCGATAGTGTCTACGAATTTACTGACAATGGCGCGTCACCGCTTGGTTTAAGCCCATATCGGGAGATTTGAATGGAGTGACTGCAGGACACGTGCGTCTTGAGTTATCGAGTTTTGAGCTTTTAGTAAAAACAACAAACAAAATAGGCACCACTTTTTATTGCATGCACAATAATTGCATACGTAATAGTGTCTTGTCAGTAAATGGCCGCCCAAAATCAGTCATTTCTGGATGGACA
>WGBG01000098.1 GCA_015494395.1 Deltaproteobacteria bacterium
GCCATAAAAATCGCGTCTGTCTGAGCGAGGGACGAGCGAGTTTCGCGATTTTGGCGGAGCAAGCCTTAGAAAAACAAGAAATTGTTCACCGGAACGGAAAAACAAGGCCATTCACTAACCTCAATTACCATCAATACGCTGAACAGTTACATTTTTTTTAAATGCCATTTTTTTTATTTGAATGCACATTTGCCTATTTCCTTAGGCAACACCTGGTCTATGTTTACCTGTACTGAACACCTACAATGTGAACATGAATAGGCTTTAAGGACACCATGTTGAAATATCATGTCTGTTTCTACTATTATTTTTTCTATTATCGTCCCCTTGGAAGAAACTCTTGAAAATATCCCCACACCTGCCTTCACAAACCAAATAACACCCTGAATTTCGGAAAATATTTCCTTTGCAAGTAATCCTCTAATGACACTTCAAACCTCACAACTCTACTTACCAAAGGCATAATGCCCCCTGATAAACAAAATCTTGAACAGCAAAAGTATTTTCAAAACCTTGCCGTTTTATGACAGTTCAACAAAACCCTTAATTTTTTTTCCTTTCCTTCCGATAAGCGTTTTAGAACCGAAAAAGCGTTAAAAAAACATCCAGATAAACGCCCAATGCATGAAATTTAATGGGCTTGTTTTGCTATGACTGTTGAAGAATCTCCCAGCTTTTTCGCATGAAGCGCAGCCCAAAAAATATGGCTGTCAAGCAGGATACAAATAAGTCAGACTCAGCTGAATTCTACGATTTTGTTACTGTGTACATGGCAAATGTGTCTCTAAATACATTATTTTATTAATGATAATAATATGTTGGTTTGGGGTGCTCGGAGAGCGATGAAACTTAATCACACATAAGGTTTGGAAAGTGAAATGGCTGACTTAATTTTAACCGGACCATTACTGGAACAGGCAAAGGCGGAAATTAACAAATCATTGATAGATGCAGGTGTACGCAAAGCAATCCTGATCGATGATGCAGGTAACGTGGTGGCAAGCTGCGGTGAGAAAAAGGCAAACATTGACACCACGTCACTTGCTGCCCTTGCCGCTGCAAACTTTGGCGCAACATCCCAAATGGCAAAACTCATTGGTGAAGACGACTTTTCCCTTCTGTTTCACAAGGGCAAAAATGACAGCATCCACTTTGCCAGAATTGGAAAGGACATGATTCTCATAACCATCTTTGGAGATGATGTATCGTTAGGTGTGGTACGGCTGAGGGTTGCACAGGTTTCAGAAGCTATTGAACAAGCATTTAATCTTAAGGGCGAATGATTAATGGCACTTATAGATCTCAGCAAAAAGGAAGTTCACTGCAAAATTGTATATTATGGCCCTGGCAGATGTGGCAAGACCACCAATCTCCTGTACATCTACAACGCAATGAACGCCAATGCCAGAGGTAAGATGCTCACAATTGAGACCAAGGGAGACAGGACTCTTTTCTTTGATCTTCTTCCCCTTAATCTGGGCAAGGTCAACGGTTTTGATATTAAAATACAGCTCTACACTGTACCAGGCCAGGCAATTTACGCTGCTACGCGCAAACTCGTACTAAAAGGTGTTGACGGCCTAGTATTTGTAGCGGATTCCCTTCGGGTAAGACAGGCAAAGAACATTGAAAGCCTTGAGGACATGAAGGCAAACCTTCTTGAACAGAACCTGGACCCTTCAGAGCTTCCCATAATCCTCCAGTACAACAAACGTGACCTCGTTCAGACCCCTATCCCCACACTGGATATTGAGGAACTGGACAGAGACATGAAAAGCCGCTTAGACACCATAAGTTTCGAGGCTGCTGCCACAAAGGGAATTGGGGTATTTGAAACACTAAAGGAGATCAGTAAACGCACTGTACGCTACGTTGCTGAAAAAAATCTCGTTGGCAAAAACAAAAAATAGGCCTTCACCCAAAAAACTGAATTTCCCAAAACAAGGCAGAGAAATACCCAACGTAAGTAACGCATAAAAGGAGAAGACAGCCATGGGTCAGCAGAAAAGCGTGGATGTTAATGAAAATTTCACTCAAGATATTGAGGCCACCATTGATGATCTTTTTGCTCCTGTAAAAGATATTGAAATTGACCCCTTGACCAATGAGGTAAAAGAAAAGGCTGGAGCAGGCACAGAGGCGCAAACAAATACTGTTCTGGAAGATCAGGAGCCTACGCCCCAGGAAACTGGCGCTTCCCAGAGTGATGATAAAGTGCTTGAGCTTGATCTGGAGCTTGAAGACGTTGAATTTGAACCTGGAAGCCCTGTAGATCAGAAAGAAGAAACAGCAGGAATCACCCTTGAGACTGTGGAACCAGAAGGAGAGCAAAGCCTGGCAGCAATGGAGCAGTTTCTTGAAGCAATAATGTCACTGGAGTGGGAGATTGAATCTGCCACCATCCAGAAGGCAATTACTGTAGCAGAAGAGCTGCGCAAGTCATGTACAACACCGGCAATCAATCTGCTCGATGCCATGCTGTCAATCCTGAATCACATGTCCCATTCCCCTGAAGACATTCCCAATGCAACCACCGAGCTTAAAAAGGGAGCGGAGACCCTTGCAGCGCACCTTCGAGGAGACAAAACCGCTGACGAAGTACAGGCTGCGGCCGGAAAAATTGAAGTGCTTGTTGCAGCTGCAGGGCGCTCTGTAGATGAACCGGTTACAGATGAACAAGCAGAAGCTACCAAAGAGCCCCCCCTCATTATTGAGCCTTCAGAACCTGAAATTGAGCTTGAGGTAGAAGAGGAGGATCAGCATAAAAAGCAGGCAGAACAAATACATCCAGAAACATCTCAGCCATCTCAGGAAGATGAATTTGAAATAGAGCTCGAACTGGACTCTGAACCAGAAGAAGCACCTGCTGAAGAAAAACAGGAAGAAAAGGCTGAAGAGCTTGAAGTATCCGATGAGGCTAGTGTCCTTGAGCTGGATACAGAGAAAGAAGAGGCAAGCAGCACCGCAAGTACCGCAGAAGAGCCTGAAGAAACAAAACCTGAAATTGAGTCAGATACCTCAACTCAACCAACATTGCATGACCAGGATATGGCTGCATCAGTTGCAGCAGTGAAGCCTAAGGCCGAAAAAATTATTGAAGGCCATGAAACCGAAACTGGCATGTTAGACGTTGAGCTTCAAGAACAGCATGATGCCCTGAAAAAAGCTGTGGAGCAGCACCTTAATGAGCTGCAAAAAATAACCAAGAAAATTCTTCCAGTTGAAAAGGTGCTTTCCGGTACTAAGGGAATGGATAAGCTCCACGCCTTCCAGAAGGCTATCCGTTTGCGACTGGAAAAAGAGCAGCAGCTTCTCTCCTCAGCTCTTTATGGTGAAAATGCAGGGAATATACAGGAACAGCCAGGTGAAACAGAGGCACCACAGCAACAGGTTGAACAGACAGAGGCCCGGGAAGAGCCTACATGCCCCTGGGAAAAATTTGTAGTGATAGAATCTGAACTTGGGAAAACCGCATTTCCTGCTGAACAGATAGCATATTCAGGCCCACTTTCAGGCAGATTAACAAAGAAAGCTAAATCCGAGCCTGATTTCTCACTCTCATGGCTTAAAACCTGGCCGTGGGTAAAAATCAAACCATCGCTTTCAGGGGCCCTTTCCGAACTTGATGAAAAAGAACTTAAGGCAATGAAACTTCCTGTATTTAATGACAAGGTATGTGAAATACTAGGTGCAGAAGACAACAGGCAGGACATGAAAAAGCCGTGGGTAATTATCATGTACGCTGGTGCAGGAAAGGGAGCAGTGCTCTACCTTGAAGGTAAACCGTCAATAACAGAAGAACAGACCGCCGGAGACTGGACACCAAATACTGCAGATAAGTTACCATGTGCAGGACATGTAAAAATTAAAGACCAGACAGTGCCAGTGATATCTATGGCATGCTGATAACAAGGAAACCGGTCTGAGCAACTGGCCACATTTTAAGTTACCCGTTGTCACAATTGGGTAAAGATAGAATCAACAATTATACAGGCATAACCATGAGTGGTGCAGCAGTAACTGTTTCAGGTGATATTGAAAAAATTCTCTGTGAAGCTGATCTCTACTTCAGCCAGGGGCTTACCACTGAGGCTGCTGGATTTTACAGCCAGGCCCTTGATTTAATCAGTGATCCTACGGATCCAAGACGGGCTGAAATATCGCACCGGCTCAAGGAGATCCAAAATATAGAGGGTGGCTCATCTTCTTTTGACCACAAGCCCCTTCCGGAAACAGCAGACGAAAAAAGACAGCGAAAATTTGAAAACTGCGTTGGGCTTATGGATGCAGGCTTTTTCAAAGAGGCTGCAGCAGAACTCCTTGAACTGGCTGATGAAGGCTATAAACCTGGTCTCGTACATTCAAAGATAGGTGAGTGCTATACAGCCCTTGGTGAACCTTTTGAGGCACTGGATTTTTTTGAAAAGGCCCTTAAGGACCCTGATATAACAAAAGAGCTGAAACTCTTTATCCTGTACCAGCTAAGTCTCATACATGAAAAAACCGGCTCAGTAAGCAAGGCAACAGAGGCCCTGGAGCAGCTGGTCAGGCTCGATAAAAACTACAGAAACGCAAGTGAACGACTGGAGAATTTATCACAAAGTGCCCGTAAATATGGCCGCTTTTACTATCTCATATCAAACGGCATAATTAGCGAAGACCAACTGGAACGTGCCCGGGACCTGGCACAGCAGAACCGCAAATCCATTGAAAGCGTACTCATGGCCCAGTTTGGCGTTGAAAAAGGCGATATGGGCAAGGCCCTTAGCGAATACTACAGGGTTCCCTTTGTAGAATTTGACGAACTCACCGTAGGACCCACTCCGCCAAGCATTCATGGTATCAAGGAACATTTTTTCCGCACAAACATCTGCACTCCAATTGAAGAGACCAAGAATGTACTTACCATAGCCGTTGATGACCCCAATGACCTCAACAAGACAGATAATATAAAACGGGTTATAAAGGCCAAAAAATTCCAGTTCGTGGTTGCACTGAAGGAGGACATAGACAAATTTATTGACTTCTTCTATGGCAAGTACAACGTAGCAGGCCTGGAGGATGATGAGGATGTCTTTGAACAACTTGACCTGGAAGAGGATGAGGAGGAGCTTGCTGAGGATGACATTGTTGATGATGCCGATGGTGTTGTAGTTCAGCTGGCCAACAAGATCATTGAAGATGCATTTGCCAGAAATGCATCTGATATTCATATTGAATCGCTCACAGGAAGACGTGGCGCCCAGGTCCGCCTGAGGATAGACGGTGACTGCATGCGGTATCAGCAGGTACCATATAATTATAAAAATGCCCTGATTTCCAGAATAAAGATCATGTCGAATCTTGACATTGCTGAAAAACGGCTGCCTCAGGACGGAAAGATAAAGTTCAAGAGCAAGACAGGCAGAACCATTGAGCTTCGTGTTGCCACACTTCCAACCACAGAACGTAACGAAGACATCGTGATGCGTATCCTTGCCGCATCTGACGCCCTTCCCATTGATAAGCTGGGGCTGCTGCCATCAAATATAGAAAGGCTTAAAAAAATTCTGGAGATGCCATATGGCCTGATCCTTGTTGTGGGGCCAACGGGCTCTGGTAAAACAACCACACTTCACGCAGCACTTGGTTATATCAACAGGCCTGAGAAGAAAATCTGGACTGCAGAAGATCCAGTGGAAATCGTGCAGGAGGGCCTCAGGCAGGTGCAGATCCAGTCTTCCATAGGGCTTGACTTTGCCAGGGTACTTAGGGCATTTCTCAGGGCTGACCCTGACGTAATAATGGTTGGTGAAACCCGAGACGAAGAGACAGCCAATACCGTAATTGAGGCATCTCTCACCGGTCACCTTGTATTTTCAACCCTGCACACCAACTCTGCTCCTGAGACCATTACCCGTCTCCTGGGCATGGGCATGGACCCATTTAACTTTGCAGATGCACTCCTGGGGGTGCTTGCCCAGAGGCTTGTTAAGCGTCTCTGCCCCAAATGCAAGGAGAGTTATGAGCCTGATGAAGATGAAAAAGAACTCCTTTTGGCAGAGTATGGGAACTGCCCTTCAATGCCCATTGAGAGAAAGGATCTTGACGGCATCACCCTTTACAGGCCAAAGGGGTGCCCTGCATGCAACAAAACAGGCTACAAGGGCAGGCTGGCCATACATGAACTTCTCCTGGCCGATGACGGATTACGGCAACTAATTCAGGCAAATGCACCTGTCCATGACATAGCAGCCTACGGTATGAAACACGGGATGCTCACACTTAAACAGGACGGTATTCAGAAGGTTCTGCTGGGTGATACAGACCTTAAGGAGGTCAAGAGGGCCTGTATCAAGTAAACCTTTGGGGGAGC
>WGBG01000099.1 GCA_015494395.1 Deltaproteobacteria bacterium
TTTCATTCCAGAATTCCCTGATTTGCTATCTTGAAACCCCTTAAAACAGGCATATTTGGCGGCACGCTAGATCCAATCCATAATGGCCACCTGAGAAGTGCCGAAGAGGTAAGGGAGGCCTTCGGGTTGGCGGAGGTCTGGTTTATTCCCTCTGCAAGGCCTCCCCACAAGGATGCACCGTGTATTTCCCCCTTCAGTCATCGCCTCAAAATGGCAGATATTGCAATCAGGGAGAATCCTGCATTCAGGGTGGTTGATCTGGAAGCAAGGCGTTCCGGCCCCTCCTATTCTATTGATACCCTCAGGGAACTCCACGAAATTCATGGTGAGGACCGCTGTTTTTTCTTTATTATGGGGGCAGATGCCTTTCTTGAGATAGAAAAATGGAAAGAATACAGAAAACTTATTGATTTCTGCTCAATAATTATTATGAGCAGGGATAATGCCCTGAAGGATGATGCAGCAGGGGTTGTTTCACGGGTCTGGCCACATATCAGGCTGGACGAGCAGGCCACGGCAGATAACTTTGCCCTTGGCAGTGTACTGTTTCACAGGGTAACCCGCCTTGAGATTTCAGCCACATCAATACGCAAAAAGATAAAGGAAGGTAAATCAATAAGGTACCTGGTACCGGAAAAAGTCAGAGAGTATATGGAGACAAACAGACTGTACATGGACCAAGAGTCAGATTTAGCAAATGTCAGCACGCATCAGCCGCAATCCACAATTAAAGAGCCTGATGCAGGCAGTGAGCGGGCAGTTGAGATTGCCCGGGCAATTCACGATAACAAGGGGGAGGATATCATAATTCTTGATATCCGTGGCATGTCAGCCTTTGCGGATTTTTTTGTAATTGCCCATGGAAGGTCAACCCGTCACGTTGAGGGTATGACTTCCAAGATCAGAAGGGGCCTCAGGGACAAGAAGATCAAATGCAAGGGCATTGAAGGTGAAACCGAGGCAAAATGGGTGCTTATGGATTATGATGACTGCATAGTCCATCTCTTTTACGAGCCTGTACGAAAGTTTTACGATCTTGAGGGGTTGTGGGCCGATGCCCCTAGGATAGCGTGGCAGGAATCCCCATCACTGCCGGACCAGTAAATGTCAAAGACACTTGTTTCCCTGCAGGATGTCAGCAGGACATATTCGGTTCGGGAGGGATTTTTTTCATCTGTAAGGCGCACGGTGCGCGCACTTGACGGGATAACCCTTGACCTTCGGGAGAATGAAATCCTGGGCCTTGTAGGAGAAAGCGGATGCGGCAAATCCACCCTTGCCCGTATTGCCCTTGGGCTTGAACAGCCTGTGAGCGGCAGGGTCCTGTTCAGAGGAAATGATATATCCAGCCTTGAGCCGGATGAGAAAAAGGCATTCAGGCAGAAAGCCCAGATGATATTTCAGGACCCGTTCTCATCCCTTAATCCCAAAAAGACAATTTATCAGACCCTGAAAGAGCCGCTTAAGATACATGGTCTCTGCCCGGACAGGGACTACCGGGGAAGAGTACGGGAACTCCTTGCTGTTGCAGGCCTTACGGACCCTGGAGTTGAAGACCGTTATCCACACGAGTTTTCAGGCGGGCAGAGACAGAGGATCGGCCTTGCCCGTGCCCTTGCAACGGAACCTGATTTTATTATAGCTGACGAGCCTACCTCTGCCCTTGATGTATCAATACAGGCACAGATAATAAACCTGCTCCTTGACCTTCAGGAGGCAAAGAAACTGACTTACCTGTTTATTTCACATGATCTGCCTGTTATCCAGTTCGTGAGCAACCGGGTTGCGGTAATGTACAGTGGGCAGCTCATGGAGCTTATGCCTGGCAGCAACTTTCTCTCATCCGGGAATGGGGGAAGTGATGTAACTGCCCTGCATCCTTACACCCGTTATCTCCTGAGTGCAGTCCCACTTCCTGATCCTGATAGGCGTAAGAAAAAACGCAAGATTTCCTGGGAGCAGGAGATTGTTGCTGAGCCCGGCGGGACGATTGACTCTGACAAGGGCAAGGGGTGTGCCTTTGCCCCAAGGTGTGAAAAGGCGAAATCGGTCTGTTTTGAAGCGCGTCCCCGGTGGCGGCAGATAGGGGAAGAGCATTTTGTCGCATGTTATGAAGTAGTTGACTGAATAGATACTACGAATATATCTGTTATCTGTTTAGCGTGGTCAATGGTCTTGTTTTGGAGTGACTCTGAAGAATTTCGTAGTTTTTCTTGGTGAAGCGCAGCCACAAAATCGCGTCTGTTTGAGCGAGGTACGAGCGAGTTTCACGATTTTGGCGTAGCAAGCCTTAGAAAAACAAGAAATTATTCACTGGAACGGAAAAACAAGATCATTGACCAACTTTCAGTAACATGAATACGTTGAACAGTTACCTACGAACAAAGGTATTTTAATATGGAAATAGAAGACAGCATTACAGATATGCTTGAGATAGAAGATGTGGATTCCGTGGAGATCCCTGATGAATTGCCGCTAATGGCAGTTAGGGATCTCATAATCTTTCCTTCGATGATTGTGCCTCTTTTTGTTGGCAGGGAGACTTCGGTTGCCGCAGTAAACGAGGCTCTGGCCGGAGACAGGCTGATTTTCCTAACAGCACAGAAGGTTATTGAAGATGACCATCCCACAGCAGAGGGCCTGTATACCACCGGTGTTGTTGCATCCATCATGCGAACCCTTCAGCTTCCTGACGGCAGGCTCAAGATACTTGCCCAGGCAATGGCAAAGGCGCGCATAGATGAGTTTGTGCAGGAAAGGCCCTATTTCAGGGTGCGTATAACACCGCTTGAGCAGGAGGAGGTTGGGGAAGATATATCGGTTGAGGTTGAGGCCCTTATGAGAAACATAAGGGAGCAGGCGGAGAAACTCCTTAACCTTCGTGGTGTGTTTACGCCTGAGATCGGTCAGTTAATGGCAACCATAGATGATCCTGGCAGGCTTGCCGACCTTGTGGCCTCAAACCTCCAGGTAAATACTGCCCGTGCCCAGGAGCTGCTTGAGATGACCGGCACCCTGGAGAGGCTCAGGGCTGTGAGTGAACTCCTTGAAAGGGAGCTTGAGGTCTCCACTGTCCAGGCAAAGATCCAGTCTGAGGCAAGGGAGGAGATGACCCGTACCCAGAGGGAGTATTTCCTGAGGGAGCAGCTTCGGGCAATCAAGAGGGAGCTTGGGGATATTGATGACAGGGCAATGGAGGCAGAGGAGTACGAGCGCCGCATTCGGGAGGCGCGCATGCCCGAAGAGGCTGAAAAGGAGGCATTCAAGCAGCTTCAGCGTCTTGACTCCATGCATCCTGACTCCTCTGAATCAGCCATAGTCCGCACGTATCTTGACTGGCTTGTTGAGCTTCCCTGGTCTGTTTCATCACGGGACAGGCTGCAGGTCCCCAGGGCCAGGAAGATTCTTGATGAAGATCATTACGACCTTGAAAAGGTCAAGGAGCGCATTCTTGAATACATTGCTGTCCGCAAGCTGAACAGAAAGGCAAAGGGGCCGATTCTCTGCTTTACCGGCCCTCCTGGTGTAGGGAAGACATCTCTTGGCCGTTCCATAGCCCGTGCCCTTGGAAGGGAGTTTGTGCGCATATCCCTTGGCGGTGTAAGGGATGAGGCAGAAATCAGGGGGCACAGGCGCACCTATGTTGGTGCTCTTCCCGGACGCATCATCCAGGGACTTAAGCGGGCAGGCACCAATAATCCGGTGTTCATGATGGACGAGGTGGACAAGATAGGTGCTGATTTCAGGGGAGATCCGGCTGCTGCCCTTCTTGAGGTGCTTGACCCCGAGCAGAACAGCACCTTTTCTGACCACTATCTTGAGCTTGATTTTGATCTTTCAAAGGTCATGTTTATCCTCACTGCAAACATGACAGATACTATCCCGTCTGCACTCCTTGACAGGCTTGAGGTCATAGAGCTTACCGGCTACACCTCTGAGGACAAGAGGGCCATAGCCAGGAAGTATCTCATACCGAGACAGCTAAAGGAACATGGACTCAAGCCTGACATGATAGAGATTGCTCCGGCTGCAATAGACCGTATCATTGAAGAGTACACCGAGGAGGCGGGCTTGAGGGAGCTTGAACGCCAGATAGGTGCGCTTTGCAGGAAGGTGGCGCTTAAGATTGCCGAGGGTGAAAAGAAAAAATACCGCATAACCAGCGGCAACCTTCACAAATTCCTTGGAGTCGCCAGGTATCTACCTGACCAGTTAAGGGAAAAGAGCGAGGTGGGAGTTGCTACAGGTCTTGCCTGGACACCTTATGGCGGGGAGATACTTGAGATAGAGTGTACCCTCATGTCAGGAAAGGGGAATCTCACACTCACCGGGCTCCTTGGCGAGGTCATGAAGGAATCGGCCCAGGCTGCCCTTAGTTACACCAGGAGTCAGGCAGAACTGCTTGGAATTGACCCGGACACCTTTGATGAGACAGATATCCATGTTCATGTGCCCTCCGGTGCCATTCCAAAGGATGGGCCTTCTGCAGGTGTAACCCTCACAACCGCCCTGGTCTCTGCCTTCACCGAGTTTCCTGTTGAGCGTGACATAGCCATGACCGGTGAGATAACCCTGAGGGGACGGGTGCTTCCAATCGGGGGGCTCAAGGAGAAGGCGCTTGCCGCGCTCAGAGAGGGAATAAGCACAGTCATAATTCCTGAGCAGAACACAAAAGACCTTGAAGACATACCGGCAAAGATAAGGAAAAGAATAGAATTTGTGCCTGTCAAGCAGATGGACCAGGTGCTTGAGCTTGCCATGGGGCCTGATATATTCAGGAACAGGGGAAATGCCCTGAAGAAAAAATCCACAAGGAAGAAGGCATCTGGCTCCAGGAAGCAAGGTAAGGTCAAGTAAGGGGTGGGTGGTAGTATGAAGATAAACCGTCAGAGACTGGCTGATACCTTTTTAAATCTTGTAAGAATCGACAGCCCTTCCAGGGAAGAGGGTGCTGTTGCAGAGTGGATAAAGAAGAATTTTCAGGCATTAAAAGGGGTTTCTGCCACCTTTGATAACTCTGCAGAGAACACCGGATCCCAGTGCGGAAACCTCATTATCCATATTGACGGTGATGTTGACGCTCCGCCCCTCTTCTTTAATGCCCACATGGATACCGTTGAGCCTGGCCGGGGGATAACCCCGCTCTTTGACGGAAATGTCTTCAGGACCGATGGCTCAACCATCCTGGGTTCTGACGACAAGGCGGCCATAGCCATACTGTTTGAGGTTGTAAGGTGCCTGCGGGAGCAGCAGATTGCCCACTGCCCACTTGATCTTGTGTTTACGGTTTGTGAAGAGATCGGGCTTCTGGGGGCAAAGGCGCTTGATACATCCCTGGTCAGGGCTGAGGCAGGTATTGCACTTGACTCAACTGACATAAACAGCCTGATAAACAGGGCCCCTGAGGCTGTCCGTCTTAACATAGAGGTAGTTGGAAAGGCGGCACATGCGGGCATAAATCCCGAGGAGGGAATAAATGCAATCCAGGTGGCTGCCTCTGCCCTTGCAGCATTGCATTTAGGGCGGATAGATCATGAAACCACTGCTAATATCGGCACAATCCAGGGAGGCAAGGCATCCAATATCGTTCCGGAAAAGGTTTCTGTTCAGGGTGAGGTGCGGAGTCACGATCCTGAAAAGCTCAGAATGGTGCAGGATGGAATCACCGGAGAGTTTGTAAGGGCTGCAGACAGGTACAGGAAGAAATTTTCTTCAGGTGACAATGCCTTGAATGGCAATCTTGAACCCCCGTTTGTGCAGACAGAAATAGTAAATGACTATCCGAAGATGTCAGTCCCGGAGGAACACATCCTTGTCCGGACTGCGCTGCGTGCTGCTGAAAAAGCCGGTAGAAACATTGCATTGCAGACCACCGGAGGTGGAAGTGATGCAAATATCCTGAATTCAAAGGGGCTTACCACCCTTATTTTAGGGATAGGAATGCAGAATGTGCATACCACAGGTGAGTTTATACTGCTTGATGATATGGTGAAGACAGCAGAGCTTACCGGCATGATAATCCGGGAGTGGTCTGGTCAGGCGTAATAAATTCAACCTGAATTGAGCGTTTCAAAAGTTTGATGAAATGATTTTATACGATATTAAAAGGAGTTACATATATCATACTCTTCAACTTTTGAAACCCTTCGGGATTGCCAGATTCACTGCATCTCCTTTGTCAGAGGAATTCCCATATAGCCGACTATTATGGGAATTCCTCTTTCGCGGATCTGCAGCAAATCCGACAATCGCTCAATCCAGGTTCAAGGTTTGGTCGTTATTTAACTGCATTACTTTAATACCTAAATCCTGCCGTATTGGTTTCGGTTGACGGCTGCATAATAGCGTGGTAATAAATACTTATTTTATCCGGTTTGTTCTTGTTGGTCCTAATTTAACGCTCCATCCAAAGAGGAGAATCTATTTATGAAAGCAGTAAATGTATTGGTTTGCGCTGCACTTCTTGTGGTTACCATCATCGGTTCATCTGCAATGGCAGCAGAAAAGACAGTAAAGATACTTGCTCCCTGGCAGGCCCAGGGGCAGATTTTCAAGATTGCCCCTGACAAGTTCAAGATAGTAGGTGCGTTCAATGGTATAATGTACATTGATGACGGTGCAGGCGACCTTAACGCCGCTGTGTTTATGTGTCCCGGGGAGCAGTATATAGATCTGAAAACCAAACAGACCTCCCTTGAGGCTGATTGTATAATCAGCAAGGGCGACAACAAGATTGCCTATGCAAAGATGAAGACATCCGGACAGATAGGCGCATCCCAGGGTACTTTCAGGATTGTAGGCGGTGAAGGTAAATGGAAGGGTATTTCAGGAGAAGGCAAGGTGGTTGTTCGAACTGCTCTTGGAAATATCGGTCAGAACAAAAAGAACGGCGCTGTAATAAACGATTCAGCCGGTCTTGCTGTCTGGCCTGCGCTCAAGGTCAAAATGCCCAGGTAGTTGTAGCATTAAATGTTATCAGTTTTGTATCTATTCTGCGTGGTAAATGGTGTTGTTTGGGAGTGACTTTGAAGAATTTCGTAGTTTTTCTTGGCGAAGCGCAGCCATAAAATCGCGCCTGTCTGAGCGAGGGACGAGCGAGTTTCGCGATTTTGGCGTAGCAAGCCTTAGAAAAACAAGAAATTGTTCACCGGAACGGAAAAACAAGACCATTTACCAACATTGATTAACATAAGTACGCTGAACAGTTACTCAGTTTTCACAGTAAAAAAGCCGGGTTAACCCGGTTTTTTTATTATTTGCCTTAGTTCTCCCCATGACTTCAATGCCAAATACCTTTTTCAGATTCAGGAAACAAGGGAAGCTCTCGGTTGCCACCAGTATGGCTGTTTTGATAGTAGGTTTTGTGCTGGTGCTTGCCGGTTTGAATTTTTATCAGTACTGGAAATTAAAAAATCATTTTGCCACTGAAGAGTTGGGAAGGATTAAACAGGGGGAGGTTGATAAATTAAAGAGCATTTTGGATAGCATATCCACCAAGCTCTTCATTATTCATGATCTGGGCGCAAACGGCATCTTCAGCTTCTCGGATGTAGTTGCCCTGAACAGACAGTTGATGCCATTGCTGGAAAACCAGGACATAGTTGCCGGTATCGTGGTTGCTGATAACACTGGCAGAGAATACTACCTTAGGCTTGAAGATGGAAAATGGATAAGCCGGCTATCCTGGAGTACTGAAAATGGCAGCCACATGATATTTCAGGAGTGGAGCAGCCCTGAAAAATCTGTCCGTAAGTGGGAGGAAAATTCAGAATATAATCCTCTTAAAAGGCCTTGGTTTTACAGGTTGGGCTCTGAGAAGCAGATTTTCTGGTCACCGGTGTACAATTTTTTCAGTACGGGCAAGCTGGGGGTCACTGCATCTATTTCCTGCAGTAAGCCTGATTCCCCGGGTGAATATTTTGTGTTTGCAGTTGATGTTCCTCTGGAGAGACTTCAAAAGCTTCTTGGAAACTGGAATAACCGGGGTAATCTTGGAAAACTTTTTTTGATCAATCCTGACAGCGGATTTTATATTAGTTCTGACCATCTGGGCAGTTTTGGAAAAAATCCATCTGAACATTTCCTTGATAAACCTGCTTCCAGTGAAGAATCTTTGATTTCAAACATAATTGAACGCTGGAACAAACAGGGAAGGCCTGTTAATCAGTTTGTTGAGGTGTTATTCCATGGCCAGAAGTGGATGGCCTCACTTATGTCTCTCAGGGCAAAAAACGGCATTTACTGGCTGGGTATAGCAGCACCTTCCGAGGCCCTTTACGCAAATCTGCGCTCCACTTTTTTTGATGTGAATTTTTCCGATGTGGTGGTTGCCCTTACAGTGGACGTCCTGTTGTTCATGATCTTTTTTGTGCTGAGCAGCAGGCTTATGCGTCAGGGCACGTGGGAAAGCCTTCCTCCTGATGAAAGGATGCGTTATTACATCAAGCTGGGTGAGGGGTCAGGCGTTGAGTTCAAATCCACGGTAAGAACCAATCTTAAAACCGGAAAGCAGGGCAAGGAGATAGAGTTTGCGTGGCTCAAGGCTGTGGTGGCTTTTTTGAACTCCAACGGAGGTACACTTCTCTTAGGGGTAAATGATGACGGTGATATTACAGGAATTGGGCCTGACAATTTCGAGAACAGGGACAAATGTCAACTGCACCTGAAGAACCTTATAAATCAGCACATCGGGGCTGAATTCTCCAGTTTTATTAATATAGTGCCGGTGGAGGTGGATGAGGAAACCGTGGTTATGCTTGAGTGTTCTCCATCCCGTGGGCCGGTTTTCCTGAGGATCGGAAAGAATGAAGAGTTTTATATCCGGTCAGGACCATCCTCCATGAAGCTTTCCCCCAGCAAAATGATAATCTACGTGCTTCAGAAGATGAAAATGCGTTGAAAACGTGAAGCCATCTTCTGGCTTCAAGCGGGTTATTCACCAGTGCTGTTCTCATCCGCAAACTGCTGTGCCACCTGTATCCCTACCAGCCGCGCCACAAGAACCGCCATGAAAAACTGCCCGATAATTGCCTCTGCCTTGCAGAGGGCAGTTGCACCTTCTGTCATGGGCAGTATGTCCCCGTATCCAAGTGTGGTAAGCGTGACAAAGCTGAAGTACTGGAAGTGTTGCTGGCGCATTGCCATGCTAGCCGCCTCGGCAAGCAGGGTCCCCTTGTATGAACCGGGGAATACTGTTTCCAGCATATCGTACATCATCCCCCACAGAGTCCCGATGAAAAGATAGAGGCAGAGGCTTGCACTGATAAGCCGGGATGTGACCTTTTTTGCCTTGAATACATATCTGGAAAATGCATAGATAAGAAGACAGATGTAAAAGGTGGTCATTACCTTGCTTGCAATATTGGAGTAGGCAATTATGTCAAAAAGGGCAAGCCAGTACAGTATCAGGGTCAAACCCATCAGCAGGAGAACGTACTTGAAGATGCCGCTGTTGTAGTTTATGGCATAGACGGCAAAGAAGAATATCATTGACATGAAGATGGACAGTATGAGCTTTGTGTGCTCCCCTGTGATAAACGGCCCTATTATCAGGTAAACCAGCAGCCATGCCAGCAGATTGTGGAAACTGTAATGTGACAGAAGTTTTGTCAGGATGTTACTGATGACTTTCATTGTTTTCCTGTAATGTTTTTTTCAGAATTATGAATCCACAGACTCCGGCCACAAGTGACGCAATGAAAATGCCTATTTTCGCCTCATCTATCATGGCGCTGTCTGAGAATGCAAGTTCACTTATAAAGATTGACATGGTAAATCCGATTCCTGCCAGTAACGATGCCCCGAAGAGGTGCGGCCATTTGACCCCTGTGGGGAGATCTGCAAAGCCGGCAGCCACGGTGAGAAAGCTGAACAGCATTATGCCAATGGGTTTTCCGGAAACCAGGCCTAAGATTATCCCAAGGCTTACAGAGTCGGGAAAGGCGTTCATTATTTCGGAGTTGAATGTGACACCGGCTGAAAAAAGTGCAAAGAGTGGCAGTATTATAAATGCCTGCGGGGTGTGGAAATGTTTTTCCAGATATACCCCTGGAGGAATCATGTCTTCCGTGGTGATATAGATCTGTTCAATTGCCTTCCACTGTTTCGGGTTGGCCGCAAGACTGTCCCTGGTGAGTGGTCCTGTTTCATGCAGGTATTTTATATTGTGCCATACGTCATTAAAAAACTGTTCCGGTTCAATGCCGGATTTTACAGGGACGAGCAATGCCACGAGAATACCTGCAACAGTGGCATGAACTCCTGAAAACATCAGGCTTGCCCATACGCCTATGGCAGGAAACAGGTAGATAAGTGGTCTTCTTGCATGAAGCCTCACTGCAATAAAGAAAAGTCCCAGAAAGAAAGCTGCGGTCAACAGGGCATTGATATTTATCTGTGCAGTATAGAAAACAGCTATCACAAGAACTGCAATAAGGTCATCAACTATGGCAAGGGCAGTGAGAAAAACCTTTAGCCCTGCGGGAACCCTGCTACCAAGTATGGACAGGATGCCCAGGGCAAAGGCAATATCCGTTGCCATGGGAATACCCCAGCCGTTTGCAGCTTCCCCTGTGTTATTTATGGAAAAATAGATCAGTGCAGGTACAATACAGCCGCCTACTGCCGCCATTACCGGGAGCGTTGCCTTTCTGAAACTTGAAAGCTCTCCAATCAATACCTCACGTTTGATTTCAAGCCCAACAACAAAGAAGAAAAGGGTCATGAGTCCATCCTTGACCCAGTGGGCAAGTCCCATTTGATATGTTTTGCCTGCAAAAACCACGCCGATATCAAGATGGCTGAGATCGTGATAGAGCTTGGCCCACGGGGTGTTGGCCCAGACTATTGCGGTTACTGCCGCAATTATGAGTACAATACTTCCTGATGCCTGTGAGTGGAGAAATCTTTCAAACAGGGAACTGCCAGATTCTGATTTCATGTTGCTCCTCTTGAGATGTTTGTCATAATAGCTCTATCTTGGTTCTTTGTCTGTTCAATACATGTGACAGGGTGAATAGTCAATTTTTATATGGTTGTGCTTTGAGTGATTGAGAGATTGCTGCATATCAGTTCTTCGAACCTGTAAAACGCACACCGGGTATGGTTAGTGTTGATGGCTTTTCCCGTAACTATGCAGGGTATTTGCTGATTTGGCCATGCACTTATAGGTTTTTTGCAATGTTTAAGCCAAGGTTTATGTTTACAGAAACAGGTGCTGATATTAGTCTTTTAGTATTATGGTCGTCTATATTCTGTTTGATTTTTGCTGAAAATCAAGATAAATTGAGTATGATTTGTGGTCAGCTTGAAGGTGGGTACAGCTTGATAGCGTGATTGCCAGATGTGCTGTGCCTGGAATGTGATGGCCGGTTTTGAATATTGCTAATTAGTGTCATTTTGAACAATAAAGCTTTTTGGGGAGGCATGATGAAATTTTTAAATCATGAGAACGGGTTATTCTCAGGTATTAACATTTCGTACTTGATCCTGCTTGCTGCAGTTATGAGTTTTTTAATTGCAGGATGTGGCAAGGAAGAGGTCAAGGAGAAGAGAGAGGTTGTCAGGCCAGTCAAGCTGATGACTGTAAAAGATTCAAGCGGGGTACTTACCCAGGGATTTCCCGGTACGGTAAGGGCAGCCAGAAGGGCAGTTCTCTCCTTCAAGGTTTCAGGTCCCCTTGTGGCGCTTCCGGTTGAGGAGGGCCAGTATGTCAAGAAGGGTGATCTCATAGCTCAGATAGACAAACGTGATTTCCAGATTGCCGTTGCCCAGGCTCAGGCAAGCTACAGGGAGGCTGAGCAGCAGTTCAGGCGTTACAAGGAGCTTTATGCCAAGAACCAGGTTTCCCGGGCGGATTTTGACCGTTACCGTGCCGCAAGGGACGTGGCACTTGCCAAACTTGAAGATGCCCGCAACGCCCTCAGGGACACCACGCTTCGTGCCCCGTTTGATGGCGTGATAGCAAAAAGATATGTTGAAAACTACCAGAAGGTGCAGGCAAAGGAGCCTATTGTAAACCTGCAGGACATTTCCCGCATCGAGGTTCTTGTGGATGTGCCGGAGCTTGTCATGGCTGCCATAAAGAAAAAGGGTGCGGGCAAGGTGGTTGCCCGGTTTGACTCCATACCCGGAAGGGAGTTCCCACTTGATATAAAGGAATATTCAACCGAGGCAGACCCGGCCACCCAGACCTACCAGGTAGTTTTCGTAATGGATCAGCCCAGGGAGGCAAA
>WGBG01000100.1 GCA_015494395.1 Deltaproteobacteria bacterium
GACATATTTTCCAAGGACCAGGCTTCCGTTGACGTTTGCCGCTGACCATGTTTCGGGAATAAGAACCGTGGTGAAATCATCAACAACCACAGCAGGGCCAACAACCCTGAAATTTTCCTCTATGCTGCCCCTGGCTACGATATTTACCTTTTTGGGACCTTGGCTGAATATTACCTCATCCACCAACGCATCCTTTAGGACCAACTCTGGCAGGCTGAAAATGTCCTTTTCAGCAAGAAAATCCCTCTTGGAAGCAGGACCCCTGCGCTCAACAATCACCTTTACCCTTACAGCCGTAACCTCAAGCCCCCTGTCACTGAAGGCATGACCATACAGTCTTCTGTGGAGGTTTTCAAACCGCTCCCTCCAGTCCGCACTCCAATTTATGGTGAGTTCAAAGGACTGTCCTTGATACCGGCAATCAACAAATGCCTGTGCTTTAATAAACTCTGGCCCCTCAATCATACTTAAGCTGCTCACCTCTGCCCGGAGTTCCTCTACAAGGGAGTTAATATGCCCCTCTATTTCATCTTCCCTGTGCTCTGCATCCCGTATGACAATGGCCGCTGACCTCTCAAAGACCAGGTCTGCATCTGCCATGCCCTGGGCTGAGAACACACCTGCCCTTTCCGGAACGACAATTCGTCTTATTCCAAGGGCATCGGCAACTTCACAGGCATGAAGTCCTGCAGCACCTCCATAACAGAACAGGCAAAAGGAGACCGGGTCATAACCCCTTTCAACAGAAACAGCCCTGATTGCCTGAACCATGCTGTTATTTACGAGACTGATAACCCCAAGGGCAGCCTCCCTGGCATCAAGCCCTATGCGGTTTCCCAAATCCTCAAAGGCCGGCTCAAGCCTGTGGGCGTAAAGGCGCATTTCACCACCAAGAAAACTCTCTGCCCTGAGCCTTCCAAGAAACAGATTTGCATCAGTTACGGTTATCTCACTTCCTTTGCCATAACAGACAGGGCCTGGATCAGCACCAGCACTCCTGGGACCTACCTGCATCAGGCCGCCCCTGTCAATCCAGGCTATAGAACCGCCCCCTGCCCCAACGGTATGGATGTCGATTATGGGAAGAGCAACAGGGTAACCATCTATACGGTAATCACGGGTATAGGTCAGTCCACCTGAGCACAGGGAAACATCAGTGGATGTTCCGCCCATGTCAAAGGTGATGATGTTATCAATCCCCATACTCTCTGCCTGTCTCCAGGCCGCCTGCACCCCTCCGGCAGGACCTGAGAGAAGGGTGGTAACTGCCCTGTCTCCCATTGAATCTGCCGGAAGGCAACCGCCGTTTGACTGCTGGATATAAAGTCCGGCACCCTTGACATGGCGGGAAAGCCTGCTGATATAATTCCCCACAACCGGGTTCAGATAGGCATTTATTAAAGTTGTGCAGAGCCGCTCATATTCACGAAATTCCGGAAGGACACTGCTTGAGGTTGTGACCGGGATATTCAGGGCATCTGAAAGGCGCTTCTGCATAACCACTTCATGCTCGGGGTTTGCATAGGAGTGCAGGAAGCATATGGCCACACTCTCAGGCTTTAAACTTATGCAAAATTCAATGGCGTCTTCAATATCCTGCTCTTCAAGGGGAAGAATTACCTTGCCATCATAGGCCATACGCTCCCTTACCCCGAAAATGTGGTTGCGATGGATAATGGGAGCAGGCTTCTGCACCATGAAATCGTAAAGTGCCGGCCTGTTCTGCCTCCCGATAAACAGCACGTCTTCAAAGCCTGCTGTTGTTATGAGCACTGTGCGCACACCCTTTCGCTCAAGAAAGGCGTTTGTGCCCACTGTGGTTCCGTGGACTATGTCAGTGCCGCTTCTTACCGGAAGCAGGGAGAGCTTCTTGAAACCCTCGATTATTGCCCTTGAGGGATCAGAGGGGGTAGAGAGGATCTTTAACCTTTTCCACCTGCCCTGGTTATCCATAACGGCAAAATCGGTAAAGGTTCCTCCTGTATCCACCCCAACCTTTATGACGCCTGATGAACTGCTCATACTGCACCACCGGAAACATCTGTTACAAGATTCACCGACACCACCTTTGAAACCCCTCGATCCTCCATTGTGACTCCATAAAGCACGTCTGCCGTATCCATGACCCTCTGGTTATGGGTAATAATTACCACCTGTGATTCCTTTGCTATCTTCTTAATAAGTTTGTTGAACCTGTCGGTATTGGCCTCATCAAGAGGTGCATCAACCTCATCAAGCAGGCAGAAGGGGCTTGGCTTTATGAAATAAACAGCAAAGAGCAGTGCCATTGCCGCCATTGTCTTCTCACCGCCGGAAAGGAGATTAAGGTGCTGTATCCTCTTTCCGGGGAGGTTCACCATGTAGTCAACCCCTGCCTCAAGAACATCTGTGCCGGAATCAATCTGGAGGCTGGCACTTCCACCGTCAAAGAGCAGGGGAAATACCTGGTTGAGGCTGTTATTGACTGCTTCAAGGGCCTCACGAAACCTGGAACGGCAGGTCCGGTTTATCTTGTCAATTGCCCGCCTGAGATCTGCCATTGACTTTTCAAGGTCCTGTTTCTGTTCCTCAAGGAATTCCCAGCGCCCTTTAAGCTCGTTGTACTCATCAAGGGCACCCAGATTCACAGCACCTATTTTATTGATCCGTGCCCTTACCTTCTCAAGCCTCTCCTTTATATTATCAACATCCATCTGCTCCAGTATGTCTTCAACACCCTGGATGGCTGCGGCTGACACCTGGTGCCGCTCAAGGGCTGACTGTCCGATATACTCAAGTGCCTGTCTGCTTTTAGAAAACTCAACATCAAGGGTGTGAACCTGTTTCTCGGCCTCTCTTACAATCTTTTCCTGGCTGGTTATCCTTGCATCACATGCAGAAAGCTCCTGCAATACAGCATCCCTTGCCTTTTCAAGCTCCTGGACACGACGCCTGGCATCTGATACCGCCGCCTCTTGTGCCTCTACCCGGGCAGTAACTGAGGCCACCTGCCCCTCCTGTTCTGAAAGAAGTATGGAAAGCCTCTTCTTTTCAGTTGCAAAATCAACACTGTCCCTTACCATGCGCTCTTTCCGGCGCTCAAGATTCTTCTTCTCCTTCTCCCTCTCCCTGATATTGCTCTCTATGCGTGCAAGCTCAATTCGAAGCTCCTGCTGTTTCTGTTTTCTGCGCTCAAGCACACCCTCCTGCTGTGAAAGCGCCCCTTCTCTGCCCTTAAGGCTTGCCGAAAGCTCATCATGCCTGATTGAACACTGCTCAAGTGCAGTTTCCCGCTCCTGAAGGTCCAGCTCTACCCCGATCAACTCATCCCTTGCCTCACTTAGCTCAAATTCCATAACCTCAAGGCGCGAAGCAGCTGATTCAATTTTAAGCCTTAAGGATTCTATATTTCGCTGGAGTTTTGAAAGCGCTGCCTTTGTAAAATCGACTTCCTTCCTTAAGTCAGCGGCAATTTTCTTCTTCTCTGCCTCTGCCTGCCTGAGGGAGTCTCTCCTCAATCTTATCGCCTCAAGCCTTGAAGAAACCTCTGCCGACTCCTCCTGAAGCTCCCTTATCATTGCCTTTCTAACAAGAAGCCCTGAGCTCTCTGCACCCTTACCCTGAATGGAAATCTCCATCCACTCTGTGACAGTAGCGCCGTTAGCAGTAACCATGACCCTGGCACCCGTCCCTGACTGGTCAATTGCGCCTGTTTCAATGCGGTTTAACCCCTCCTGGATACTTTCAACTCTGAAAACCCCAGACAGAAATTTCTTCAATACAGGCACAACATGGACATCTGCCCTGATATGGGCAGCAAGGCCGTCATCAGCCAGCCCCTCATCCTCTCCTGCAAGGGGTACAAATGTTTCCTCTGAAGGGGAAGTTCTCTCCTGGCTGTCATTTTCAGGAAGGACAAGCATGTACAGCGTTCCTGATGCATCCTTCCTGAAGGAGGCGGCAATTCTCTCACAGGCCTCCCTGCTGTCCACCACCAGGGCATGAAGCCTGGGACCAAAGGCGGTTTCAAATACCTGCTCCCAGCCCCTTTCAACATCAATGAAATCTGCAAGCATGCCAAGCACCCCTTTTTCATCTTCAAGAAGTGCGCGTACCTCAGGCGGAATCCCCTCCCCGGCTGCATCCACTGCTTTGAGCGCATCAAGTCTGGTATTAATGCCAACAAGCCTGGCCTCGGTATCCCTTGCCTTCTCCTGCTCTTTCAAAAACTCCTGTGTGGTCTCCTTGAGCTCTCTTTCTGCATCAGCCATCTTCTGTTTCAGGGCGGAAAGCTTCTGCTCAAGTCCCTCTGCCTCTGCCGCCATGCTCCCGTGCTCCCGATTCATGGCATCAAGCTTATCTGATATTGCCTGCTGCTCCGATTCCCCCTTCTGGATGCGTTTCTCAAGGCGTGCTGCACGCTCCCGCAAGTTTCGCCGCTCACTGTCAAGGCGTGCCTGTTCTGCAGCAGCATCAACAAGCTGTACCTTTACCTCCTCAAGCTCGCTTCGCACCTGTTCAACATGTAGCCTTGCATCTTCCACATAACCTGCGGCAATCCTCTCCTCTTCAGTCAGTCTCTCCTGCTCTTTATGAAGTTTTTCTAGTATTTCAAGCACTTCCCTGTAACGACGCTCAGTTCCCCTGACCCGCTTTTCAGATTCCCTGGAGTTCTTTTCAACGCTCTGAAGCCTCAGTGTGGTCTGGTAATGCCTCTTTTCTGCCTCTGCCCTTTCCCTGCGAAGATTTTCAAGCAGCTTTTCAGCACCTGAAAGACCGGATTTTATCTTCTTCAGTGCATCTTCCTTT
Organism: Deltaproteobacteria bacterium; assembly: GCA_015494395.1. Lineage (GTDB taxonomy): Bacteria > Desulfobacterota > Dissulfuribacteria > Dissulfuribacterales > QOAL01 > S144-17. The sequence goes on from WGBG01000100.1 coordinate 4,789, forward strand.
TCAAGAAGCCCTGCATTTACAGCCTCCTTTTCGGCCCTGAGCGTTGCAAGACGCGCATTTGCAGCCTCAAGCCTTCCCCGTGCCGTCTCCATGTCTGCTTCAAGCTGTTTTACAAGCTCAACTTGCTCATCCCAGGCGTACTTTAGAAGCGCCTTGTCAAAGCTCTCCTCTTCCTTCCGCAGGGCAAGGTAACGCTGGGTCTTTTTGGCCTGGCGAGATGCAGAGCGAAGCTGCCTGTCAACCTCTGTGATGAGATCATTCAACCGCTCAAGGTTCCGGGAGGTATCAGCCATGCGCCTTTCAGCCTCAATGCGGCGGGCCTTGTATCTTGAAATCCCTGCCACTTCCTCAATGATGTGACGGCGCTCCTGGGGGCTCATCTCAACAAACTGACCAACCTGCCCCTGATCAACAATGGAATATGCCCTAGTGCCTGCGCCGGTATCCATCAGTAGGTAGTGGATGTCTTTTAACCGGCAATTTTTTCCATTGATGAGGTAGCGGGTATCCCCCTTGCGGCTCACCATGCGTTTTATTTCAATTTCAGGGAGGTTTTCAAATTCCGGGGGGGCCATGCCGGCCTTGTTTTCAAGCACAAGGCTTACCTCTGCAAAGTTTACCGATCTGCCGTTTGAGCCGGAAAATATAACATCATCCATGCTTCGGGCACGGAGCATCTTTGCACTCTGCTCGCCCAGGACCCAGCGGATTGCATCAACAACATTTGACTTGCCGCAACCGTTGGGGCCGACTATTGCACAGACCCCGCTTGAAAAATCTATTCTGGTGCGGTTGGGGAAGGATTTGAAGCCGAAAAGATTGAGTCTTTTAAGACGCATGGCTGCAGGGACTACGGATTATCAACTGTGTTCACAGGCAGTTTCCAGTCCTTCTTCCTGTGCAAGTATCAGCTTTGCCTTCTCGACATCCTGTGCAATCTGTGCACGCAGTTCATCCGGGCCGGAGAAACGCTTTTCGTCTCTCACCCTCTGGATGAGGTTTACCTTGAGGGGATGACCGTAAATATCCTTGCTGAAATCAAAGATATGCACCTCGGCCCTTAGCTCCTGATCCCCAAAGGTGGGATTAACACCGATATTCATGACACCGCCGTAGCAGTTTGTGTCATAAATTGCCTGAACCACATAGACCCCTGGCTTGGGACAGAGATCCTCACTGTTGATGGTGAGGTTGGCTGTCGGAAACCCCACAACCGGCCCGCCACGCTGCATGCCCTTCTGAACAATTCCCCGAATCTGGTAATACCTGCCCAAGAGCCTTGCCACCCGGCGCATCTCGCCCTGGCTAACCAGCTTTCGGACATTGGTGCTGCTTACAATCATGCCGTCAACCACCACTGCATCAACAACATGGGTGCGGAAGCCAAGGGCTTCCCCCTTCTTTCTCAAAAATTCAATATTTCCCTCACGCCCCTTGCCAAGGGCATAGTCATAGCCAATAACAAGGTCGCGGATTCCCAGGGTCTCAACCAAGATGTGCTCTACAAAATCAGTTGCTGTGGTGGCTGCCAGTTCACGGGTGAAGGGAAGGCATATAAGGACGTCAATTCCTGCCCTTTCAATCTGTTCAATCTTCTGCTCAAAGGTGGAAATCAGCTTGGGCGGATTATCAGGGCGCAGAACCTTCAGAGGATGGGGATCAAAGGTAAGGGCAACACTGTGGGCATCTCTTTCAGAGGCAAGCTCTACCACTTTACGAAAAAGCGCCTGATGCCCCAGATGCACACCATCAAAGTTACCTATTGTAAGCGCCGGCTCTTTCAGGCGGCTTTTCAGTTGTTCAATTCCAAAGTATATCTTCATATTACTAATTTTGCGTTTGATGTGGGTGAACAGATCTTACAGATTTTAAAACGCTCAACTCTGGCACTATTTTTTCAAAATCAGATAAAGATTACCCCTGTGTCTAAGCTGACCGGCTATCCTTCCTGCCTCATCACCCTCTCCACAGTACAGGTCCACCCGGCACGGCCCCTTTATGGCGCTTCCAACATCCTGATTAAGCACAAATCCACTGTAACTCCAACTGCCATAGGGCCCTTTGGGAATATAAAGAAAACAGAGAGTTCCAGCCGGAAACACCTTGGGATCCATTGCAACAGACCTCATGGGTACAAGAACAGCGCCCGAACTCCCAACTGGTCCCTCTTTCTCCCATTTGAAAAATATGTACCTGGGATTTGCCTCAAGCGCCTCTCTGAATCTCTCAGGGTGTTGAGATGCCCATTTCTTTATGCCAGGCCAGTCTGCATCTTCAAGGCTGAGCCAGCCCTTTTTAACAAGCCACTTGCCAATGCTCCCGTAGGGCCTGCCGTTGCTTGCAGCATAGTGGATGTATCTGCGCTCCCCTTCCGGAAACATCAGAAGGCCGCTTCCCTGGATATGGAGCATAAGGCCGTCAATACAAGAGGGAAGCCAGGCAAGGACCTGTGCAGGAAGTTTGACCTTCCCGGAATCTATCTCAGCCCGGCTGTAATATGGCACCACCTTTCTCCCAGAAACCCTGCCGTAAAGCCTGAGAGAAGGAAGATTTGAATCAAACAGGCCAAGGTCAATCTGAAGAAGGTCATCAGGGACACTGAAAACGGGGTAGGAAAACTCAGCGCCCTTTTCATGGGATGCCGCAATAACCGGCTGGAAATATCCTGTAACAAGCACAGGTTCAGGTTTCTTTTTGCCAGTCACGCAACTAGTGACCCTGAAAAACTGAAACTCTTCCAAGAGCCTCTGTCTGAAATCTTCTGCAGGAAGGCCTTGTTCCAACAGGGCAAGAAAGGATTCAAGACCTGCCTTAAGCCTTTCAACAGTGACCTTCCGGTTTCCAAGATCAACTTCTGTATTTTGATCTTTTCTCTCAAGGCGGGCTAAACTGCGTTTGATCGCGGTTATAAGGCCTGGATCAGAGAACATCTCATCTGAAAGCTCCGGAAGCTCCTTTACCTCCTGAAAAAGCTCCGCATGCTCAGGCACTGTAACTTCAGGAACAGGTCTTGATACTACATATATAAACCACGCAACCAGCAGGGCTGCAGCAAAGCATAATCCCAGAGCAGAAACCCTGGAAAGGCCACTTTGGGAAGTCAGGAAGGGCCCTGACGCCCTCTCCTGTCTCTTACAGGCCGGTTGCTGCAACCTGTTTTTTAACTGCCTGAACCGAGGTTTCAAGTGCCTTTTTTTCGTCCTCTGTAAGCCTGAACTCAACTATACGTTCCACACCGCCTTTTCCAAGTACTACCGGAACCCCAAGGAACACACCATCTATGCCAAACTCCCCCTGAAGATATGCTGCACAGGGCAGCACCCTCTTCTGATCTTTCAGGATGGATTCTGCCATTTCAATGGCAGCAAGGCCCGGAGTGGAAAATGCGCTTCCTGTCTTTAGGTGCTGTACAATCTCTGCCCCTCCATTCTGCGTGCGGCTGACTATCTCGTCAAGTTTTTCTCTTGATAGCAGGTCTTCAACAGGAACACCGTTAACACTGGCAAGCCTGGTCAGAGGAAGCATGTTGTCGCCATGAATGCCCATTACCAATGCAGTTATATCAGAAGGTGCAACCCCAAGCTCCCATGCAAGAAAGGTGCGGTAACGGGCAGAATCAAGTACACCTGCCATGCCCACAACCCGCTCCCTTGGGAAACCGGAAATCTTGAATGCAGTATAAACCATTGCATCAATGGGATTTGTCACAACAACGATACAGGCATTGGGGGAGTTTTTAACAGCCTCCTCTGTCACCGAACGAACTATCTGGACATTTTTTTCCAGCAGATCATCCCGGCTCATGCCGGGTTTTCGGGCAAGCCCTGCAGTGATGATAATCACATCAGAGCCTGCTGTGTCGGCATAGTCATTGGAGCCTCTGATCCTTCCGGTAAAACCGCAGAGCGGGGCACACTGGGCAAGATCAAGAGCCTTGCCCTGCGGCACTCCCTCTACTACGTCAAGCAGGACAATATCATCAGCCACATTTCTACTCACCGCCCACTGTGCAGCAGCAGTGCCCACAGCACCGGAACCTATAATTGTAAGTTTTTTTCCTGTATTAGCCATTTTTCTCTACCTTTCAAGCTACTGTTCAGCGCATTGGCTGTACCTAGATTGAGCGTTTCAAAATCTGGAAAAGTATTTTTTTGATTAAATTTAAAGAGGTTATACCAATTATAGTTTTCCAGTTTTGAAACCCTCCGGGATTGCCGTATTCACTGCATCTCCTTTGTCAGAGAAATTTCCATATAGCTGACTATTATAGAAATTCCTCTTTCGCGGATCTGCAGCAAATTCGACAATCGCTCAATCTAGGCTGTATATTGTTTAAGGATGATAGTATTTCAACGCCTCTGGCAAAAACTCCCTTATCTTCTGTATTCGTGTCTGATCCGAGGGGTGAGTGCTCAAAAGCTCCGGCGGTGACGCACCATTTTTCTGCCTCATCATGCGCTCCCAGAACGGAATGGCTGCCCTTGGATCATAACCTGCCATTGCCATGAATATCAGGCCCAGATGGTCTGCCTCTGTCTCCTGCATCCTGCTGTATGGAAGGAGCACACCAAGGTTTGCCCCTAATCCATAAAGGTCCCTGAAGACCATATTTGCCGCAGGGCTGCTTGCGCCAAGGGCGGCGGAAATTGCTGAGCCACCCACCTGAAGGGCAAGCTGCTGGCTCATACGCTCATTGGCATGCCTTGCAATAGCATGTGCTATCTCATGCCCAAGCACTACTGCAAGCCCGGTGTCATCCTGTGCCACCGGCAGCAGGCCCTCATACACAACCACCTTTCCACCAGGCATACACCAGGCATTCACCTCCTTGCCCTGCACCAGGTTAAACTCCCAGTGATAATCGGCAATGAGGTCAGACATGCCCCGCTGTGCAAGGTATCTTTCCACTGCACGGGCAATTTTCCGGCCAACCCTCTTCACCATCTCCTGGCCTCTAACATCACTGCTTAACCTGTGCTTTGACAGAAATTGCCGGTACTCCTGGTATGCCATGGCCTCAAGCTGACTCTCAGGCATGAGAACAAGCTGACTTCTCCCTGTAATGGGCACAGTGGCGCAGGCTGCAAGGAGCAGGACTGCAAGCCATATAACAATCTGATTAAATTTATGAATCATCACAGATCTTACAAAGTTTTGAAACGCTCAATTCAGACTTGAACAACACTTCACACACCAAGTGGTTGATATTAATGGTTCAGAGACTACAATCAGCCTTTGTATGGTATCATTTTCGCATTTTAGTTATGTAGTATCTATTCAGCGTGGTAAATGGTCTTGTTTTGGAGTGACTATGAAGAATTTCGTAGTTTTTCTTGGCGAAGCGCAGCCACAAAAATCGCGTCTGTTTGAGCGAGGGACGAGCGAGTTTCGCGATTTTGGCGAAGCAAGCCTTAGAAAAACAAGAAATTGTTCACCGGAACGGAAAAACAAGACCATTTACCAACCTTCCTTAACATACAATACGCTGAACAGTTACGTTATGTAATCCTAAAAGCACCAAAACAACAACATGAAAAACATTTCAGTAGTACTTAACGAACCGCGCTTTCCGGAAAATATCGGGGCAGCAGCACGCAGCTGCCGGAACATGGGCATTTCATCCCTGATTGTGGTCAATCCGGAACTTCCTGACACTGAAAAAATGCTCAAGATGGCAACCCACGAAGCGGCAGATATCATCAAAAACATGAAGGTTTATACATCTCTGGAAGATGCCCTTGCCCCGTTCAACCACGTGGCCGGGACCACCGCACGTACAGGCAGGGACAGACGCCCGACGCATGCCCCCTGGGATGCAGCCCCGGAACTGAAATGCCTGGCACAGAACAACCGGGTGGCACTGCTCTTTGGCTCTGAAAGCAAGGGACTCAGCAATGATCATCTGAAATACTGCAACAGCCTCATCAGCATACCAACTGCCGATTTTGCCTCCATAAACCTTGCCCAGAGCGTAATGATTATCTGTTATGAGATATTCAAGGCACATGAACCGCCGGGCCCTGTTGAGCCAAAACTTGCCAACATCCATGAAACCGAGGCCATGTACGCCCACCTTTCAGAAATGTTCATGGCAATTGGACTGTATAATGAGGCAAATCCTGACTACTGGATGAACAAGATAAGGCGGTTTCTTGGACGATGCAATCTGAAAGCAGCAGATGTGAGGCTAGTAAGAGGTCTATGCAGGCATGTATTGAACACTGTTAAAAACCTGCAAAATCATAACACCTGAATCCTGTTGCAAGTTCAGGATTCAGGCCACAGTTCACCATGTCTGCCCTGATCCGCCAAGCTCAGATTTGTAATTCTATATATCGACAATCTTGTTGACCTTGGTCTCTTCCTTGCGGAGATTCAGGGCATAATTCAGATCCGCCCCGGCAGCCTCTTCCTCTCCGAGCTGCTCATACACACCTGCCCTGAGAGTGTAGGCAGGGGCATAGGTGGGATCAATTGTAATGGCACGGGACAGGCTCTCTATTGCATTGTCATATTCCTTGTTCTGAAAGAGGATTGCCCCCTTGTGGTAGTGAAAACGTGGATTTTCAGGCTCCTTTTCAAGGGCAAGGTCAATGTTCTTGACCGCCTCTTCACCATTACCCATCCTGATATTTGCAATAGCTATTGCCTGGTACGCCTTTGCGCAACCGGGATCAAGTTCCAGCACCTTTTTGAAAAGCTCTATGCTTCCCTCATAATCATCACTTACAAACTTAAGCTGTGCATCAACAAACAGTTCCTTGACTTCTGGTTTCATATCTCAACTCCTTTGGGAAAGCAGTAGTGTCTGAATTGAGCCTTTAACCTGAATTGAGCGTTTCAAAAGTTTGAAAAGAGGAATTCCCATATAGCCGACTATTATGGAAATTCCTCTTTCTCGGATCTGCAGCAAATCCGACAATCGCTCAATCCAGGTTTAATCTTAATGGTTTGACCGTTCCAGTACTAATCTCAGGTACTTGCCCTGTCGCAAAAAAGCCGGGGCATATTATACCCCGGCCTCATGTACTTTTCTATCCCCTTGGCTGATACAGGGGAAACTCTAGAACACCTGCTTGATTATGCGCAGGCCTTCTCCAGGTTGGGAACCATCTGTTTCTTGCGGCTCATAACGCCGTCAAGCCATACAGTCTTGCCCTCAAGTGCCTTGCCGAATGCCTTTTCAACCAGGCTGGGATCATCGGTAACTGCCATGAGGTCGGTTCCTTCCTTCATGATATCGGTAAGCATGAGGAAGATACTGTGAGCATTCTTCTCTGCCTTGATTTTCTCAAGTTCTGCATAGAGATCATCCCTGATGGCATCAATGAGATCAAGGGAAACAAGCTCGAGCTGGCCTATGCCGATTGCCTTGCCGCTCATGTCGAAATCTTTGTAGTCACGGAATACCAGGTCGCGGACAGGAACGCCTTCAACTGCGCTCTTGGCCTTGGCCATTTCCATACCCCAGTCCATCATGTTGTCAATTCCGGCTATCTTTGCAAGTGCTTCAGCAGCTTCCTTGTCTGCATCTGTGCAGGTAGCTGACTTGAAAAGAACAGTGTCGCTGAGGATAGCTGACATCATGAGGCCTGCAACATTTGCGGGGATGTCTTTTTTGTAAACATCCTTGTACAGGGTGTAGAGAACAGTACCTGTACAGCCAACGGGCATGGTGCAGAAGAAAATGGGATTGGGAGTGGTGATATCACCGATCTTGTGGTGGTCAACAACTGCAAGAAGCTCACCCTTGTCCCAGTTATCAGGGGCCTGCTTGATGTCGCTGTGGTCAACCAGCATATACTGCTGATCAGTTACATCTGTGCGGATCTCAGGGGCATCAAAACCGAACTTCTTGAGAACAACCTCAGTCTCAGGATTGAGCTCACCCTGCATGCAGGGAACTGCATCTACACCAAGCATCTTCTGAAGCTCAGCAAAGGCAATTGCGGCAGTAACAGAATCTGTATCAGGGCTTTTGTGTCCAAGTACGTAAACAGCCATTTAATAAATCCTCCTTCTTGGTTAAAAATTGACGCTTGAACTCCCCGGTTCCGTAACAGCGCATCATGCCTGAGATGCACAAGGCCAATAGACGCATGAGGGGAGATTCAGTTATTAATGTGCATGAAAAATCAAAAACGGGTGTCTCCAAAACGGGCACACCATACACTTTCCGCACAATGTACTATCACAACAACCGCCTCTTGCCAACCCTTTTAGTTGAGTATTTAACCATATTCTTACATTTGCAAGGCAGGAGTCAGTCCTCAATGGGCGGAGATGCATTTCCACATACCAATGGCACTGTGATGGAGATAAGGCAGTAAGGTTTTATCCTGACAACGGACCCGCACGGTAAACCCAAAATTTTATGAATGAAAATTCAGTCGTAAAGTTAAAAAAAGGGGGAGAGGGTGAGGGAGGAATCAAAGAGTTGTTAAAACAATCTGGCCTTTTCGGAAACGGAACTTAACAGACTCCACCATTTTTTTCAGGGTTAGCGCAGCATTCGCAATTCTGATAGTGACACTGGGGTATGCTACATCTAACACTTTAACAGTGGATGAAAGCTGCATGCCAATCTGGGCTTCAAGTGCCTCTATTTCCTGCTTACGTTCTGCAGTGGCGTTGTCTATCTTGGCGATCCCCTCCTCTATTTCACCCTTTAATTTTACGAGTTTTTCGGAAAGTCCCCCACGTTTTTCAGCAAGTATTTTCATTTTTTTTAATGCCTTTGCAAGCTCATGCCGTTTTCGCGCGTAATCTTCCAAATCTGCTACAAGATTGTCATGCGTGTCCTTTATGTGAGGATTAAAACCTGCATGGATCATGATAGGGACATAGGCCGGGGTCCCCACCACCTTGCCCACAAAGGATCCCCCGATAAGTATCCTGCCACCAGCCACCAAACCCTTTCCTTCAGTAACTTCCACATCCCCTCCTGCCTTAATAGTGGCATCAAGTACATAATCATCCACAAACAGATTCCTGCCCGCGCTTATTTCAGCATACTCTATAGCCCCACATTGAATGTTGGCGCCCGCCCTGACAACGGTCTTTTTTGATCTTATCAAGCCATTGACTGTCAGATTGCCTCCTACATCTATTAAAGTCTCATCCTCTATATTACCTTCGACTACAAGATCACCCTTTACTATGACCCGGAATCCTGAATTGACCGATCCCTTCACTTTAAGCAGCTTCCCGCAAAAACTTACATGGCCTGTTGACATGTCCACAGGGCCCTCAAGCTCCCACTCCTCAAGGACGGAAATTACCTCGTCATTCTGGCTAAGCCTGCCATTAACCGTGGCAATAAGGTACTGCCCGTCACCTATTATCTCCACGCCAGTTCCAGGCCGAAATGATACCCATTTGCCGGGTAGTGCAGGAATTTCGCGTCCCAGCAGATCACGTCCTGTTTGCCCCTTCCCCGGTGGAATCCGCCGAGCGATCTTTTCTCCCCTTCTCACATTTATAATCAGATTTCTCTGCTTGGGATCAACCAGGACATTATTATCATCTTCCAGGCCAGAAGAGGACAAGTCGCGCTTACCAGTCCCTCTGGCAATAATCTCTATCCTGCCGTCCTCACCCTGAACAGGAGCTATGCCTTTGGCCACAATCCAGCCCTTATCGGTCTTCTCAGGAACTGAAAGGAGTTTCAGATGGATACCCTGTGTCTCCAATATGGCAGAAAGCTCACTCACTGATGGGAACCTGAAATCCTCGGCCAAGGGAATAACCCGAGCACTCATAAAGTCCTCGGCCATTTCAAACCTGGCCTTGCCTTCACATATTTCGATTCCCTTTACCAGTTGTGCAGTATCCATTTTCTACAATTTATCCCTTTCCAAATGAACAGGATCCCCTGACCTAGAGTTGAGCGTTTTTAATGGTGGAAAATTATTTTTTCAGTTAAATCAAAAAAGTGAGCAGATGTTGCTGTGTCCCGAAAGACATAATGAAACTTGCATGGCATTTAATGCCATATTATACAGTTTCTGATCCCGTTCCCGAAAATCGGGAGCTTTCTACTATTTTGTTCGGCACAACAGGGCTTTTTTATTAAAAAAGTTTCCATTCAGTATAGATTAACGAGGTATTAACATGAAATTCTTTATTGACACTGCAAATCTTGACGAAATATCAAAGGCTGCGGAATACGGACTTGTTGACGGTGTTACAACCAACCCTTCACTCATCGCAAAGGAAAACTGCAAGTTTGAAGAACGTATAAAGGAAATCTGCGACCTGATTCCAGGGCCTGTCAGTGCAGAGGTTGTAAGCACTGATGCCGAAGGTATGGTCGCCGAGGCAGAAAAGCTGGCTGCCATTGCTGATAACGTGGTCATCAAGATCCCCATGATTACCGAAGGGCTAAAGGCCACCAGAACACTTGCCAACAAGGGCATTAAAACAAATGTAACCCTTGTTTTCTCAGCTCTTCAGGCACTGCTTGCAGCCAAGGCAGGGGCAACCTATGTAAGCCCGTTTGTTGGCCGCCTGGATGACCTGTCACAGGACGGCATGGAACTAATCGCAGACATCGTCCAGATATATGAGAACTATGGTTATGACACTGAAATTATAGTTGCAAGCATAAGGCATCCAGTCCACGTCCTAATGAGTGCCAAGATGGGGGCAGATATTGCCACAATACCGTTCAAGGTCATTTCCCAGCTTGCGCATCACCCCATGACCGACATAGGGCTTGAAAAATTTTTATCAGCATGGGGGAATGTGCCGAAAAGCTGATTGATGGACAGAAATAATCAGCACGCCACATTATTTAAAATCCATATATTCGCAGCCCTTCTGCTGTGCATGCTCTGCTGCAATGTCAAGGCAGGTGATATTTACTCCTACACAGACCAGAATGGGGTAATGCACTTTACCAACGTACCGGCAGACAGCCGTTTTGCCGCCCTGTCACTTGATTCCCGGAACCAGATAAATCAGGTGCAGGGGGTAAAACGGCAGAAAATAAATAAAGAGCGGCATGAAAATAAAAGGTCATCAGCCCTTTCATCTCCTGACCTGGCAGAGATTGTTGCACATACAGCCCACAATCACGGCATTGACCCTGAACTTATCAAGGCCATTATTGAGGTGGAATCCGGGGGAAGACCTCATGCCCGCTCCCCCAAGGGTGCTGTTGGTCTCATGCAGCTGATGCCTGGAACTGCTGCCAAAATGGGGGTCAGGGACCGCACAGACAGCATCGAAAATATCCGGGGCGGAACAGGCTATTTCAAAACTCTGCTTGAAAAATTCAATGGTGACATTGTTCTTGCCCTGGCTGCATACAATGCAGGCCCTGATACTGTTGAAAAGTATGACGGCATTCCCCCATACCTTGAGACAGTCCGGTATGTGAGAAAAGTGCTTGAAGCCTGGAACAGAAACAGAAAAGAAAAACACAGAACCAACTGAGTTGAACAGAGGCTTTCTAAATGGAAATTTCATCCTACCGCTTTGGCAGTATTGTCATTGACGGCAAAACATATACAAAAGACCTCAAGATTATAAAGAACCGTATAATTGAAAACTGGTGGCGCAAGGACGGTCATGTCTGCACGCTTGATGACATAAGCGACATCATCGATGCCTCACCCCACACACTTATTTTGGGGACCGGGGCGTCCGGCCTTATGAAACCTGCACCTGGTCTATCTGAAAAATTGGGGGAGTATGGAATACGTCTTGAGAGCATTCCTACTGAACTTGCCGTAATGAGATATAATGAGCTTTGCAACATGGTTGGAAGTGACCAGGTGGCATTTGCAGCTCATCTTACCTGCTGAAGGCCTGCCGGTTTCACCTTTGCTCTGAAATTACCCAATTCAATTCAAAGTCATACAAAAGGGGGTTAATCTGGTAATTGCGTATCTCAGTTGTGAAGATAGGCTGAGTTTATCCCGCCTTTATCACATAATCCAGGTACGGGTATGCTCTGACTTATCAGACAATGCAAACTCTCGAATATATCATCACATCAGAATTTACCTAAACCTCTTTTTTGTTTCTACGCCTGATCCGAATATCCACACTGTCCCACAACCTGCCACTACTGTATGCCTGCCAGCCCCACTTGATCCAGCCAAGGAGGGAGGCGGCAAGCCACAGAGCCCAGGCAAGCATGACCAGCCGGTATGCAAGAATGGAGAAAGAAAAGACGCCCGGCGTTGGCAGTATCGGGCCAGTACGGTCACTGTACCAGCGAAGCAGGTGTGAGCGGGAGCCGTTTCCTGCTATTCGCATGTCCGGCTGTCCGAGAAGGCCGTTGTGAACTGCAAACACCAGCCCTAGCATTGCTGCAAGAGTCAGGCAGAAGAGCGCTGCCTGCACTGCGTTAAACCGGAATCCTTTCAGGCTATTTCCAAATCTTTGCCGCAGCCCCAGGGCAAGGAGCCATGCTGCAACAAGGCCCTCTGCCACAAGCCCGCTCTGACTGAGGCCGAAGGCAAGCAGCATCCACTGCCATGTTTTCAGCGGGGTAAGACCCGACATCCCGAGCATGACAGAGACAAGCAAGAGAATGGTGATTTCGCTGTAAAACAATATGGCAGGGCCTGTAACAGGTCCGCGCAGATACCAGATCCACCTGTTGCCTGGCACTAGTTCAATGGTGCTGTTTACTGTGGGCATGCCAAGGCTGATTTCAGGAATCCTGAACCACCGGGTTATTCCATCTGAAGAATGCCAGGATACGTTTATTTTCTGACTGCCAGGGTCAAGAGGCAGCACAACCTCCCGCCCTCGCTGCCTTACTGTGCGCGTCTCGCCTTTAATTTTCACTGCTTCAAGTGAGGAGCCGGCAGGCAGCATAAGATTTATGCTGTCACCCCTTGAAGAGCGGGCTGTTATATCAAGTGATGCCTTGGTCATCCTGAGGCCGGGTCTTACCACAAGCCTGGTGCTGTCAATGGTTTTGGTGGGGCCTGTCACGGCTTTTGGGCGTGTTACAGCGAGTTCTACCTTTTCTCCAGGCCACGGACGCCACTGAGGATGCCAGGGCCCTGCCTGTGACTTGTGAAAGATAACAGGGATACCTTTCATGTCGATGTGCCATAGCGGGTCGGCCTCAAGCACCCATTCCTCAATCCATTCTGTGGTATCCGGCGCTGTGAGGATAATGGAGCTGTTTTTCTCAAGAACCGAGCGCCAGGTTATGCTGTCAACGTAAGGTTCCATGCTGCATGCCACCATGCCGTTACGCACCCGTATTCCGTCTGTGATAACAGATTCTCCAGGAAGCAGCGTGATATTTTGTATGACGGGGCTGCCCTTTGGTGAAAGCCTTGTAACCGTAGTCTTTACATACCATTCAATGCCAAGATGAATAACTCGTCTTACCTTCACAAAGGGAGGCAGGGTTTCAGGAGCAAATGCTTTTTCATGGTTACCCTTTTTGGCTGTCATGATGAACTGAATCTGTTTTTCAGGTACCCCGTCAGAATTTACGCCTTCCACATCCCATCCTGTTGCATGAATCACTGCCCGGTGCGGCTTAAGAGGAAGAAACATGCTTGCCTGGAAATTTCTCAGTTTCCCGGAAATTTTTACCTCATGAAGCCCCCTGGGAATCTTTATCCATGTTTCTCCCTGGTAGGCAAAGAGCAGGGGAGCATTATCATCAATCAAAATTGACACAGGATGCCATAACTTTCCCCTTGGAAGCGGTATTGCCGTGGTCACAGTAGCACCTACATTCAGGACAAGCTCCATTTTACCTTGCTGGTTCAGGGTGACAATCATGGTTTCAATAGATGCGCAGCCGGGATAACATTGAGGAGGCTCAAGCAGCTTCTGACGAAGCTCATCAAGCATGGCTTGGGGAGGGAACTCCGCAGCAACAGCAGGGGCATATGAAAACAGCGATGATGTCACGGACAGAACAATAAACATTACGAGCACAGAGGCGGCATTCCCTGCCTTAAGCTTTATGATGGACAATGCCTCTTTGAATATGATGAAGTAGGCCATGATAAACAGAAAGATAACCCGCAGCAGGGCCGCAGTCAGGTTCATGGCAGGCGAAGCAAGATAAAGTTTTATCTTCTGTTCGCTTTCAACAGGTCCGTTCCATGAAAGCTCTGCATGTTTCCAGCGCCAGGCCGGAAGACCGGGACCTGTCTGAATCTTGGCTAGGATATCAGGCTGATAGATCCTGTTACTGTAAATGGAGGCAGGAGCAGGTGGGGAAGACGTGCCCATCTTGTTCACATCCTGCACCATCCTTTCCTTTCTTGCCAAACTGGTTAAAGGCATTGCCTTTCTTTCTAATGACTCCGTTTCGGCATAATCCTGCCTGATGTCCTGAAGCTGTATCTGGCCAGCCCGTTCAAGTTGGGGATAGATACCAGTTCTAACCTGTATTATTGAAAAAGGAATTATGGAGATAACGGCAAGGGCTGCTGTAATGTACCAGAAGGCAGATACAGTGCCGTAAAACCTGTGTCCCTTTCCCACACGCATCAGGGCAGCGGCTCCCATGAGCAGCAGCCAAATCATCACCGGGGCGTCAGGTTCATGAAAGGCAAGCAGCATTGCCACGGCTGAAGCTGCGGCAGCGGGCCATGAATAGAGGCGTCCGGCAGAAAGCACGGTAATAAGGACAATAAATATATCAAAGAGTGTCCACATGCTCACCCATGTGGATGCCCTGTCAACGCCTGTTACATGTAGCAGCCGCCAACCGGGTGGAAGGTTCAGACGGGCTGAAAGATGCTGCATGTCATGCCTCCATCCTATAGCATACAGGGGCTCTCCCGTTTTAATGCGGCTTACAGCAGCAAGTGAAATTGTGCCCCTCCTCACCTCAACTCCCGGTGCATCTTCAGGCGAAAGCCTTGTAATCAACTGGTCCCTGCCATCTATGGTTACCCTGCCCGGCATCATGCCCGGCCCTGCGTCAAGCCGCCAGCTCCTTGAGATGGTACCTGTGAGTTTATCAAGAACAGTGAGTCCGCCTCCATTCTGATCAAGCCAGAACGTGCGCTCAAGTGACAGCTCATCAGGTGCAGGATTACTGTCTCCCCTGCGTTTTTCTTCTAGCACCATCTTCTGTCCGGGACGGATGAGATAGGCAGGCAAGTTTCGCCATTTGGCAGGAAGGGTTGTGATTGACGGGTCCACTGCCTTTAATCCAGAAACTGCAACCACCCTCAATTCCGGCCTTGCCTTGAATACCCAGTATTCAAAATCAGGCCATGGACCATTAGCCGGCGGCTCAAGCACCAGTTCTGAAACAGGCCCCTTGCTCCGTGTGACATAGGTAATGGTCCAGTTGCCCGGACGCACCTTGAGTTTTAGCCTTCCATCTTTGTCCAGCCTGGCAGGAAGGGGTGAATCCAGCCTGAAGGGAAGCATGTTGCCGGGCGTTTTCCACCCAAGCGTTACCTCCCTGGGCATTCCGGAGACCTGAAGTTCAATTCTGGTCTCAAGCAGCAGGGGAACCGAGTCATCAACCAGGCGTGAAACATTTATATCCATGCGGTTTACCATGCCGGTATTACTGCGCTGCCTGTTTCTGATCCACAGCCTGCCATTTTCTATTTCAGGAAGCTCCAACTGCGTTCCGTTTTTAACCACCCTGCCAATGATGGCTGAGTTTGCCGGAAGGGTCAAAAAATCCGGGAGCGCATTCCAGGAAAATCTGCCCTGTACAGTGAACTTGCCAGGCTTTTCCACCCAGATAGCAGGATGACTTTCGTGTTCCACAACAACGGCAGGCATGCCGTTGATATTCACATCAAGAGGCCAGTGCTTATCAGAGCCAGGAAGTGAGAGCCAGCCCCGGCTTTCCATGGTCCAGCCTTGAAAAAATGTGCCGCCGGTTGAGTCTATCGCAAGATCAAGGGGACCTGCCCACTGGCAGATGTTCATCCTGCTGTTTACCGCCCTGGTGCAGAGCTCTTTTTCAAAACCATCAAGTACCCACCCGCTCCACTGCTCCAGGGATGCGGGTATCCCGGGAAGGGAAGATGCATGGGAAACAGGCAGGATGATAAACAGAGCTGCAAAGAAGGCAATTAGAGAGAATCGGGCAAACATCAGCACTTGCTCCTTGTATCAGAAGTACGAAACCGGATTATGTGAATCCAGGTTAAAATTTTTAAAAAGGCTGTCATTACAGTATCGAAGGAACATTCTCAATTTAAAATTCTCATTTTTTGTTGATATCTCTGCATTCAGTGTTAAAATAGCCGCCTTTCCAAAATAAGAACTGCCAACCCAGAAACTGTTTTTCCTTTTTTATCGACCCCAAAATCATTAATCCCAAATTTTTATCGAAAAACTCCACTGATACGGAACATCAAATATGCTTAAAAACCTGACCAGGACATTTATTATTTTTCTTTCAATCTTCCTGTTTACCTGTTGTCTGTCTGTGCCTGCGGCATTAAGCGCTACCTACGGCTGGGCAGGACTTGCAGATTTTGGTTACGTTACAGACTATAATCTCTTTCTTTCCGGGGACCTGAGGTATCAAAATTCTGATATTCAGGGCAGGGCTGCCATAGGCGGTGATGCCCGGCTGACCAGCTTCAGCATTGGTGAAAAAGCTGACAAATCAGACTACTCCCTTGTTGTGGGGGGCAGGCTCTCAGCCGGAGGCAGGGGTGATGCTGATGGAGGCCAGGTCAATAACGGAGGTATCCTTGCCGGCGGCAATGCAAAACTTACACGGGTCGGAATCCCGCAGGGGGATGTAAAATCAGGTGGCAAACTGAAGCTTGAGAGCCTGACAGTTGAAAACGGGGCTTTGGAGGCAAATGGAAATGTGCGCATCAAAGAGGCTTTCGTCTCCCGGGGAGTCACTTCAGGAGGAAATGTCAAGGTAAAAGATGCCACAGTAGGCAGTATTGCGGCATCAAACAATGTAAAACTCAAACGATCTGCAGTGCTTGGCGATGTGAATGCAGGCGGCAGGGTCAAGTTGGTTGAGTCCAGCGTACACGGAGACATAAATGCCGGCGGCAGGATTAAGCTCAAGTCATCTAAAGTTGAAGGTGGGATGCATGACCATACAACTGTAAGTGATACGGTTTTAAACCATCGGGATGTTCAGCTTTTTGATTTTTCATCAATCAGTCTTGGCTCCCTTTCCAGTGCACTGTGGCAGGAAAACAGCTCCATTGTAAACCTCAATGCAGACAGCGGTGATGTGCTGGAATTAAATGCCGGGAGCGGTTTTAACTACTTCAAGGTCTTAGCTGACGACATGATGGCTGCAAGCGGCATTTTAATAAATGCCCCTTCAGACGCAGTGGTAGTTATAAATGTTTATGGCAGCCCGGAGATGGAGATGCACAATATTGCTTTCAGCCTGTCCGGTGGGATCAGAAGCGGAAACGTAATTTATAACCTCCGTGATGCCGAAGACATTGAGCTTTACAACCTCACCCTGTTGGGTTCGCTACTGGCGCCTGATGCCCATGTCTCTTTTTACAGCGGGGTGCTGGAAGGAATACTCATGGCGGAATCTCTGTATGGCGGCGAGGAGGATCCATTTGATGGGCTTCTGCACAGTGTACAAATCAACCAGCCAGTAATGCCGGTTCCCATTCCGGGAACAGTATTTCTATTAGTGCCTGGTCTTGCCATACTGTTTTTTATCAGGAAATGGCTCTCATCAGCCCTTAAATAACAATATGAAAATATGGCTGATACGGCAATTGCGTCCCGCAGTGGCGACGTTAGGCTATTAATAGCCATTGCGCCCTACTGACAATTAGCAAAATTAAATTGTATCTATTCACCAAACTCAATTACCATCACTACGCTGAACAGTTACATTAAATTTTAAATCTTTTCTCTGGGGACCACCCTCCCCCGCCCAGGTTCCTTTTAAGTCTCTATTCCCTTGACAACTACCATCAACAGGAAGCACATGCCTACCTGACCAGGCAAATTATGCACTTCACCTTTGCATAAAAAATCTGCAACCCCACCCCGCCCACATCATTTTTCGCTAAAAAAACAACCAGTTAGACACAAAACTACTGTAAACACCACCCAAAAAATTCCGCCGAAGAAGCCGGGCTTGCCCCCAGGCATATATCTTGCGTTGTTCCTGTGGTCAAAAGAGCTGGATTTTTTCTTTTGGAAAAACCTTTGAAGCCTGCCATACAAATCCGCAGGCAAAAATTACAGGAACAGACCATGCAGTTAATGTCAATAATGGATATTTCACAGGATATGCCGAATCCCGGAGCTGTCTCAGGCATATCACAAGCTTCAGGAAACGGCAGCCAGGAGTTTGAATCGGTTCTCTCACGCCAGTCAGCCTCGGAAAGGCCAAGACATCGGGAAAGAGCAAATGTTTCAAAGAGAGAGCCAGAACATACCCATGCAGAAAAAATTTCTGCCAAGGAGGGGCAAAAACCGGAACATCATCCAGCAGCCAAAAGAAAACATCTTAAAGACAGGGAAACAGCGTCTGCACATCCCTCTGTACATACAGAACATGAGGCGCATACTTCAAAAAAACATACGGAAAAATCCGGTACTGATCCGGATGACTCAAAGCTGACAGCCCTGATGATGCTGATGGGTCTGTTATCCAGCAATATGAATCAGACAGAGCAGGATACAGGCAAGGCTGCAGATCTCATAATTTCCGGAGTTTTTGATCAATCGTCGGAGAATCACAGGCCCGGCATCCCTGGCTTGACAGAGAGGCTTAAAAAACTTCTGGGTATGATTGAAAATGGTGAGGCAGGCACAAGCATCCAGAAAGAAATTGAATCAATCTTTGCCTCACTTCTCTCATCAGCAGAAACAGCCCGGAATCAGCAAGTTGACGATGTTTCCAGCCTTACTGCAGCAGCCGCTGACAAGGAAGTTCCTCAAAACACTCTGATCTCCCGGACAGAGCAGACCGTCAGTGCATTAAATGCCAAGGAAAAAGCACAGGAGCAGACTGCCCGCAGGGACCGAACCATCAAAAATGATGGAGGAAAATGGGCAACATTAAAAACACTGGCCACAGATCCTGATGCCGAGCCAGAGGGCACCATTTCGGAACTAAATGACTCTAAAACAACTAGCATACCGCAGGAAAAACCTCTGCAGCAGATGCCAAAAGCAGCAATTAAGCCTGAATCTGATGAAAATTTGATGCAGGCGGTAAAGGACCAGGGCAAAAAAAACCTTACTGATGTAATAAGGGAAGCTATATCAACGGCAGAAGATATAGTTGCCTCGGCAGAGGATCAGGAAGACTCTTCCAGCATCAAGACTATTATAAAACCTGCGGATGCCAACCAGGAAAAACATGCTGAAAATGGCAAATCCACACACAACCATGACATAAAGGTCTCAGGCAGGACTGAGCCACTTGTTACTGCCCAGGCTGATTCTTCCAGGGATGAAAAAAATGGTCAGGCAGGAAGTGACCAGAAAAATCATCTTGTCTTTGATTTCAGGACAGACATCAATATCAATGATGACTCGCCGGAGAACAGATTTTCTGTGAACAACACTGGAAACAGCACATCAGGAAATGTTTCAATTAACCATGCCGACATTTCCGGCACAAGCTCACTGCATGCCTCATCGGCAAATTCAGTTTCTGATCCGGATGGAAACCTTCGCTCCAGCATGCTGGAACAGCTCAATTCAGGCATCACCCGCACCATATCCCTTAACAGGAACCGTGCGGTAATCCACCTTAACCCCCCGGAGCTTGGATCAGTAACGGTGAGGTTAAGTGTCAATCATAACAATCAGATACACGCCTCATTTGTTGCAGAGCATGCACATACCAATCAGCTTTTACAGTCAGGGATGGAATCTCTCAGAATACAGCTTGCCCAAAACGGTTTTGAACTGGGCCAGGTCAATGTCAACCTCAGTGGAAGTGGCATGAATGATGCAAATACATTCCACAAACAGCAGTCAAATGACAGCAGAGAGGGTTTTTCTCACCAGGATACTGAAAAAGACATTGAATCAGTAACTGAGATCAAGACAGCAAGGCAAACTATTCCCGGTTACGGCGGCAGGATTGACGTAATTTTGTAAAAATATTTTCAACAGGAGTTTCATCATGCAGGCAGGAGTACTGAACAGCCCGGTTTTTACCGGGATACAGGATGACAACCAGATAGAATACAAAACCGCCGAAGATCATGCCTCCCTCAGCAAGGAGGATTTCATGAACCTGTTTGTGATGCAGCTTCAGTATCAGGACCCGATGAACCCTATGGATAGTGAGGCGATGGCGTCTCAGATGTCACAATTTAACATGGTTGACCTCATGTACAAAAATAATGAGGCAATGGAGAAACTGGTTGAATCGGACGCACATCGCACAGGCATGTCTGCGGTCTCAATGATTGGCCACCAGGTTATGTACCAGGGCTCATATCTCAATGTTTCAGAGGATGGTCCTGCACCCTTTGAGTTCGAACTCGAGTCTCCTGCATCTTCTGCAGTTGTGGTGATATATGATGATGAGGGACAGGTTGTAAATTCATGGGACATGGGCGCAATTCCAGGGGATCGTCAACCCCTTGTGTGGGACGGCACAGACATGAACGGTAATGAGGTAGCCCAAGGCAGGTACAGAATCGACATTCAGGCAGTTGATGACCAGGGTGATGACATCCAGGTAACCAAGTGGACCACAGGTACTGTGACAGGTGTCTCTTACGAAGAGTCAGGTCTTCCCCTGCTGCAGACAGAAGACGGTGAAGAATTTGGGATGGATGAAATACTGAGAGTAAATTCATAATACCCCGAAATTGGTCAGCCAAGCGAAGTTCATAAAACCTAGATTGAGCGATTGTCGGATTTGCTGCAGATCCGCGAAAGAGGAATTCCCATAATAGTCGGCTATATGGGGATTCCTCTGACAAAGGAGATGCAGTAAATACGACAATCCCGAAGGGTTTCAAAACTGGAAAGCTATAATCGACATAATTCCTTTTAATGTCATTGAAAAATAATTTTCCATATTTTGAAACGCTCAATCTAGGTAAAAATAAAATAAAAATACGTTTCAGCCAACAAGGAGGAAAAGATGGCTCTTACCAGTTCCTTATATTCAGGTGTCAGTGGCCTCATAAACATGGGAAATGCCATGCAGGTCATCGGAGACAACATATCCAACGTAAATACAAACGGCTTCAAAGGTGCCAGGGCCACCTTCCAGGACATTATGGCACAGTCCATAAACACGGCAAGGGGAGGCTCTCAGGTAGGCCGTGGCTCTGCAATGTCAGATGTTGCACCGCTTTTTACCCAGGGTTCCTTTGAAAGCACCACATCATCAACTGACCTGGCCATAGCAGGAAACGGCTTTTTCATGCTTTCTAATCCCAAAGTTGAAAATAGTATCTATTTTTCCAGATCCGGACAGTTCCATGTAGATAAAGAAGGCTATCTGGTCAATCCGGCTGGGCTCACCGTACAGGGTTGGGAGATGGAAGAACAGGCAGACGGAACAGCAGAAATTATTGGCTCTATTCAGGATATTCAGATCGTCAACACCTCGCCGCCTGTAGCAACCACTCAGGCGACGGTTGCAGTAAACCTTGACAGTAGAACTACAGGTCCGGTTTCCAATAATTCATTGATCCAGGATTGGAACGATCAAGACGGAAGTATAACGGCTAATGTACATTATGAATACAAAACCACCTTTAATGTGTATGATAGCCTGGGCAATACCCATGCTGTAACTGTCTATTTTGACATGGTAGACGCTGACTCCCGGGAATGGGAATTTATTGTAACTTGTGACCCAGATGAAGACAAAGCCACAACATCAGCAGGAGATGCTGCGGATCCCGGACTGCTGATGAGTGGTCACCTTACGTTTACACCAGAAGGCCAGATCTCAAATACTGACGGAATAGTTTATAGTGACCTGAGAATTTATAAAGATTCTGTAACGGGCGAAACCTTAGATACAGCGGCACAGCCTGACATTGGTGAACATGGTTATCCTGAACTGGTCGCTTTTTTCCTGCCGCCAAGTGGAGATGGAATTGCAGGCACATCTGATGATTCTTCGGCGCAGCTTATTGAAATGAATTTCGGGGCCAAGCTCCAGGAGCTCGACAGTGATGGAGATGGCACCACTGATGCCTATTCCTGCAGTACCGAGGCCATCAGCACCACCCAGTTTGCAAACCGCTCCAGTACTATTTTTTATGATCAAAACGGATTTGGATCAGGTTTTTTGGAAGCACTGAATGTTGATTCTGAAGGCGTGATTTCAGGGAGTTATTCAAACGGACGCATTATCCAGCTTGCCCAACTTGCTCTTGCCCGTTTCAACAGCCCCACAGACCTCTCCAAGGAGGGCGGAAGCCTGTGGCGCGAAACAACGGCATCAGGCGCCCCTATTACAGGTCCTCCCCGTACAAATGGCCTGGGAACCATTGCGGCAAACGCCCTTGAGCAGTCAACAGTTGATATGGGAACAGAATTTGTAAAACTTATCACTACCCAGCGTGCTTTCCAGGCAAACTCCAAGGTTATTACCACCACCGATGAGATGCTGCAGGAGCTGCTTACAATGAAGCGTTAACCAGTGCGTGGCGTTTCAAAAGCCTGAACTTTTCATCCCTCATGGACTTTCCCAGGTTCATGAGGGTTTTTTATTGCAAAAAACTGGTTAAATGGCTAAAAAGTTCAGGCGGAAATCATTTTCTCTCATCAAAATCCTGGCACAAGGGGCTTGTTCCAATCAGGGCAATTTTCAAAACAGATTTTTTCATGATTTATTTACCTTCTCTGCCTTGATTATCACCTGCCCCTGGGCTATGAAATGATAAACCCTGCCCGGCCTGTTAAATCCTGGGCTGAAACAAAAAAATAACAGGAGAAAATACATATCATGCCTAAAGGTCTTCGCTGGAAATTTCTGTTAATGACAGGATTGATAATCTTTGCCGCAGTGCTCCTGCTGCCCTCTTTCTATTCCAACACGCCCCAGTGGTTCAAGAAGTACGTTTACCAGGAGGGGCTTAAGCTTGGTCTGGACCTGCAGGGCGGTATGCACCTGATTCTTAGAGTTGATGTGGACCAGGCTGTGCGCAATGCTGCAGAGCTTGCGGCGCGTGACCTTCAGGATGCGTTAAAGCATGACAAGATCACCATTGTCCGGAGAAAAAGCCCCAAAAATGATGAAATAATTTTTGCTGTTCCCAACAAGAACGCTGTTGAACAGATAAAAAACATTCTTGAAGAGGACTTTCCAAACCTGGTGCTCAAGGAAGTACGGGAAAACGGCAAGTTTCCACAGCTCGTCCTGCAATTATCTCCTGATGAAGAAAAATTTATCAGGGAAAATGCAGTTGACCAGTCTCTTGAAATCATCAGAAACAGGATTGACCAGTTTGGTGTATCAGAGCCGGTAATAGTCCGTCAGGGCGACCAGGAGATCGTAGTCCAGCTTCCTGGCGTCAAGGATCCGAAACGGGCAATAAAACTCATAGGACAGACTGCCCAGCTTGAGTTCAAGCTTGTGGATTCAGACGCGGGAGTGGATGTTAACTCGCTGATCAGGAGGGCCATAAACGATGGCCGCCTTCCTGCCGGCTCTGACATTAAGGTAATCAACTCGGTTCTAAAGGGACAGATCCCACGGGGTGATGCCATCTATGTGATGAAGGAGAAGGACAGCAGGACAGGCAGGGTTAAGAAGTCATACATCCTGCTCAAGGACCGCACAATGATGACCGGGGATGCCGTGAAGACAGCCCATGTCCGGATTGGCGGCACATACAACGAGCCTTACGTTGCCCTTGAGCTTACTGACCGGGGGGCAAGGCTGTTTGCAAGGATTACTGAAGAAAACGTCGGCAAAAGGCTTGCCATTGTTCTTGACGGCATAGTCCGGTCAGCACCGGTTATCAGGGAGAAAATTGGCGGTGGCCATGCCCAGATTTCCGGCTCATTTACCCATGAAGAGGCAACAGACCTTGCCATAGTGCTGAGGGCAGGCGCACTTCCAGCACCGGTTGACATCATACAGAATGTTACGGTAGGGCCTTCCCTTGGGCGTGACTCCATCCAGAAGGGGCTTTACTCGGGCCTTCTGGGCGCATGCTTTGTTATAGTCTTCATGGTCATCTACTACAGCTTCTCCGGGCTTATTGCAGACATTGCAATGCTTCTTAACCTGCTCTTTCTCATGGCAGTGCTGGCGCTTTTCCAGGCCACCCTCACACTTCCGGGCATTGCCGGTATCATCCTTACCATTGGTATGGGTGTTGACTCAAACGTGCTTATCTTTGAACGAATGAGGGAGGAGAAGGCCCTTGGAAAACCACTCAAGGCATTTATAGATGGAGGGTACGACAAGGCATTCTGGACCATTGTTGATGCCCATGTCACCACACTGATCACTGCCCTTGCCCTGTTCCTGTTTGGCACAGGCCCAATCAAGGGTTTTGCAGTCACCCTGTCCGCAGGTATTGTGATCAACCTGTTTACAGCCATATTCGGTACGCGCATTGTCTATGACTTCCTGCTTGCAAAGAAGGCAATCAAGGATATCCGTTTCATGCAGCTGGTGAAAAAGACCACCATTGACTTCATTAGCAGGCGTAACATCGCATTTTGCATCTCGGGTGTCCTTGTGGCAACAGGTATCTTTGCCTTTGTACAGATCAACAGGGGTACTGCCAACCTTGGAGTTGATTTTGCCGGCGGCACCATGGTCCAGTACCGTGCTGACAAACCGTTTTCTCTGAAAAATGTCAGGCAGGCAATGGAAAAGGCAGGTATTGAAGGCTACACCCTTCAGGAGGTGCCTGGTGAAAATATTCTCATAGTCAGGGTCAAAAAATCCGTCGCCACGGTGGGTGACATAGAAAGCCAGATCACCAGGACCCTTGAAGATGCAGTACCCGGCACAAAGTTTGTGCTTGAAAGCAAGACAGAAATCGGCTCAACCGTAAGTGCTGAACTGAGACGCAAGGCAATACTTGCCATAGCCATATCCCTTGCCGGTATTATTGGCTACCTTGCCTTCAGGTTTAACCTGAGCTTCGGAGTTGCCGCCGCAATAGCCACCTTCCACGATGTCCTTGCAGTCCTTGGCATCCTCTACATCATGAACGTAGAAATAACCCTGCTCATCGTTACTGCCCTGCTCACCCTTGCCGGCTACTCCCTTACAGACACAGTTGTGGTGTTTGACAGGATAAGGGAGAACATCAGGCGAAACCGCAAGCTGGGATTTGCAAAGATCATCAACCTAAGCGTAAACGAGATGCTGGGACGCACCATCATCACATCTGTTACCACGCTGATCGTGGTACTCTGCCTGCTATTCCTGGGCGGTGTGGTGATTCATGACTTTGCCCTTGCGCTTACACTTGGAATAATCATTGGTACCTATTCATCGGTATTTGTGGCAAGCCCCATTGTCTATCTCTGGCACAAGGGCAACGTGCCGGACTAAGGAGATATAATTCTGCATCAAAACGGGCTGTGCACCAGTACGGCCCGTTTATCTTTCTTGCAAAGCGGGTAACTCAAGTCAAATTCGGCACTGTAACCATCAATTCCATTGACAATCTATTAATCAACCATTCATGGAAAGCCTGGTAATAAACGGTGGAAACCGTCTGAAGGGACAGATCAGAATAAGCGGGGCCAAGAATGCCGCACTCCCCATCCTTGCTGCAAGCCTGCTTTCCCCGGAGCCAATTACCGTTCACAACCTGCCTGCGCTGGAAGATGTAAAGATCTTCGTCTCTCTCCTCAGGGAACTTGGAGTAAGCGTTGAGTCCGGCACAGAAGAGGGACAGAAGGGGGTGGTGTGCCTTGATGCAGCAAACCTATCAAGTTTTGAAGCCCCCCATGACCTTGTACGAAAAATGCGTGCATCAGTCCTGGTGCTCGGCCCGCTCATGGCAAGGCTCGGCAGGGCACGGGTCTCCCTTCCAGGCGGGTGTGCCATTGGCGCCCGCCCAATAGACATCCACCTCAAGGGGCTTGAACTCATGGGGGCAAAGTACAGTATTGCCGGTGGATTTGTTGAGGTTAAAACCAGGGGGTTAAAGGGGGCAAGAATATATCTTGACTTTCCATCTGTTACAGGTACTGAAAACCTGATGATGGCAGCAGTGCTTGCCAGGGGAACCAGTGTTATTGAAAATGCCGCAAAAGAGCCTGAAATAACAGACCTTGCAAGAATGCTTAACAGCATGGGGGCAAGGATAACAGGTGCTGGAAGCAGCACCCTTAACATCGAAGGTGTAAGCGGACTTTCCGGCACAGAGTGGAGCATAATCCCGGACCGTATTGAGACCGGAACCTACATCATGGCAGCAGGGGCTGCCGGAGGGGAGCTTGAGCTTATTGGGGCAGAGGCAGGGCATCTTGAATCAGCCATAACAAAACTTCGGGCAGCAGGGCTCAAGATAGAGTGCAGCCAAAATGCAATCCGGGTTCGTTCCAGAGGAAGGTTAAAGAGCGTGGATATAAAAACCCAGCCGTACCCGGGCTTTCCCACAGACCTCCAGGCTCAGTTCATGGTCCTAATGGCAAGGGCAGGCGGGCTTAGCGTCATAACAGAAAACATCTTTGAAAACAGATTCATGCATGTAGCTGAACTTCAACGCCTGGGGGCTGACATTAAAATTGAGGGCAGAAGCGCAATCATAAAGGGGGTAAAAAAACTAACCGGGGCACCTGTGGCAGCCACAGACCTCAGGGCAAGTGCGAGCCTTGTACTTGCAGGCCTTGCAGCCCAGGGGCGCACTGAAATCACAGAGATATATCATCTGGACAGGGGTTATGAAGACATGGAGAAAAAACTGCGGGGGGTCGGGGCTGATATTTCCCGCATAACCCACGAGGGAGGCAGCGGCAAATGAGCTTTCAGCCTTCACCTGTAAAACTTGCAGATACGGGAAAAAGGCCTTTACTTACTGACAATTTTTCACGTAAACTCACCTACCTGCGCCTCTCAATCACAGACCGTTGCAATCTAAGGTGCAGATACTGCATGCCCCAGTCAAGTTTTTCCTGGATGCCTTCTGAAAATATTCTCCGTTTTGAAGAGATCTATGAAATATGCAGGGCATTCTGCTCGCTTGGTATGAAAAAGATCAGGTTTACCGGCGGAGAGCCCCTGGTGCGCCGAGGGCTTCCTGACCTGATTAGAAAAATCAGTGCCTTAAGTGGGCTTGACGAGGTATGCCTTACCACAAACGGCACCCTGCTTGGGGATTATGCCCGGGAGTTAAAGGATGCAGGCATAACCCACATTAACATAAGCCTTGACACTCTTGACCGTGATACATACGCTTCAATTACAGGGGCAGACATGTTTGAACAGGTCTGGGCATCCATCATGAAGGTGATTGAGCTTGGCTTTCCCAAAATCAAGATAAATGCCGTTGTGATAAAGGGGGTTACAGACGCGGGCATCTATGACCTTGCGAAGCTTGCGCTCAAATATCCCATTGACGTAAGATTCATTGAGTTCATGCCGGTTGGAGACCACATTCCCTGGAGTCCTGACAGCATGATACCCTGTGATACCATCAGGGAGATGCTTGAACAGCGCATTGGTAAACTGACAGCGGTAGAGCACCATGCCGGGGCCGGGCCTGCAATGCTCTACAGGCATGAAAAAGCACCGGGGCTTATCGGTTTTATAAGCCCATTAAGCCATCACTTCTGTGGGACATGCAACAGGCTCAGGGTTACTGCAGATGGAAAACTGAGACTCTGCCTCTTTTCAGACAATGAGATAGACATAAAAACCCCGCTAAGGCAGGGAGTCAAAGGCAGGGAGCTTGAAGATTTTTTTGTAAAGGCTGCTTCCATGAAACCTGAAGGATACCATGCACTTGGGAAAAAACAGGTTTCATGTGCCAAACGGATGTCAAGCATCGGGGGCTGAGTGCCGAAGTGAAATATTACCACAGTCCCCGTGGGCAAAATTTAACGGAGGAACCGTTATGCTGGTAATGGATGATCTGCTTTACACAGAGGACCATCTGTGGGTAAAAAACCTGGAAACAGGCAGGGTATCCCTTGGAATTACCGATTATGGCCAGAGCCTGCTGGGAGAGCTCTCCTCCCTTGATCTGCCTGATTCAGGGGAAAAGCTTGCCGAGGGTGATCTGCTTGCAACAGCCCATGATACTGATGGAGAGCTGCTTGAATTTTTCAGCCCTGTGACAGGCATAGTTACTGTGGTAAACAAGGCTGTTATTGAAGAGCCGGATATAGTTTCATCTGATCCCTACGAAGATGGCTGGCTCATTGAAATCAAACTTGAACAGCCCCAGGAACTTGATGACCTCATGTCTGCAGAAGAATACGAAGCATATGCACAGGAACTTATGCTACTTAAAGAAGAACTTCCTGACGAGGACATTGAGGATGAACTGGAGATTATAGAGAGATGAGTTCACAAAAGACAGCCTTTCTCTTTCCTGGCCAGGGCGCACAGGCGGTTGGCATGGGAGAGGAGTTTTTCAATACAGTGCCAGAGGCAGCAAAAATTTTTGATGTTGCTGAGAGTGTAACAGGAATACCTGTAAAAGAGCTTTGCTTTAAAGGGCCTGCGGATGAACTTGTAAAAACTGCCAACCTTCAGCCCTGCCTGACCACTGTTGAGATGGCATGTGCCGCGGCTGCAAGAAACAAGGGCGTTAAACCAAGTACAACTGCAGGACACAGCCTCGGTGAGTACCCTGCACTCTGGCTTTCAGGAATCCTTGACACAGAAACTGCAATACATCTGGTACACCAGCGTGGGAGGCTCATGGACCAGGCTTCAGAGGAATCCCCCGGGGCAATGGCTGCTGTTATTGGAATTCCAGGAGAAGAGCTTGAGGTAATGGCTGATTCCTGCAGGAAGCCTGGTGAAGTGCTCTCTCTTGCAAACCACAACTCGCCTGAGCAGATCGTAATTACAGGGGAAAAAGATCCCGTGGGCAGACTTTGCCAACTTGCAAAAGAGCGCAAGGCAAGGGCAATTCCCCTTAAGGTCTCCGGGGGCTATCACAGCGCACTTATGAAAAAGGCGGCAGATGAATTTGCCAAGGTAGTAAAGGATGCTGTGTTTTCTTCTCCTTCCATTCCAATTTACAGCAATGTTACAGGAAAGGCTGAAACAGACCCTGAAAAAATAAAAGAGCTGATGGTGGAGCAGATCTGCTCTCCAGTAAGATGGGTTGACATAATGAACAGCATGGCAGATGACGGTGTCACGCGCTTCATTGAGGCAGGTCCAGGAAAGGTGCTTACAAACCTGGGAAGGAAGTGCCTGCCTGGCCGTGATGTCACGTTCTGCCGGTTTGACAATCCCGCAACACTTGATGATTGCCTGAATTCTTAAAAATTCGTAACTGTTCAGCGTATTGATGTTATAAGGTTGATAATTGGTTCTTGTTTTTCCGTTCCGGTGAACAATTTCTTGTTTTTCTAAGGCTTGCTCTGCCAAAATCGCGAAACTCACTCGTACCTCGCTCAGACAGACGCGATTTTCTGGCTCTGTTTCGCCAAGAAAAACTACGAAATTTTTCATAGTCACTCCAAAACAAAACCAATTATCACGCTGAATAGATACAAAAATATAAAGGGTGCCAAAAGGCACCCTTTTTTATTTCATCCTTTCAAACCTGATCCGGGTTTACATCCAGAATATGTTTACATAAGATAAAATCATAGCTGAATAGAGCGTTTCCAAAAACGACTCTCTATCCAGGTCAGAGTAACCGTCTATTTTCAATCTCACTATCCCTGTGTCTAGAAACTTGATTTTATTGCAGGGATGAAAGGATGGATTGCATGCATTTCCGGCAGGTTCCTACTGTTTGCTGTTTCTGTGGATGTGGCTGCGGGCTTTATCTTCACGTTTCAGAAGGGAGGGTCACTGGCTCATCTCCAAGCCGCAATCACCCGGTTTCAAAGGGAAATCTCTGTGTAAAGGGGTGGCATGTTCATGAATTCGTGCATGCGCCCAACAGATTGACCAGGCCACTTGTGCAAAAAGACGGCAGGCTCGTGGAGGTATCTTGGGATGAGGCAATGGATACTGCAGCACAGGGATTTCAGAAAATTCTTGATAGGCATGGCGGCAAGGCAACAGGGTTACTCTCCTCTGCCAAGTGCACAAACGAAGAAAATTTCCTGCTTCAGAAACTTGCCCGGGCGGTGTTTTCAACAAACAATGTTGATCACTGTGCCCGTCTCTGACACGCCCCCACGGTGGCAGGGCTTGCCACCACCTTTGGAAGCGGTGCCATGACAAACTCCATTAACGAGATTACCGGTGCCGAGGTCATCTTTGTAATTGGCTCAAACACCACTGAGGCACACCCGCAGATCGCCCGCAGAATCCTTGAGGCAGTTGACAGCGGAGCAAAACTCATAGTTGCCGACCCGCGCCGCACGGAAATTTCCCGTTCCGCCCACATTCACCTGCAACTGCGGCCAGGCAGTGACATTGCCCTGCTTAATGCCATGATGCGGGTAATCCTGTCAGAAGGCCTCGTAGATGACGCATTCATAGAGATGCGAACGGAAAATTTCAGGGAGCTTCGAAAGCACCTCCTTGCCCAGGATATTGACCAGCTTGCTGCAGTAAGCGGCATACCGGCCTCACAGATCAAAAAAGCTGCAAGGCTCTATGCAGGGGCACAGAAGGGGGTTATCTGCTACTGCCTTGGCATTACACAGCACATCTGCGGAACTGCCAATGTTGAATCCATTGCAAACCTTGCCATGCTCACAGGCCACGTTGAGCAGGCATATACAGGCGTAAATCCGCTGAGGGGCCAGAACAACGTGCAGGGGGCATGCGACATGGGGGCAATTCCCGGGGTGTTTCCAGGATATCAGCAGGTTTCTGACCCTTTAATCAGGGAAAAATTTGAACGGGCCTGGGGTAAAGCCCTACCGTCTGAACCAGGGCTGACCATTACAGACATGACCCACCGGGGAAGGGAAAATGGGATCAGGGCAATGTTCATAATGGGCGAGAACCCTGTAATGAGCGATCCTGATGCCTCCAAGGTGGAAGAAACACTTAAGGGCCTGGAGTTTCTGGCTGTCTCTGACATCTTTCTTACTGAAACCGCGAGACTCGCCCATGTTGTGTTTCCTGCTGCATCCTTTGCCGAAAAATGCGGCACTGTTACAAACTCTGAACGCCGGGTTCAGCTCATGCACCAGGCCATACCTCCAATCGGGGAATGCCGCAGCGATTCAGAGATAATAATGGAGCTTGCAGGATGCCTGGGATACAGCATGGAGTATGAAAACAGTGCAGAGATCATGGAAGAAATAGCCCTTCTTACCCCCATCTACGGCGGTATCTTTCATGACAGGCTTGAGACATGCTGGGGACTCCAGTGGCCTTGCCCCACAAGGGACCATACCGGCACCCCATACCTTCACAAATATTCATTTGCCAGGGGAAAGGGGCGGTTTGTACCTGCAGAAAACATCATGCCTGATGAGCTTCCTGATGACGACTACCCATTTATACTCATGACAGGCAGGGTATATCACCACTACCATACAGGCGCCATGACAAGGGCATCGGACATACTCTCAAGGGAGGTGCCAGAGGCTGTTTTGGAGATAAACAGTTATGATGCCGAGGAAAAGGGGTTGCGGCATGGAGACATGGTGAGCCTCAGATCCCGCCGTGGAGAAATGGAGGTACGGGTAAAACCTGTTGATACCATTTCAAGGGGCATGCTCTACGTCTCCTTCCATTTTCATGAATCACCTGTAAACCGCCTTACCAACCCTGCCCTTGATCCCGTTGCAAAATGCCCGGAATACAAGGTCTGCGCAGTAAACCTTGAGAAGGCCTGATACAGGAGGGGTTATGGAAAAAAACATACTTAAAAAAGACCATGTAAGGCCGTTTCTCAGAAAACTTGCCAGGAACTCAAGGCTGATAGCCCCTCTAAGGACCAGCCATGGCGATTTGCTCTATCAGGAAATTGAATCCATTGATTCTTCCGAGATCGATCTTTCAGAACAGCCACAGGAGTCGGCCAAACAGTTCCTGTTCCCGCAGCAGGAGCAGCTCTTCACATATCAAAGCACCAGCAATGGGTTTACGTTTTCTCCAAGGAAATCCGGCATGCCAACGGTACTCTTTGGCCTTCGTTCCTGTGACATATCTGCCATCCTCTACATGGACGTGATATTCCTGCGCTCCCCACGGGACCACTACTATCTGCAAAAACGTAAGGATACAATAATAATCGGGATTGGCTGTAATGAACCCTGGGATAACTGTTTCTGCAATGCCACAAGGACAGGACCCTTTCTTGAAATAGGCTTTGATCTGCAGCTTACCGACCTTGGAGACCGTTTTTATGTTGAGTCCGGCAGGGCTGTTGGTGACGAGATACTCAAAAAATGGCCACAGTTCTTCAGCCCGGTTACAGATGAGGATGAAAAGCTCAGGTATCAGCTCATGCTTGAGGCACGCTCCGGCTTCAAGAGGCATGTGCATGTTGAAACCGCGTTTCAAAAGATCGCAGATAACAGTGTATCACCATCAGTTTGGGAGCATCTTGCCAGGCGATGCGATGGCTGTGGAGGGTGTGCCTACATCTGCCCTACATGCACCTGCTTTACCATCTTCGACCGCCCCTTGAGCCCGCACACAGGAGAAAGGCTAAGGACATGGGATGCCTGCACACATGACGGTTTTACCCGTATGGCAGGGGGCCATAACCCCGTCAACACGGCTACAGACCGGCTGAAACGCAGGTTTATGCACAAACTGTATTTTGATTACAAGCAGTTTAACCGCCCTGGCTGTGTTGGCTGTGGCAGGTGTGTCGGGATCTGTTTTGGAGGTGTTGACATTGCCATGTTTGTGGACATGGTATGCGCAGAGAAAAGGGATCAAAGACAGAATGCCACAGTAATTGGAGACCTCCTGATTGAAGCAGGCCTTATCACACGAAAACAGCTTTATAAAGCCCTTGAAAAACGGGACAGGACCGGGATGCCGCTTGGAAATATCCTGATGGAAATGGGTATTGTTACAAAAGAGGATATTGCAAACTGCCTGGCTGACAAGGTGGAGAGACCATGATGGAGACCGGAACCATGAGGGAAAGCATGCGTAACGCTGTCACGGATAACGTGTTCATGCCCAATGAGACAGTCATCTCCGAAATAATTGAGGAAAATTCCACTATCAGGACATATACCCTGAGATTTACGGACAGGGCAGCGGCCTTTTCATTTCTTCCAGGCCAGTTCGTGATGCTTTCAGTACCTGGTCACGGGGAGGCGCCCATCTCCATTTCCTCCTCACCAACAAGTACTGATGCAATCCAGCTTAGCGTTCGAAGGGCAGGACGCCTCACCTCAGCCCTTCACTCCATGAAGGCAGGAGAGTATGTGGCTGTGAGGGGGCCGTATGGCGTCCCGTTTCCTGTTGATGAGCTTAAAGGCCGTGACCTGCTCTTTGTTGCAGGAGGAATAGGGCTTGCCCCGTTACGTTCCCTGATTAACTACTGCCGGGCAAAAAACGGGGAATACGGAAAAATTACACTCTGTTACGGAAGCCGAAGCCCATCTGACATTGCCTTTAAGAATGATCTTGATGCATGGCAGGCCGATGGCTCTGTTGATGTACGCCTCACGGTAGATGTGCCGGAGCGTGGCTGGCAGGGAAGGACAGGGCTTGTGACAACGCTTCTCGATGATCTCACCATAAATAACAGCAATTCCTCTGCACTTCTCTGCGGGCCACCTGTGATGATAGATGCGGTTATATCAAAACTGAAGGAATCCGGCATGGATAGTGAGCAGATAATCACAACACTTGAAAGAAACATGAAATGCGGCGTGGGTCTTTGCGGACACTGCCACATGGAGGGGGTGCTTATCTGCAAGGACGGCCCGGTTTTTAATGTAAGGACCCTTGAGAATATCATGGGAGCAACTGGATGAACCACGAAAAATTCAAGGTAAAATTCCAGCCCGCAGGACGCACAGTTACGGTAAACTTCGGAGACAACCTCCTTGAGGCAGCCCATGCCGCAGGTGTGCATATCAATGCCTCGTGCGGCGGTGCAGGAGTCTGTGGAAAGTGCCGTGTGATTATTGAACAGGGCGAGATTTCAGGAGGCCGCAGTGAGAAGCTCTCTGAACAGGATATTGCCAACGGGGTCTGTCAGGCATGCCTTGCAGAGATCAGAAGCGATCTTGTCGTCACTATTCCCCAGGCATCAGACCTTGATGCAGGAGTTGTTACAACAGCAGTGCCGCAGCGTACAAGGGCAAGGCTTGAGCTCTTTGACATTGAAGAACTAAAAGAGGAAGGCATCTTTGCACCGCCTGTTGAAAAACACCTGCTTGAACTCTCGCCTCCCTCACGCCACAACAACATGGCAGATGCAGGAAGGCTTATACAGGGACTTGCCGACCAGTACGGTGAACGGGGCATGGTGGTGGAGCTCCAGGTCCTCAGGAAACTGCGCCGTGCCCTTCGTGCAGAAAACTTCAAGGTCACGGTTACCATATCCCGCCCTGTTCGGAAACGCTTCCGGAGCAGGGTGATAAATGTCCAGGCAGGCTCCTGGGCGCACAGGAACTTTGGGCTAGCAATAGACATAGGCACCACCACCATGCATGGCCAGCTGGTTGACCTCCACACGGGAAAGGTGGTGGCAGAGGCAGGTGAATACAATGCCCAGATGAGTTACGGGGAAGATGTCATTTCAAGGATCATCTATTCTGAAAAGGAGGGTGGCCTGGCCAGAATGCAGGAGTTGGCACTATCCACTGCAAACAGGATAATATCCAGGCTGTTCAAAAGGGCCGGAGTTGCCAGGGAGGAGATAAACTCAGTGACCCTTGCGGGAAACACCACCATGACCCATCTGTTCCTTGGGATTGAGGCACATAACATAAGGCGTGCGCCCTATGTGCCGGTCAGCACCTTCTTTCCCCCGGTAAGGGCGAAAATGGACGCAGGGCTTGACCTTCCATCCCATGCAGTAGCCCTGTTCTTTCCTGCAGTATCAAGCTATGTGGGCGGTGATATTGTTGCAGGCATCATGGGCTCAGGCATGTACCGTACTCACAAGAAAACCCTGTTCATTGATGTGGGGACAAACGCTGAAATCGTCATCGGAAACCGGGAGTGGCTTGCATGCGCAGCCTGCTCCGCTGGGCCTGCATTTGAGGGAGGCGGCATAACACACGGTATGAGGGCTGCTGCCGGGGCAATAGAGGATTTTTCAATAGACCCAAACACGTTTGAGCCAATGAACATAACCGTAGGCAGAAAACCGCCTGCAGGCATCTGCGGCTCCGGGCTTCTTATCATAGTGGCAACCCTGTTTGAGCACGGCATAATTGACCAGAGAGGAAAATTCAGGCGCGATCTTGCTTCAAAACGTGTAAGAAAAGGGGAAAATGGCTGGGAGTACGTGCTTGCATGGAGAGAGGAATCCGGCGCAGATTCTGATATAACCATTAACGAAATAGACCTTGATAACTTTATCAGGGCAAAGGCTGCAATCTATGCCGGTGTGGTCACACTGCTTGAAAGCGTGGGGCTTACCATAAGGGACATTGACGAGATCATTCTTGCCGGGGCATTTGGAAGCTACATTGACCTGGACTCGGCCATGACAGTGGGGCTGCTGCCTGAAATTGAACCGGAA
>WGBG01000101.1 GCA_015494395.1 Deltaproteobacteria bacterium
GGTCATGGTCATTTACATTATGAGTCCGATCATGGTTTTTCTTCAAGGAAACATGCCCCTGGTTTTCGACTATATCATCAAAGACAATATCCAGGCGTTCCGGAAGTTTTTTGTTCTTGTTGCGTAGAGTATTGCGGTTCTCCCTATTATCCTGGACTGCGTGCAAGGCTGCTCCAGCCAGGACCTTTTCCCTGCCTACATTGTGCACTTTCACTCCTATTGCACTTTCAAGTAGATGTGAAACAACCAATGGTTGTGGTTCTGGGCTCAGGAAAACAACAAGAGGAGTCATACCTTCAGGAAGGATTGTGCGCACCGCGTCAAAAGACCGCATAAAAATTGACCGAATTAGCCCCTGGGCCTCTGTAAAAGGCAATTCAGCATTGCAAGGCATGCCATTTTGGTTGCATGAAAGACGCAAAGGTGTCCCATAAATCCACTGTTTACATGTTTCATGAAGAGTTTGAAGGACTGCATGATATTGACCAATGGAACGAATTTTTATGTGCAATTTACGCAATAATGCCTCCAGCAAGGCGAGTTCCATGGTGTCAATGCCACATTTTTCTATAATTTCAAGCTGTTCGATCCTGAGAGCCTTGCCGCTGAAGCGGTAAAAAGACAAATCGACAGTGGTTCCCCTCAAGTTATAAATCAAAATGGCGGAAGACCTGCAAAATTCAGGACAGGACTTAAGCAAGGCCTGATCTTCGTTGAACAGTGTTGTTTCGTAGCCTAACCCCTGCATAACTCTACGTATCCAGGCACGATAACGCTCTCCAAGAGAAGAAGGAACGGTAACGCTGACATTTTTGACAGGATCGTTAAGCAGGTCTGATGATTTCGCAAGGAGTTCGCTCAATATTGCTTCAAGTATGGTATTGGCGGGTCGCCCCCTACCCGGAACCTCCTTGTTTGAAAACCATACAGAAAGACCGGCAGGTGTTGGCATGGCCCCTTTGTTCTCAAATGCATACAGAGGAAAGAGTTCAGCCTGGCAAAGGGGCCTGACATCCCCCTGCCGGTCAACCATGGCCGTCTGTACAAGCGGCGGATTAATGTCAAGACCTATTGCGCTCATCAGATAGCCTTTTGCCTACCTGCCAAGTTTTCCATCATGCAGATTTATGGGCTTACCTTCACTTGACTCCAGAGCTTTCATTGCCTCACCTAATGAATTTCTGAATGGCGGAAGCACCTCATTTATCCGGCTCACATTACGACTGTCAATGGCTGACAGGAGTTCATGACGTGTTTGTTCCAATTTGGTAGCAATACCGGGATCCAGGCTTGGAATGTTGGCAATAATAGCGGAAACCATAATATCTCCTGCAACAGGTACACCTGTGGTAATGTCAAAACCTTTCTCCTTAAGTCTGCACCCCTCTGCCTCATCGTTGCTATCAAGGGCCTTTTTAGAACGTTCCCACCATTCATCAAATGCCTTGAGGCCCTTATCATCATCAGGCAGGATGGGACGAACACGATCGACTGCGGATTCACCAATTTCCATGCGCCGTTCAAGCTCCCTACGCCAGTCTTGGTCCATGTCCACTTTCCCGGCCTCTTTTTCACTATTGTCCTTTATTTTTCTGATTTCCTCCATATGTTTCTTGGCTGTTTCCCTGTTACCCTTTTCCACTGCCTCTTTTATTTTTTCCACATGCTCCTTTATTGTTTCAGCATCTTGGCCGGTAATTCCTCCTTGCTGTATTTCAAGGTGTGCTGACATTGCATTGTCCATTGCCTGGTTCTCCCAGCCATCATGCTGCAATGTGACTTTACGAACCCAGTCAGTGCCACGAATACGACAGCCAATTGTAAAAACCATATCACTGTCGAGATCCATGGATACCTCTATAGGAGTATTTTCAGGGAGACCCGGGGGAAGGTCTGAAAACCATATATTGCCCATGAAGGCATTATCAGCAGCCTTTTTAGCAAAGCCCTCATAAACAGGTATCTTGATGATTCGCTGGTCAGGTACAACTGTATGGAATTCCTCTAAATATGTTCCGTC
The DNA here is from genome assembly GCA_015494395.1 of Deltaproteobacteria bacterium. GTDB lineage: Bacteria > Desulfobacterota > Dissulfuribacteria > Dissulfuribacterales > QOAL01 > S144-17. Next base: position 2,021 of record WGBG01000101.1, read on the forward strand.
AGTAGGGTATAGAGAGTTCTTGGGAATAATCTCGGCAAAGTCACCTCCCACTATCTCTATGCCATAGGGCTTTGCAGTTCGTCCATGGGTCTCCACCTCCTTGGGAGCTTCCTTGATGGGGCCAAGATCAGCACCACATTTTTCGCAACGGTCGGCATCGTCCGGATTTTCATGCTGGCAGCTTTCCACAGGACAGGTAATACCTGCAAAGGTTTTGGCTAATATGGCTGCCCCTTGTGCAACACATGTCATGGGATCAAGGTTGCGCTGAACCTTTTCCTTGCCAAAGAAATTTTCAATAACTTGCTGAAATTTTGGTATGGTTGAAGATCCACCTACCAGGAGCACCTCATCAATTTCATCCTTATCCAGCCCGGCCTGTTCAAGAGCTTTTTTAACGAGTTCTAGGGTCTTGTCTGCATAGGGTTGAATAGCTCGTTCAAACTCACTGCGGGAAATTTCAAACTCAACGGGAATAGGCAGGCCCATTTCATCCTTTAATACATCGGTAATTATGATTTCAGCAGAATCCTGGGAGGATAGAATTTCCTTGGCCTCACGGGCCTTCTTGGCCAGGACATGCATAAACTCCTTATTGTCTGTAAGATTATCGATTCCCTCCTCGGTCTCCACC
>WGBG01000102.1 GCA_015494395.1 Deltaproteobacteria bacterium
GAAGGCGTATTACATCTCAACTCATGCCCAGGTGTTTTCTTGCCCTTCCAAGAGCCATAAGCGGAAAGTAATGCCGGTAAAGGTTGTAGTTAATCATAAAACCCCTGGAAAGCTCTTTTCCCTGTGCAAGTTCTTTGCGGGCACGTTTAAGATCAGTCCGTTCCCCAACACCATAGCCTGGGAAACCGGTCCCTGTGTACCAAGGTTCATCCCATGTGCCGTCTTTTTGCTGGGTCTCCAAAAGCCATCTTATGCCTTTTTGGATAGCATTGTCATATTGGTGATTCCCGGTTGAAACAAGTGCCATAAGTGCCCAGGCTGTCTGGGATGCCGTGCTTTCCCCTCTGCCACGGAAATTTTCATCCATGTATGATGCACAGCTTTCACCCCAGCCCCCGTCTTTGTTCTGGTGGGAGATGAGCCAGTCAGCAGCATGGGTTACACCTGTTGAGCGCATGTCTGCTCCAACAGCAGCAAGCCCTGGCAGCACGGCACCGGTCCCGTATATGTAATTCACTCCCCAGCGGCCAAACCAGCTTCCGTCTTTTTCCTGCTCCCTGGCTATGTATTTAAGGGCACGCATTACAACCGGATGGTCAATTGTCCTTCCCATAAGCCCCATTGCCTCAAGTACATGCCCTGTTACATCAACGCTTGGAGGATCAAGCGCTTCACCAAAATCTGAAAACGGTATTTTGGTAAGCAGTTTGCCGTAGTTGTCCCTGTCGAATGCTGCCCACCCGCCATTTGAACACTGCATTGCATCTATCCAGTCGAGTGCCCTGGACATTTGCCAGGCGATTTCGCCAAACATGGCACCCGGGAGCAGTTCTCTTGTTTGTCTGATCCTGGAAAGCACGATAAGTGCCACTGCAGTGTCATCAACATCAGGATACCAGGTATTTGCACGTTCAAACGCCCATGCCCCCGGCTCGACACCCTTGACCTTTACCTGCCAGTCTCCCCTGGATGTTATAAACTTCCCCAGTACCCATTCCAGGGCATTCAAAAGGGATTCAGAGCTTTTTACATCCAGACCGCAGTCAAGCTGCGCAAGCATGGTGAGAAATGTATCCCATACTATTGACTCACTTGCACATATATAACGTCCGCCGTTTTTTTCAAATGACCAGTGTCCCTTAAATGCATCAAGGCCCTTTTTCATTACAGGATGATTGTGCAGATACCCCTCGGTGTGCAGTGCCATAAGGGAATAGATAAGGGGAGGCTGTATGCCGCCCCATACACCATCTGCATCCTGGTGTTTGATTATCCAGTCCATGACAACACTTATTGCCGTTTCCCTGAATGGATGAAAGGGCCAGGATACGTATGAGTTAAGCAGCCGGTCAGCAGCAAGAAAGAGCGTATCAAGGCTCAGGATGCCCCGTTTTCTCTTGAGCCTGTAATCAAAATTTTCTCTCCCCTCTGGAAACAGTTCATCAAGCCGCTTCTCTCTGGGGAGGGGTCTTGAGGGTCTGCGACAGCAGAGTATTGAAAGGGGCATGATGGTAGCCCGGGCCCATGATGAAAAATTATAGATATTAAAGGGGAACCACAGAGGCTGAAATATCATTTCAGGGGGCAGCATGGGGGTGTGCTCCCAGGGCCATTCGCCTATTAATGCTAGCCAGTACCGGGTAAAGACCCTTATTCCAGACAGCCCCCCTCGTTCAAGTATCCAGTTCCGTGCCTTGACCATTACCGGATGGTCTATGGAAAAACCGGCAATTTTAAGCGCTGCATAACACTCAACTGTGGTGTTTATATCCCCTGAGGGGGCTTTATAGTAAACCTCCCAGGATCCATCCTGGCGCTGCTGGTTCAGTATCGCCTGAACCACCTGCGGCTGCATGGGATCATCATCAATTCCCATGAAGTGCATTGCCATTATCCACTCGGCTTCCATGCAGCAGTTTGTTTCAAGTAGCCCAATCCAGTAACCTTCCGGAGACTGGTGGGAGTCACTCCACGAAAGTGCTGCCTCAATGGCCTTGTTTACGGAATCAGGAGAAATAGTTTCAGATGATGTCATGTTTCCTGGTCTGTATCAGCTGTTTAAATTCCGGGGAAATTCAGCTCATTTGTGTATTGTCCTGGTCGCCAGCCTGCTTCTGTGCTGTACTATGCTTTATGGCTGCGGCCCCTGGTATTGCAGGCGAAACCTCTGCCTTGACCTTCCGCTTTGCATGAGATGGTTTTCGGATGCGTTGCCGTGCAGCAAGATCGTCAGGCGGTATGAGTACGGGTATTGCCCGGTGTATGCAGATGCTTGATTTTGTGCCGTCTGATTCCAGCATTGCAGGTTCACCGTCAAGCTGAACAAGCAGTTTTTTCTTCTTGTAAACGTCCAGCTTGTCTGCCCTGAAATCCGGGTCTGGGGCAAATTTTGAGCCTATTCTGCTTTTGAGCACAAAGGAGATATACCTTTGCAGTGAGTGAAATGCATAGACTTCGAATATCCCGTCACTGCGATTTGCCTTGCTTGAAAGGTGTCCTCCGCCTCCATACCTGTCAATTGAGGCAATTACAACCATCTGTGCCCGTGATGCATCAAGTGATTTTATGCCCTGTCCCTTGAGAAAAAATTCCATTTTGATTGAATCATTATGGTGAGTTTTCGTCCCGGAAACTGCAAAGCGAAATGCCGCAGCAATATAAAGCAGGCGGGTCATCAGACGCCTGGCACCGTGCCACCTTAAAGGCGGCGTGTAAGTGTACCTGTGGCGTGATATAAAGTCTATAATTGAGGCGTCAATGCCTATGCCTGCATAGCAGATGAACCTGTTGGTCTTTCCTGCACTCCACACGTCAATGGATTCTGCTTTGGAAAGCGAGATGGCAGTGAACAGGGCATCAAGCCCGCCTGACTGCCAGATTCTGAACCATCCGGTATTGCGTGCCAGGTCATTGCCTGTGCCAATGGGCATGATTGCAAATGGAGGCGGTGAGTCCAGTTCGGAAAGGCAGGATGCCACAAGTGATACTGTGCCATCACCTCCGCCAATCACAACAAGGTCCTTGCCAGGAGCAAGGGAGGTCAGTTGTCCAACCGGGTTGTGACGGTTAAGAAAAACTGCCTGAATGTTTTTGCCGCCGCCCGTAAAGTCCCTGTTCAGGATGTCGGCAATGTTCTGGCCTTCCATCCCTCCAGAGGCGGGGTTTATGATAAAAAGACAATCCATTCTGCTATACTAACATAAAGCCTTTGCCGGTTGAACATAAAACAGCATGCTATCCGTTGATATTTCATCCCTCTATGAAAAACAACATGGAGAAGTTGACAACCTGGTACGTCATTACTAATTTTTTTCAAGTGGTAAAACAGTCTTTGTGTCTGTGGAGTTCGAGTCGGTTTGTGGAGACAGATGCAGTATTTTTTCAGCCCTGAGCATATTAACATAATTGATAAATCAGTGGCTATCGCAGAAGACGTAACAAGTGACTTCTTTGCCTTTTCCACCAGTCACTGGAAGCGAAATCCCTATGAGATAAAGACGCTCATGGAGTCCCGGAGTATTGAGTTTCCTGAAAAGACCTATGCACATCTGTTACGCTTTGACAATACCTTTTCTTCCAAGATGTCAGGGCGGGACAGTCATCAAATTTATCATATCTGTCTGCATGACCACAATATCTTGACGGAAACACGGGGAGGGCTTGAGGACAGGCTGTTACCCTTTATGGTGTATGTTATCAGCCACGAGTTGGTTCATATAGCCCGTTTCAGCCGGCATTGCTGCCATCTCCTGTCTGAAGACAAGGAGCAGGAGGAGCAGATAGTGCACTCCATTACAAATGACATGCTTGAAAGAGTGCCTCTCAGGGGCCTTGACAGGGTGCTGGAACGATTTGCTGCTCATCGCAGCTCTTGATTTTTTGAGTTATGGTTGTAAATTTAATGCCTTGGGCATGCAGTCAATACTGCAATCTCAGGGGTTTCAAAACTTCAAACCATTGAAATTCTCAATTTTAGTTAAAGAACGGAGGTGTAGATACCATGCCTATTTATGAATATGAGTGTGACCAGTGCGGTGCTGTTGTAGAGCATTGGCAGAAGATGTCTGATCCGCCGCTTTCAACATGCAGTGCATGTGGTGGCGGCATGCACAAGGTTATGTCCAGGACGACATTTCACCTTAAGGGCTCTGGTTGGTATGTAACCGATTATGCCAACAAGAAGCAGGATAACAGCAAGTCAGAGAGCGCTTCAAACAAAAAGGATTCTTCAAGCAGCAGCTCATGCAAAACAGGCGGATGCAAGGCGTCTGGCTGCTCTTCCTGAAGCATCCGTTAACCGGCTTGGAATTTGGACCTCCCTGTGGTATTAGCAGGGGGGTTTTTTTGTTTTTGCATATTTATTCACTTGGTATCACACCCTATAAAGGCGAATAGATAATTTCTCACAGGAGCTAAAACATGCTCATAGTAATGAGGCAATCTGCATCAGGTGATGATGTTAAAAAGGTAATTGACCGTATTGAATCTCTGGGATGGGAGGCAAAACCCATTCCAGGCGAGGAGAGGACTGCAATCGGTGTGCTGCGTAATCCCGGTGCCACAGACCCGGCGCTTTTTCTGGATATACCAGGGGTGAGAGAGGTTATTCCGGTTTCGAAACCTTATAAACTGGTAAGCAGGGAGATGCATCCTGAAGATACGGTAATAGAGCTTGGAAACGGCAAGGTTGCCATAGGAGGTGAAAAGCTGGTTGTAATGGCAGGGCCCTGTGCAGTTGAGAGTGAAAAGCAGGCACTTGCCATTGCAGAAGAGGTTAAAAAAGCCGGTGCGTCACTCTTCAGGGCCGGGGCATTCAAGCCACGGTCATCACCATACTCCTTCCAGGGCCTTGGGAAGAAGGGGCTTGAGATACTTGCAAAGGTGCGTGAGGAGACCGGTCTGTTTATAGTCACAGAGGCAACTGACCATGAGGTCTGTGACCTGGTTGAGGAGTATGCAGATATTATTCAGATTGGCACCAGGAACATGCAGAACTACAGGCTTTTAAGACGGGCAGGCCAGGCAAAAAAGCCGGTTCTGTTGAAACGGGGAATGTCTGCAACGCTTGATGAATTTTTCATGGCGGCTGAGTACATCATGTCAGAGGGTAACAGTCAGGTCATTCTGTGTGAGCGGGGCATAAGGACCTTTGTCAGACACTCCAGAAACACTCTTGATTTAAATGCAGTGCCCTATATCAGAAGGGAGAGTCATCTTCCCATTGTGATTGATCCAAGCCACGCTGCAGGAAGAAGGGATCAGGTGGTACCCCTTGCCCGTGCATCTGCTGCAGTTGGCATACATGGTCTTCTGGTGGAGGTGCATAACAATCCGGACAAAGCCCTTTCTGATGGTCCTCAGTCCCTGTATCCTGAACAGTTTGCGCAGATGATGCAGGAAATAAGGGGGATGAATATAGCTGTGTGATGTAACAGGGAGTGTTTACTGCCAAAGGGTGTTTGAAAAGGTTTCAAGGCAGTTCCGGGCTATGATTTGATACCCCTTTGCCGTGGGATGCAGCCCATCTTCCATGAAGGTGCCGTCTTCTCCCCACAGCCCCTTGAAAAGATCAGGCATCAGGGGAATCTGATGCACATCTGACAGGTCGCGGTACATGGCTGCCCATGGCCTTGTAGCAGGTTCCCTCAGGTCAAACCCCATAAGGGCAGGGCGTATTCCCTGGTCCTTCATTGCATTGATAATTGCATCAAGGTTTGTACGGGTCTGCTCCACTGTGAATCCGTTATAGAAGTCGTTTATGCCGAATTCTATAATGCACCATGTGGGTTTAAGCTCTATTATGGAGTTTAACCTGTGAAGCCCATCAAGGCTGGTTTCACCGGAGATCCCTGCATTTATAACCCTGAATGGCAGGGCCTGCTGAATTATCCACGGCCAGGACTGGTCTTCCCTGACTCTCCACCCCTGTGTGATACTGTTTCCAAAACAGACCAGTTTTTTTGCCTTTTCGTCCATTTTTTTAAGGTATCTACTGCCTCTGTTCCTTGCTTTCCCTTTTCATGCGTCTCATCTTGAGCTGCATAACCTGACGCTGGAATAGATACTCAATTAATCTCTCCCTGTCATCTTCAGTTATCCAGGTGAACTCTACGCCAATGCACCACTTGCCATCATCAAGCGGAGTTGCCCTTACAACCCTGCCCAGGGCAAGAAAGTGAAAGTAGTCTGGCATCAGACCAATTTGTAATTCCAGGTACTGGCCTGCATCCATACACTCCCTGCACACAAAGGCTATGCCTGCTGCACTGATATCCGCCTCAACTTCAGTGAATCCCTTTTCTTCTTCCTCTTCCTGTCTGAATTTTTGAATAATAAAGGAGAGCTTCTGGTCCAGCACATCCAGGACTGTTGCAAGGGCCTCCTCTTTTTCCCTGATCTTTTTCAGTTGCGGTTTTATGTCATACGAAAGAACCGGATAGCGGATACTGTCGGTCTCAGGGGTCTCCTTGCCTGTGGAAAAATTTTCTACCCTGGTCTGGTATTCCTTGGGAGAGATCTTTATAACCTTGAGCAGCACCTTTGATTTAACGCGAATACTGCTTCTTTTTTCTTGTTGACTCATATCAGTTCCTGTTTGTGTATGTTAAAGAAAATTTTTTTCTACCTCAAAACAGTCGCTTACTGAATAACATCCTGTGGGAAAAGCTCTTGTTCAAGCAGTCCCTTCTGGTTAAGGGGCTTGACATCAAAGTTGTCAGGCTCAGGAGGCTGCATGAAGATGATTTCCACCCTGCGGTTCATCTTTCTGTGTTCAGGTGTATCGTTTGGTACCCGTGGATGACTGCTGCCGTACCCTACTGCTGCCAGACGTTCAGGCGCTATGCTGTTCCTGTCCAGCAGATAGACTACAACCGACGCTGCCCTTGCAGCAGAGAGATGCCAGTTGGAAGGATACTTGCCGTGAGTTGGAATATTGTCCGTGTGGCCACCGATCAGCACCTCGCCTGGGACTGTTTCAATAACACCCCTGATCTTGTCAAGCATGCGTTTGGATTTTTCCTTTAATGTGGCATCACCCGGGTCAAATGTAACTTCATCGTTCATTCGGAGTATTACCCGGTCCTTCAGTGCCTCTATCTCTATTTCTCCCTTTATGAGTTCAAGTTTTATGGCTGACTTGATCTTCTCAAGTACAATGTCAATGGTAAAAGTTGGATTAAAATCCCGGGATACTATGTCGATTCCCTTTGGTATATCAAAGGTTATTTCTGTTTTTTGTACACCGAACGCCCTTTCCAGTGATCCGGACACCTCCTTGAACTGCTGCGGATCCATGGTGGAAAACGAGAGCAACAGCACAAAAAAGCACAGGAGGAGACTCATCAGGTCACCAAAGGTGACCATCCACATTGGTGCGCCCTTTGGGCATTCACATTTCTTTCCCATTATCTTCTACTCTTCTGAGCTGCTGCGTTTTCCTGGCGGAAGATAGGTTTTGAGGAGTTCCTCAAGGACCCTTGGATTAAGCCCCTTCTGAAGTCCCAGAACACCTTCCAGCACAAGACGTTTGTTAAGTTCCTCTTCCTGGCTTCGGCGTTTCAGCTTGTCTGCAATGGGTAGCGCTATGAGGTTTGCCATGATTGCCCCGTATAGCGTGGTAAGGAGGGCAACCGCCATTGCAGGGCCGATGGATGCAGGATCAGACATATTGCCAAGCATGTTTACCAGCCCTACCAGGGTTCCGATCATTCCAAACGCAGGTGCGGCATCACCAATGGCATCAAATGTGCCCTTGCCAAGCCCGTGCCTGTCAAGGGTCAGTTCAATCTCCTTGTTAAGCACGTCTTCAATAAAATCCGCCTCGTGGCCATCAACACAGTACATGATTGCCTTTTTCAGAAAAGGGTCATTAACAGGCTGTTTTTCAAGTTTCAGCAGGCCTTCCTTTCTGGCGATGTTTGACAGCGTAATCAGTTCCTGAATAATTTCCTCTGGCGGAGTGGGCTTGGCAAAGAATGCCTTCATCATAACCTTGATGCTGTTTATTACATCACTGAGCGTAAAACGTATCAGCGTGGCTGCAATAGCACCTCCGATTACGATAAGCACAGAGGGTATGTCAACAAACGCACCAAGACTGCCGCCAAGCAGAATGGCAGTCAGGATAAGCACTATGCCCATTACAAGGCCAATTACGGTCCCTAAGTCCATGAAGATATCCTTTTTCCATGCCCCGGATGTTACTGTCCGGTGGAATTTTTTACTGTATGCCTTCTTTTACTAATATCGGACTTCTGATTTTATTTATAAATTTTTCAAGGACATGATTTCATAATGAGTGGAAAAGGGTATGTCACAGTCGATTCAGACCAGGATTTTGGCTTTAAAAGTATCAGCAGGAGAAACCTCAAATCTTCTGGCACTGTGATTAAACACATATCTTTCAGTGATGAGAGAGAAGGTTTTTGCCCGTTCCTGTGTGATATGATACAGAAACCATGCGGATTCCTTGCCATTACTCCTCACGGCGGAAGTTATGGATGGTGCACCTGTAACAATGGCTTTGCCCCTGGATGTTTTAAGCTCTGAACAGGTGGTCTTGTGGGAATGTCCATGCAGTACCAGTTCGCAGCCATAGGTTTTGATGATTCTTTCAAGGGCAGCATGGTTTACAAGAGCTTTTCGTTTTTTTACAACGCCTGCAACTGGCGGGTGGTGCAGAAACAAGGTCCTGAACAGGTCTCTGCCTCCAAGTTGCTGCAGGATGTTTTGGAGTTTTTCAAGTTGGTCCCTGCTGATCATGCCGGTTGCCAGATGAGGTCCGCAGGGAACTGCTGTTGAGATGCCTATCAGGGCAATTGGCCCAATTATCTCCAGGGTTGGGAAAATATCATCCAGTGAGCGTGGTATGCAGGAACCCCTGAAGGAGAACTGCGGTTTCAGGTATTTCATCCACTTGAGGAACGTGGTGTCCCATGCCTCCCTGACATAGGTGTCGTGATTCCCTGGAACCAGGGAGATGTTTTCCGGGGGTCCCATTTTTTCAAGCCATTTTCTCGCCCCTGTAAATTCGTCTGGCAGCCCCAAATGTGTGAGGTCGCCGGTTATAACCGTGTGGTCAGGTTTGATTTCATGGAGATTGTCAATGAGGATGCGGGCAATGGTCGTGTCAGTTTTTGCCTTCCTGCTGATATGCCACTTGGCATAACCAAGAATGCGTTTGTTCAGCAGTTGTCGTGCATGGATTCCCTGCAATGAGGCAAGGTGCAGGTCAGATATGTGTGCAAGTTTAAATGATAGGGGCTTTTTTTTTGATGCGGAAGCGTATTTCATGATGCAGCCTTGTCTTTTTTTTTGATGTAATCATGGTATGATACAGCTTGTGCAAAATTATTGAAATAGCAGAAATTACGAATTTAATAAGAAAAGTAACTGTTCAGCGTATTTAATTGAGGTTAGTGAATGGCCTTGTTTTTCCGTTTCGATGAATAATTTCTTGTTTTTCTAAGGCTCGCTCCGCCAAAATCGCGAAACTCGCTCGTGCCTCGCTCAGACAGGCGCGATTTTTGTGGCTACGCTTCGCCAAGAAAAAACTACGAAATTCTTCAGAGTCACTCCAAAACAAGACCATTCACTATACTGAATAGATACAAAGAAAACTGTATGAAACCATATCTTTATATTATCAACGACTGTGATGTAAGGATCTGGGGGCTGACCCCTGGGGAACGATTCAAGAGAATTCTTGGGCCTGGCTTAACTGAAATCAAGAGCCTTGAAGATTTGCCCAAGGATGCCACCATCATTATAACCCGTGGAGACTACCTTGTTGATGACAGGCTTGTAAAATACCTTGCTGCAACCCCTGGTATAATTGTCTTTAATAACAGGGAGGGTGAGCAGTATCCATTTTGCGCCCATGTAGCCGCATCTGATGCGCAGCAGACCGTCTCGTTTATCAAGAGTCTTGGCAAAACAGACCGGCCCCAGGGTCCAGAGGTTAAAGAAATTGAGGAACTTCCTGTATCTTTTAACAGGCGTCTCAGGAAACATGAGCCTCCGTTCGTGTTCAAGGCAGAACCAGGCCGCGAGGACGAGCTTGAGAAGAAACTCTTTAACTGGTCCTACAAGGGAGTAACAGACCTTGTGACCAAGTGGCTTTGGCCAAAACCTGCCCGCAGGGTGGTGAAACAGTGCGTAAAACTTGGGCTTCGTCCCAATCACGTTACCCTTATAGGGTTCATCCTGGTTGTCCTGGCAGGCTGGCTCTTTTATCAGGGGCAGTTATTTCTGGGGTTACTGTGCGGCTGGCTCATGACCTTTCTTGATACTGTTGATGGAAAGCTTGCAAGGGTTACGGTTACTTCAAGCAAATTTGGTCACTATTTTGACCATCTTATTGATCTCGTACATCCCCCTTTCTGGTATCTGCTCTGGGGTATGGGGCTTCAGGCAACGGGCAGATACGGCATAGACACCCCGCTTTCCCATCTTATGTGGTGGCTTTTTTCAGCCTATATAATCGGGCGGCTTGTTGAGGGAACGTTCAAATGGACCCTTGGCAGTTTTGGAATATTTTGCTGGAGGCCCATAGATTCCTTTTTCCGTCTTGTCACTGCAAGGCGGAATCCGTGCATGATTTTTCTAACTGTTTCTCTGTTTTTAGGAAGGCCCGATGTGGGTTTGCTTGCCGTGGTGTGGTGGAGCGTATTTACCACTGCATTTTTGCTGGGACGCCTTGCCTACGGTTTTTATCTCAGGTTTGTAAAGGGTGAGACCCTTAAATCATGGTTCAGCACAGTTGATGAAAGGGACAGGGAGTCATCCCTTGCAGTAAGGTGGTTTACCAGGAAGCCAGAGGTATAGCTGACAAGTATTTTACATACCCATCTGATGCAAAACACATCCCCGGAGATTTTATAAAATTGTCCTCTGTAAGTGGCCTCATTCCGGAGCTGCCCCGTCCAGGTGTTCTGGTTAATCCGCTAAGCGGCAGAAACAGGCGCAGGCCAGTTGATATATCAAGGCTTGCAGCACGGTTTGACACACCTGTCAGAGAGGTTGTCACCCTGGCAGATGTGGAGGATGCTCTTTTTGAATTTTCTGCCTCAGGGGTAAATCTTGTGGTGGTAAGCTCTGGAGACGGGACGGTTCAGGCTGTGCATTCCTCCCTTTTTGGTGCTCAACCGTTTGATGTGCTTCCGCCCCTTGTTATTGTCAGGGGAGGTACAACCAACATGACTGCGGTTGATACAGGTGTCTCGGGTGACCTTGAAAGTGTGCTTGAGAGGATTTTTCAAAAGGATTTTTCAAGTTCCGCACGTATGGTGTTCAGGGACATAATGCGTGTCGAAATTCCGGGATGTGGCACAAAATACGGGATGTTTCTTGCAACTGCCGGGATATGTGACGCAATGGCATGGTACCGCGAGCACATGCATGAACGCATTATGTGGGGTGTGCCAGGAATTGCGCTTACCTTTATAAAATTTATCTTTAACGCCTTTGCCTTAAAACAGTCCTCAATTATTTCACCACGAACCATAAGAATTTCAATTGATGGCAAAATACCCTTGGAGGGGGAGTCTCTAATCCTGATGCTGACAACATTAAACCGCCTTCTCTTTGGAATGCAGCCATTTAAAACCGTAAGCAGGAAAACATGCAGCAGGATTCATGTTACTGCCATTGAAAGAGGGGCAAGAAAGATTATTAGAGAGGTTTTCCGTCTGCTGATAACAGGCAGGTTGTCTCATGCTGCATGCATGAAAAACGGCTACTTGCTCAAAGAGGCAGAACAGGTAAAAGTCTGGCATCATGGTGAGGTGTCCCTTGATGGTGAACTTTATCCTGTGACTCCTGAATCAGGCAGTTTGACTGTAAGCAAGGCAGGGGTCTGTCCTTTTATAAGATGGTAAGTATCTATTCAGCGTGGTAAATGGTCTTGTTTTGGAGTGACTTTGAACAATTTCGTAGTTTTTCTTGGCGAAGCGCAGCCATAAAATCGCGTCTGTCTGAGCGAGGCACGAGCGAGTTTCGCGATTTTGGCGGAGCAAGCCTTAGAAAAAC
>WGBG01000103.1 GCA_015494395.1 Deltaproteobacteria bacterium
CGCAGCCATAAAATCGCGTCTGTCTGAGCGAGGCACGAGCGAGTTTCGCGATTTTGGCGGAGCAAGCCTTAGAAAAACAAGAAATTGTTCTCCGGAACGGAAAAACAAGACCATTTACCAACCTCATTCAATAAATGCGCTGAACAGTTACCATGGATTGAGCTATTCAAAACCTGGTAAATGATTTTTTCCCGGTTTTCAAGCTCCAGTTCAAGGAAGCTATAAACCGAAAGCTCCTAATGCACCACTTCTCTGACTGCACAATTTTACCTTGCATTGAATTTGTACCGATGAGAAGTATTGTAAACCTAAATTGTGCGATTGTCAGATTTGCTGCATATCCGCGAAAGAGGGCTCCCCACTATAGTAGGCTATGTGGGAAGACCGATGACAAAGGAGATGCAGTGAAGCTGGCAATCCCGATGGGTTTCAAAATTGGAAAGCTACAATTGATATAACTCCTTTTAATTCCACTGGAAAAATAATTTTTCCCATTTTGAAACGCTAAACTTAGGGTAAAATAACAATAGCAGTTCAGGAAAGTTATAGAATTTATAAAACAGCAGGACGGTCAGATCCTTGGAAATAACTGATAAATTACAGGCAGAAAATCCGGAATTTCGTTCCGGCCAGACAGGTGCCTCCCGGACTTCTCCGGCCAAGGTGCTGGCCGAACTGGTGACAGGTGCAAGGTTTCAGGGGACTGTCACGGAACGACAGGGGGGCTTTGAGATGATTGATGTGTCTGGCCAAACGATAAGGGCCCGCAGCAATACACCTCTGCCCCAGGGCGCAAATGTGGAACTTGAGGTGGTAAAAGAGGGAAACCCTCTTCAGGTTCGGCTGCTCTCTGTAATTGATGCCAACGCTGCCTCCAGTGCAAGAAAGGCAGCTGCTATCAACCGGGAGCTGCTTGGTGTACGGGCAGGTTTTTCAAAACTGAATGCTATATTTGGCCGCTCCACTCTTTACTCGCCTGAAACAGGAAATGTTTCCAGCACCAGGGCAGATGAGACTGCTGTCTCCTTTTTGCGGAATATGGCACAGGGCGCTCGGCCTGATACCACTGCCCTCCGTGCAGTTATGGCACTGTTTCAGCCCCTTGCCGGGTCAGGAACCGGCGTCATTGATGATATTGCTGCAGTTCTACGGGCAGTTGTGACTTCAGATTCTGGGCAGTCGAATAATACCGGGCGAGCAGGACAGGCTATAAGTGAAGATGCCACACTTCAGGGAAACAGCAGGACAGTGCAGAGTAATCAGCAAGTTCCTTCAGGGGTAAAGGGCATGTTATCAGGCTCGCAGGCAGAGACCGGGAAGGGTGACGGTATTTCAGGGAAAGCTGCACAGCCGCACATCTCAGCAGGAGACAGCAATCCGTCTAGAAAGGGTAATGAATTTCCATCAAAAATGTCAGCATCCAGTGCTGTCAAAGAACCTGACAACACGGGAGTTGTCTCTGGCCGAGGGACAAGGACAGATGCTGCACCTGGTGCAAGCCCCCCCAACTCAGAACAAGGTGCAAGGATTTCCGGCAATACTGTATCCAGGGAGTCTGTGGGCCTGGGAAGTTCCTCTCTTCCTAATTCACAGGCAAGAGCTACTTCCGGCCAGGGTAGTGGTGTTTCGCCTCTGAACTCCGGTGAGAAAGATTCCGGTTTTGTCTCTCTGGCTTCCCGCATTTCAATGCCTGGGGCCAATGAATCAAACGCTTCTTCCGGACGCCCCGCCGTTACCGGCCATGAAACCGGAGTAAAATCAGAAAATGCCTTAAATTCCCAAAACCAAAACATATCATCAATACCAACTGGACGGCAGGATGTAATAATCACGGGCAGGCAGGATGGAGCAACTTTATCAAAGACAATAGGCCAGGCAGTTTCAGAAAAGAATGATAACCAGGCACCGAATATCCAGACTGCCTCCGGGGATGACAGCCAGAAAGGCAGCAAACCGGCCTTGCAATCAGATGCCGACACCCTCGTCACTGGCACCAGGTCAGACGCCAACAGTTCTGTCATTTCGCATGGAACAAGGAAAGTGGCCAGTTCGGTACTGTCGGCTGATGCCAGGCACGGGGGAGCAACAGCCAAAACTGATCCGGGGGGAAGGGTAGAGCAGCCCGGTTCTGCACGCCCCCAAGGCCCTGCAGCATCTCAATCCGAAGCCAGGCAGGAGACTGTACATAGATTTTTCAATGCCCTTTCAACCCACGCCGATTCAATCCAGCATTTTCAGCAACAGGTACACAACTATCTCAATACTCCCTTTTTCATGATTCCCCTGTGGTTTGAAAATGGTGCAGGACACGGTCACTGGTCATGGTGGCAGGATGAGGGAGAGCAGGACGGTGAAGCAACGGAAAAGGTACAGCATTTGGTTTTTGATCTTGAACTCACCCATCTTGGACGCATCAACTTCCACATCCTGCAGGAAGAACAGGGCATAAAACTGTTTGCCGCTGCCTCAAGGGAGATACTTCCATTGCTGAGAAGTGGCATAGGGGAGCTTCGCACTCACATGCAGGCACACGGGTTCAATTTTGCCGTAGCTGACATATTTGCTCTGGATGAGTCCGGAGCCTCTGAGCTATTAACGCCTGTGCCCCATCCAGGCATATCAGAATCTTCATTAAATATTGTGGCATAAGGTGTCTGGATGGCTTTAATGGAGCGGAATGACAAACGCAAAAAGGCAGTTGCCCTGAGATACAAGGCAGGTGAAGACAGCGCCCCCAGGGTTACTGCAAAGGGCATGGGCCCGGTTGCCGAAAAAATTATTGAACTAGCACGAGAGGCAGGGGTGCCGGTACGGGAAGATGCTGATCTTGTGGAGGTACTATCGTGCCTTGATGTAAATGCTGAAATTCCCCCGGAGACCTACGTTGTGGTGGCAGAGATACTTGCGTGGGTTTACAGGATGAACAACAGGGCCGGGCAGGGCGATAGGGCGTGAACGGTTGGGTATTACTTTTCAAGAAGATTCATTTCAGCTCCCATGCCCTTACAATAATAACATGGTATGAGGCCATAACCCTCCCGGTCTGCATGGTGTAGTTTTTTCCAATCTTATCCATCTCTCCCCTGGTCCTGATAATTGGCCTTGTTTTTTTTGGTGCCACCCCGGTCATCTTCAACGTGCGGAGCATTGAAGGCACATCGGGATAGGTCCTTGCAATGGTGCGTTCCTTTATCTCCACCTGCCTGAAGAGCGATCCAAATACAGATTCTATCACTCCTGAACCTGGAAATGCCTGGGCAGGTATGGAGACATCTTCTTGAAGCTCGGTCTGTATGGCAGTGGCAAGTTCATTCAATGTGCGGTTACCAAATATGGCCGCCAGCATCATGCCGTCCTGCTTAATATACCGGGCAAGCCTCCGGACCCCTTTTTCAATATTGGAAAACCACTGGAATACGCCGTTTGATGTTATCAGGTCAAACTTTCTGCCTGGTAAAAGGGGCAGTTGCTCAGCATCTGCTGCCAGAAAATATCGTTTAGCCGGATTTTCAAGTTTCACCTGCGCGTCCCTTGCCATTGGCTCAGCAATATCAAGGGCAATGATTGATGCCTGGGGAAATCTGCTGTCAAGGATACTGGTGTAAAATCCTGTTCCGCAACCCACCTCAAGGATTAAATCTACGCCTTCAGCACCGGGCAGGAGATTGGCAAGGTGGTTTGCCGTCTTCTTCTGGACGTGGGCAAAACTGTCGTAGGTCTCCGCGGCCCTGCTGAATGATTCAGCGATGCTTTTTTTGCTTAGATTGCTCATAAATCAATAAAAAATCCTTGTCAAGAAAGGGCAGATGCCCAACACCTTTTATCACATGCACCGGACTGGAAAGCCGGGACAGCAGGTTTTCTGCTGGAGATATTATATCACGGGAGCCGTGAAAATATATTGTGTTTGTGTCATTTACAAGGTCTGCATCAAAGGGATTATCCACCAGAAAACTCAGGCCCTTTTCAAGTGAGGCAGTATCCCATCTGTCCAGAGCGTTTTTTTGCAGATTTTTTACAAACCATTCATATTCCTGCTTTTGCCCTGTAAAGCAGCGCCTGTGGAAGTTTTTAAGGGCCTTTATCCGGTCAGCACGTATCTGCTTCATCACCTGTTCCATCTCCTTCTGACTGAACTCTGGCATTATGGAGATGAGACACAGGGTTAATATTAAATCAGGACGAGCCCTGGCAAATCTGGCAGCAACTGTTGCACCAAGGGACCAGCCAAGCACATGGATTTTCTCAACCCCAATGCCCGAAACTATTTCGATAATATCGTTACCCAAATCATCTGTCAGGGGAGCACAGGGAATGATGTAGTTATAGTTCAGTTCAAGGGGTGAGAATATATCAGGCAGAAACGACCAGCCTGGCAGAAGCAGCAGCCACTCCTCATAACCCCTGTTTATGCACTGGAATTCCATTTTTCTCGGATGTTGCAAGTTTTTTGGTAACTGTTCAGCGTATTGATGTTATAAGGTTGATAATTGGCCCTGTTTTTCCGTTCCGGTGAATAATTTCTTCCTAGATTGAGCGATTGTCAGATTTGCTGCAGATCTGCGAAAGAGGAATTCCCATAATAGTCGGCTATATGGGGATTCCTCTGACAAAGGAGATGCAGTAAATACGGCAATCCCGAAGGGTTTCAAAACTGGAAAACTATAATCGACATAACTCCTTTTAATTTGGTTAAAAAAACAATTTTCCAGATTTTGAAACGCTCAATCTAGGTTCTTGTTTTTCTAAGGCTTGCTACGCTAAAATCGCGAAACTCGCTGGTTCCTCGCTCAGACAGACGCGATTTTCTGGCTCCGCTTCGCCAAGAAAAACTACGAAATTCTTCATAGTCACTCCAAAACAAAACCAATTATCACGCTGAATAGATACGTTTTTTTAAGAGTTTCCGGAATTCATAAACTCTGCACACAGTTCCACAAGCGGCATGAGCTGTTCAATGGATTGGTTTGCGGTAAGTGAGAGCCTTACCCTGGCTGTGCCTCTGGGAACCGTGGGCGGGCGTACGGCCTTTGTGAAAAAACCCGCATCCATCAGCAGATTCTGAAGCTCAAGGGCGCGGCTGTTACTACCTGCGATAATGGGGATTATCTGCGAAACACTGTCTGTTCGTATCCCTGCCCTTTCTAGGAGCTGTTGGCGCAGCCTCCCGGAAAGCTCAAGGAGATATTTTCCTCTGGACGGATCTTCTGAAATGGATTTAACCGCAGCAAGAGATGCGGCTGTTACCGAAGGTGGAAGGGCTGTTGAAAAGATAAATGTACGGCATCTGTTTACAAGATACTCTTTCATCTCACGGGATACGGCTGCAAATGCCCCGTAACTTCCAAGTGCCTTTCCAAAGGTCCCCACTGTGACATCAACCTCGGGGGTCAAATCCCTGCTCACAGCCCCCTCGCCATGTTCTCCAAAAACCCCGGTGGCATGGGCATCATCAATAAGGAGCATTGCGTCATATCTCTTTTTTATCTCAGCAAGCCTTTCGACATCCGCCATGTCACCGTCCATGCTGAAAAGGCTCTCGGAGATAACAAGCGCCCTGCGAAAATCCCTTCTGTGCTCTTGAAGCATGCTTTCAAGATGCTCCAGGTCATTGTGCCCATACCTGAAAAGTGTAGCCCTTGAGAGCAATATGCCATCCATTATGCTTGCGTGGTTAAGGCGATCACTGAATATGGCGTCATGCCTGGCGCAGAGGGCAGGAATAATGCCAACATTGGCAAGATAGCCGCTTCCAAGAAGCAAGGCGGCTTCGCTGTTTTTAAGTGAGCTTATCTCCTGCTCCAGGCTTTGATGAAGCGCTCTGTTCCCGCTCATAAGCCTTGAGGCCCCTGCACCTGCACCGTACTTCCTTGCCGCAGCACAACATGCCTGGGCAAGCTCTGGAGAATGTGAGAGTCCCAGGTAATCGTTTGAGCAGAGATCAAGGAGCCTGCGCCCGTTGTATATGACGTATCCCGGGGTTTCGGAAGGCGCAAGCAGATGGGGCTTTCTGAAAAGCCCCTGTTCTCGAAGCCCTTGAAGCTCCTTTGGTATGAATGACTGCATTTCCTGTGCTGATTCGAAAGAGACCTGCGATTAAAGCGCCTTCTCAAGCACCCTTACTGCCTCATCCGGCGGCATGACAGTATCAATGGTTACAAGACCTTCAAGGCCCGACGGGTCTGCAAAGCGCTTTTTCTGCTCCAGATATATCTCCCACCTTCCGTCTGAAACCGATTTGCCCTGCTCCTGCCTGCCAGCCAAGCGCTTCCTGATCGTTTCTTCATCACAGACGCAGTGTATAAAATGGATCTTCGCCCCGGCAGCACGGGCCATGTCTATCAAATAGGCGCGTTCCTCAGCCCCGGTGTATGTTGCATCAACCACGGCAGACTCACCGCGTACAATGCGGCTTCCGGCAAGCCTTGCCATTGCCCGGTATGTCTTTTCACTCATCTCCCTGCTGTAAATGCCCTTGCCAAATGGCTCAATACGGCTTTCTGTTGCAGGAATTCCTGCCACTATCTCCTTTCTTACCCTGTCAGAGTTAAAAACAGGGATTTCCTGCTTTTTTGCCCACGCCTCTGCAAGGGTTGATTTTCCGCTCCCTGACAGGCCGAAGAAACAGTAGATGTGCGCTTCAGGAGCAGCCCCCGCATATTTCAGCGCAAGCCTGAAATAATCTGCCGCCTGCCTTCGGCACATCTCCCTGACCTTTTCATCAACCCCCGGATCTGCTGCTGTAAAACAGCCTATCTTGCCCCGCACATAGGCACGGTAACACTTGTAGAATGCATTCAGCTCAAGCAGTTTGGGGTCATCTGATTTTTCTGCAAACTGTGTGATAAAATATTCGGAGAGCTGGGGCAGGCCAAAATGGTCCAGGTCCATAGCAAGAAACGCAACATCAGAGACAATATCACCGCATCGAAACCGCTGATTGAACTCTATGCAGTCAAATATGTAAACTCTGTCATGATCCCGGTCAAAACAGATATTTGCTGAATAAAGGTCTCCATGCCCCTCCCTTATCTTCCCGGCTTCAATCCGCTCTTCAAAAAGTTCCCTGTTCTCCTTGAGAAAATTACGGGTGTAGGAACAGATAGCGTCAAATGTGGGGCGTGGAATCAGGTCATCAACAAACCCCTCTGTCTGTTCGAAGTTCTCCTCGGTATTGTGGGTAATGGTCTGAATGGAACCCATCTCCCGGACTTCATCTCCCGAGTCTGCAGCCTGGTAAAATGGAACAAGCCTGTTAACGATCCGGTCCATGTCCGGCGTGTGGATCTCATCCCGTTCAAGCAGCCTGTTCATAAGCCCCTGTTCAGGCATTCGTTTCATAACCAGAATCCATTCAACAACATCCCCGGTGCCATCAAGTAAGAAGCCCCCATCTTCCCGGGTAAGAGGGATCACCTCAAGGTATATGTCAGGACACAGTCTCCTGTTTAGTTGCAGTTCGGCATTACAGTACCGCTTTCTTTTATCCAGGGTTGAAAAATCCAGAAAACCGAAATTAACCGGTTTCTTAACCTTGAACACCCTGTCTCCTGCAAGAAAAACCCATGATATATGGGTCTGAACAAGCTGAACTTCCTCTGCCGAGCTTCCTGCATAACTCTCAAAAATGGCAGGGGAAAGCAGTGTTTCCATCCATTCCGGCTGCTGGTTCATAGCGTTGGGGCTCCTGTTTATGTTTAAAATTAGGTGAATAATAGATTACTTGATTAAAAATATCAGCATGATTATTGTTTTTGAGAAATAATCACCAAATTGATCAATCTGAACATAACAGTCAACCTTTAAATTGGGTCTTGTTCAGAAAATACTTGAACATAACTAACTTGAATGGAGTATAACAGAAATGGGTGAAATACGCAGTGCTCTTGAGATTGCTCTTGAAAAAGCTGAAAAACTGGGCAGTATGGACAAGGAGGAGTTGAATCGGCAGAAATGGGTTGATGAAGGGCGGCGTATTGCCGCAGCCTACATACAGGGCAGGGAGGATAACCTTCAAACTGCCCTGTCAAAACTGGAAGACCCGGATATTACCGCAGTCCTCCAGGGAGTTACTGATGTACTTCTCAGAAATGTCATGCTCCCCAGGGATGTATCCCAGTGGGATACTATAAGAAAGGCCCTGAACGGCCTGGTTGAAATCAAGGGTAGCATTGCAAGCCAGGTAGTTCCGCAGATTGAACAGCTCCTTCGCACCTATGAACAGACAAGAGATCAGTACCAGCAGCAGTTCAAGGATCAGATAAACCAGCGCATGGGTGGTGCCCAGGGTGCCTACGGCATGGATGCTTCGGAACTGCAGGCACTGGCAGCCCTTGAACAGGAGTGGAACAACATATCTGCCCAGATAAACGAACAGTTTGAGCAGCAGTTGGCACCAATGAAGGAGTACCTCAGGGGTTAAGACCTGTGGAAGAGTCAAGGCTTAAAGAGCTGCTTCAGGCTGTAAGAGATGGCAGCCTTGAGATTGACGCGTGTGTCAAGCAGCTTCAAACACTTCCATACCAGGAGATGGAATGGGCCTGCCTTGATCATCACCGGCGGTTCAGGGATATCCTGCCAGAGGTGGTTTACGGTCCGGGCAAGAGTGCCAAGCAGCTGATTGCAATAGTTGAAAGCCTGGCCTCCCGTGGCGGCCCCCTGCTTGTCACAAGGATCAGGGCTGAAAAGGCAGAGCAGGTCATGAATGGCCTTGATGGTTCCAGCCTTTCCGGCGCTCTTGAATATTCCGAAGAGGCCCGGGCCCTGTATATTGAAAACCCTCAATACCTCGAAGCCGCATCCAGGAGGCGGGGTTATGTCGCTGTAGTCACTGCCGGCACCGCTGATGTCCCTGTGGCAGAAGAGGCATGCCTTACACTGCGACTTGCAGGGCACAAGGTAAAGCGGGTTTACGATTCCGGTGTGGCCGGGGTGCACAGGCTTATTTCAAGGATCGAGGTGCTCTCAGGATCAACAGTCATTATTGCCATTGCAGGCATGGACGGCGCACTTCCCTCTGTAATTGGAGGGCTTGTGGCTGTGCCTGTAATTGCAGTTCCCACCAGCACTGGCTATGGGGCAAACCTTGACGGCATAGCACCCCTTCTTACAATGTTAAACTCCTGTGCCACAGGGGTCTCTGTGGTGAACATTGATAACGGTTTTGGTGCTGCTGCGGTTGCTGCCATGATAAACACCCGCAGGGATTAGAGCATGTGGCAAAATATTCTTAATTAAAAGGGGGCTGGGCTTGAAAAGACGGGGCAGAAAGGGCGGCTTTGGCACGGGCCGACAGCCTGATAACGGGCTTATTCCCAAACACGGTGGTTACCGCAATTTGAAGAGCTTTCAGGTTGCGCGCCTTGTATATGACGTGACCGTACGTTTCTGTGACCGTTACATTGACCGCTTCAGTCGGACAAAAGACCAGATGGTGCAGGCAGCACGCTCAGGGGTTCAGAATATTGCAGAGGGGAGCAAGGCTGCGGGCACTTCGAGAAAGACCGAGCTTAAACTGACCTAATGTTGCCAGGGCAAGCCTTGAGGAACTGAGGCTTGACTATGAAGATTTTTTGAGGCAGCGAAAGCTGCCTGAACTTTCGCCGGTTCACCCGGCGCTTAAGCGCTTCAAGGCGCTTAAACCGCAGACAGTGGAAGAGTTTGCTGCCTGGGTGGCCGGGGAGAGGGAACGGGGCACGGGGGGGAGCACGGACCACAAGGACAACACGGACCAACACCGACAAGCACGGACTTGCAGGGACAGCCAGGGAGAGTCCGTGCCGGTCTGTGTCAGTCCGTGTCAGTCCCTGAGCTCAGCCTGCCTTGCAGCAAACGGTGCGCTTTCTCTGTTGAACCTGGCCTGCTACCTCCTTGACCGGCAGCTTGCTGCCCAGGCAAAGACCTTTGAACAGGAGGGCGGGTTTACAGAGCGCCTCTACCGGAAGCGCACCCAGGCCAGAAGGCGGAAGTGAGCACTGGGTCCGGGGCTGAATTCTGTCGCGGGCCGAAAAAATTCTTTTGGGGGATTCCAGCTATGTCAGTAGTGCTTTGCGGTTATCATAACATGGGGTGCACAGCACTCAAGGTTTTGCTTGAACTTGGAGTGCCAGTCCCTGCAGTTTTAACCCACAGGGATGATCCCGATGAAAACAGGTGGTTTGATTCCCTTGCCGAACTTGCAAGGGAGAACAACATTCCAGTTTACTTTCCTGATAACATTAACGATTCCAGGTGGATAAAACTCCTGACTGAAATTGCCCCGGATATTCTGCTTTCCTGCTATTTCAGGCAGATGATAAAGCAGCAGGTTCTTGATGTCCCACGCCTTGCCGCGGTAAACCTGCATGGCTCCCTTCTTCCAAAATATCGGGGTAGGTGCCCGGTAAACTGGCAGTTGGTGCATGGTGAAAAGAAGAGCGGCGTTACCCTGCACCACATGGTACTTCAGGCAGATGCAGGAGATATTGTAGGGCAGAAAGCCGTTGATGTGCCTGAAACCGATACGGCTGTTGACCTGTTTTCAAGGCTTGAGAGCGCGGCTGCAGATGTGCTCAGGGAGTATATTCCAAAGCTCCTTGATGGCACTGCCCCCCGTATTGTGCAGGACCACTCACAGGCAACATACTTTGGCGGAAGACGCCCGGAGGACGGACGCATAGACTGGTCATGGGATGCCAAAAGGATTTATAACCTGGTGCGTGCAGTTGCCTGGCCCTATCCCGGAGCGTTTTTCGAAAAAGACGGGAAACGGATCATGGTATGGGAGGCTGAGGCACGTGATGACGCCCCGTATGAATCACCCGGAACGGTTATCTCTGTGGGGGATGAAGGAGCGCTGGTCAGGGCAGGAAAAGGTTCGGTCCTGTTAAAGACAGTTTCTTATGAAGAGGGTAGCCCGGAAGATGCCGTCAACACAAAGCAGGTCTTTTCCGCTGGTGATGTGTTAGGAAATGACGCTGTGCGCCCATGAAAGGGCCTCTTTAACTCTGGGCGCCACCAGCTGCAGGGCTTCATTGTATGTGCACCATCTGTATGCATCATGTTCAGGCTTTCCTATCTCCGGGTTTACCGGCAGGTAAATGTGCCTGATTCTGGTCTCGGCAATATAATACCGGGCAATTTTGCTGCGGTTGTTGTATGGCCCGGTATCCCTGTAGTCATAACCCCACCTGAAATGCAGGTCCTTTATGGTTGTCTCCTCCTCTGTCTCCCTGATTGCTGCCTGCACCGGGTCCTCCCCAGGCTCAACGATCCCTTTGGGGAAATCCCAGAAACCATAGGCACGCAGAAGCAGAAAGAGGTATTCTCCATCTTCGCCCTGTCTGCAAACAATTACTCCTGCTGAAAGTATCAGTTTTTTCCGTGACATGGTCATCAAATCCGCTCATGAGTGGTTATGTCTGAACGCTTCTCTGGTAACATGAATTTTTTGACTTGTTAAACCCTATCTGTTATTTGAGAACAAGTTAAAAATACAAATGCCTTTTTATGCCTGAATACAAGCTAAGAAAAAACATACTGGCACATTTCTTTGCCAGAACCGCCATAGTAATAGTCCTGGTAGTACTCCTTGCCAGCATTTTTTTCTATTACTTTGAGCTGCACAACTTCAAACAGGATATCTCTGTAGATTTCCGTGTAAACACTGCTGATCTTTTCAGACAGCGCAATCATCTAAGCACCGAGACTGATATACAACCAATAGAACTGTATCTCAAGAACAGGATACAGGTTGACCGGGATATACAGAAACTCACTGTCTATGATGAAAGCCTCAAACCCCTCTGCAGTGAAGTAAGACCAGGGTTTCCTGCCAGCCGTTTCCTGGAGGCAAACAGGGACAAGTTTCCATTTTCCCGGCCTGTACAGGATATTGTTGTGGAGATTGTCAAATTCCAGGGTAAAACATACCTCTGGTTTGGCGGACCTGTTCGTAACATCTCAGACAATATCATCGGCTATGCAGAGGCTATCAAGGAGGTTGATCCTGCCACCATTGCAAATTTCAGGCATCGCCGCCTCCTGAGCATTGCTGCAGGTGTCTTCTTTGTGCTCCTTCTTGCCGTTTCGCTTTTTCCCCTGTTCGTCCGGGCATATCGAGAGCTTCGTGAGAACGAAAAACTGCTCCTTGCAAGCAACCTTGCCACCATAAAGTACCTGGGCGATGCAATCGCACTCCGGGACAGTGATACCAGTCTGCACAACTTCCGGGTAACCCTCTACGCCATTGCAATGGGCGAAGAGCTGAAACTTTCTCCAAAGGAGATGAGGACCCTGATCAAGGGAGCATTTCTGCATGACGTAGGCAAAATTGGCATAAAGGATAATATCCTTCTTAAATCAGGCACACTTACTGAAAAAGAGTTTGACGTAATGAAGACCCATGTTGAGCTTGGAAAGGAGATAGTAAGCAAGGATCCCTGGTTCAGGGACGCACTTGATGTGATTCACTACCACCATGAAAAGTTTGACGGACAGGGCTATCCCAACGGCATGCAGAAGGATGAAATACCCCTTAATGCCCGAATCTTTGCCATAGTTGACGTATTTGACGCCCTCACCTCAGACAGGCCCTACAGGTCAGCATACAGGCTTGAAAAGGCACAGGAGGTTATGAAAGAGGGGGCAGGCACACACTTTGACCCTGAGCTGCTGGATGTGTTTTTGAAGATTTCGCCGGAGCTATACAGAGATATTGCACACCTTGACAAGGACGTTCTGGAACGGCTCCTGAAGGAAAAGGTTGAATATTATTTCCTTTAAACCCTGTTTTCCATCTGCTCCAGCAGATAGATAAATGCATCCTCCATTGTAACCTCGCCCCTCTCTCCGGATGGGCACTTTGCCTTAAGGTCCTCAGGGGTCCCTTCAGCCAGTACCTTCCCCCCTGCCATTATAACAAGCCTGTCACAGTACTCCGCCTCTTCCATAAAGTGGGTTGTCACCAGCACTGTGACGCCCTGCCTTACCAGGTTATTTATATGGCGCCAGAACTCCCGCCTGGCAAGGGGATCAACACCTGAGGTAGGTTCATCAAGAAATAGTATTGAGGGCTCGTGCATAAGGGCTGCGGCCAGGGCAAGGCGCTGTTTGAAACCAAGTGGCAGGAGATGTGCCTTTGCTGATGCGTACTGGTGAAGCTCAAAGGTATCCATCGCCCACTCAATCTGTCTTCTCCGATGTCTGCCCTTAAGTCCGTAAACACTGCTGAAAAAATTAAGGTTCTGACGCACGGATATCTCGCCATACAGAGAAAATTTCTGTGCCATGTAGCCAATTCGTCTCCTGGCCTCAGAACCGGCCTTTCTGAGATCCTTTCCTGCCACAAGACAGGTTCCGTCTGATATGGGAAGAAGCCCGCAGAGCATACGGAAGGTGGTGGTCTTCCCTGCCCCGTTTGCGCCAAGAAGCCCGAACACCTCTCCCTGTTTAACAGAAAAATTTATGCCGTTAACCGCATAAAACTGACCGAAACGCCGTTTAAGATCCCTTACAACAATGATTTCCCTGTCAGCATCAACCTGTATGGGATGTTCAAGCCTTATGTCCCTGCCTGTCTCCTCATCCTTGCAGTTGCCCTTAAGCCTTGCAATAAAACAGTCCTCAAAACGGGGCGGTACAGACTCCACAACAAGTTTTCCCCATTTGGATTCTGGAACTGTTTGGGCAACAAGAGAAGGCGCATGCATGCCCGGGGCAGTGACAAGCCTGATGCTCTGCCCCAGGATCAGGGCGTCCACCACCCAGGGAAGGTCTGACAGCATTATCTGAAGCCCCCGCCTCTTTTCCTGTCTGAATCCTGTTACTGTCCATGCCCTGCCCCGAACCTCCCTGCTGAATGCATCAGGAGGGCCCTGCCCCAACAGTTCTCCATTGTGCAGGAGAGCAACCTCTGTGCACCGTTCCGCCTCGTCAAGGTAAGCAGTGCTCAGAAGCACGCTCATCTTTTCGTGCTCTACCAGCCTGTAAACTATTGCCCACAGTTCCCGCCTTGATACAGGGTCAACCCCAACGGTGGGCTCATCAAGAAGAAGCAGGGAAGGGGCACGAACCAGTGTGCAAATAAGTCCCAATTTCTGCTTCATACCCCCTGAAAGCCGGCCTGCAAGCCTTGATGTAAATGGTGCCATACCGGCCATTTCAAGAAGCTGTACAAAACGCTCCTTGCGCAGATTAAGCGGAACTCCCTGGAGATCTGCATAAAGATCCATGTTCTCCTGCACCGTAAGGTCTTCGTACAGAGCAAATCTCTGTGGCATGTACCCGATTCTTAACTGTACCTGAAGGGTGGACCTGGCTACATCTGCCCCCAGGACTGTGACACTGCCTTTATCCGGCCTCAGAAGGCCTGCGCACAGGCGCATGAACGTGGTCTTGCCCGCTCCGTCTGGCCCTATCAGGCCTGTCACAATACCTGGCCTTATCTCTATGGTAAGGTTCTTTAATGCAGTGGTTACAAGAGAACCGCTCTTGAAGGTGCGGCTTACATCATCAAGGACAATGGCAGGGTTGGCAGGTGCCATGTCCTGCCCAGGCTCCGGTGATGCCTGCTGCACATGTTCCATGTTTTACAGGGCGGTGGGCAGTAGAGTTGAAAGGGAAGGTACAAAAGGAGCAGATGTTATGCTGGAAGATTTTGATCTTTGCTTAGAGAGGCTCATGCAGGCACCCAGGCATCTGTCCGCTCTTCTACTATCCGGTTTTCAGGGCCGAGCACTACAATTTTGCTGCATCCGGAATGTATCTCATCTTCAGAGTACTGGGCATATGAGGCGATAATGATAAGGTCACCGATATTTGCCTTTCGTGCAGCAGCTCCATTTATACACACAGTGCCTGAGCCACGTTCCCCGGTTATTATGTAGGTGTCAAAACGCTCGCCGTTGGTGATGTTATAAACCATCACCTGCTCACAGGGCAGCAGGTCAGCCGCTTCCATGAGATCAAGGTCCAGGGTCAGGCTTCCTGCATAGTTTATGTTGGCATCTGTTACAGTTGCCCTGTGAATTTTTGATTTAAGCATGGTTCTTGTCATGCCATTACCTGTCTATGATAGCGTTATCAATAAGCCGTGTATTT
Organism: Deltaproteobacteria bacterium; assembly: GCA_015494395.1. GTDB lineage: Bacteria > Desulfobacterota > Dissulfuribacteria > Dissulfuribacterales > QOAL01 > S144-17. The sequence goes on from WGBG01000103.1 coordinate 15,079, forward strand.
CCAATATAAACAGCCAGGGCAATAAGTGCGGGGTTTGGTATCTCCTCCGGTTCATTAAGTGTCTCCGGATCCCCGAGGAATATGTAGTCAATCCTGGCAGATGGCGTCTGAGTGATAAAGTCCCGCAGTTTTTTCACCACTTCTCTGCGGTTGGCCAGCCCCTGGCTTAAAAGCTCCCGGCACTTCTGAATGGCCATGCTAAGACACAACGCATCATTCCTCTCTGATTCAGAAAGATAGCTGTTGCGTGAACTCATTGCAAGGCCGTCATCTTCCCGCACTATTGGATATCCATGTATCTCAACCGGGAAATTCAGGTCCCGCACCATCTGCCGTATTACCTGAAGCTGCTGAAAATCCTTTTCACCAAACACGGCAATGTCAGGCTCTACGATATTGAAAAGTTTTGCAACAACCGTTGCCACACCCCTGAAATGACCGGGCCTTGTCCTTCCACAAAGCCCTTTGGATATTTCTGTCACCTCTACCCATGTCTGGTGGCCCGGAAGGTAGATGTCCGCCTTCTCAGGCATGAAAAGGCAGGCAACACCCCTCAGTTCAGCAAGGCTGATATCCCGCTTGGTATCCCTGGGATATTTATTAAAATCTTCAGACGGGCCAAACTGTGCAGGGTTCACAAAGAGGCTTACAACCACACGGTCAGAAAGTCTTGCAGCCTCGTCCATAAGGGCAAGGTGTCCCTCATGAAAATATCCCATGGTGGGCACAAACCCAACCTTAAGCCCCCTGCTGCGCCAATTTCTTGAATGGGAGCGCATCTCATCAGGTGTCTTGATGATTTTCATGGCATCTTTACAACTGTAAATCCTGTGTCTATTCCTCTGCACACTCCTGCTGCAGTGAGCAGGCACCGCCATCATCAGGTGCAAGCAGGGGATCAATACCACTGTCAAGGGCTGCCGGGGCTGTATCGCTCCCAAAACAGTTTTCGTGGATAAAATCTATAATCTCCCTATCCCCCTTTATGAGCAGATAACCGTTTTCTCTCTTTACAATAAGGACCGGGATTGCATCGATGCCAAGTATGCGAAGGGCAAGCCGGTTGATTTCAGGCACATATTTTTCCTTATGTATTGTGCCAGGCAGAAGTTCCAAATCCAGACTCTTTACAGGGTTAAAATGGAATTCACAGGTGCTGCAACCGGCAAGGGCTTCAAGCACCTTTTTGCAATGAGGGCAGTCCTGCGAAAAAATCAGATACAGGACGTTTGACGGTTCATCGCATCGTGTTATTGCGCATGTGCCGTTTTCAAGGGTGAGATTCTGGATATTGGCTGTGGAAATGTTGAAATTAAGCAAAGAGAAGAGCATCACCTCCACAAGGAAGATACCAATGCCTTTGGCAAGCTGCATTGGGCCTGACAAAAGGTTCAGTATCAGTATGGCGCTGAATACGGCAAGACAGTACGAACACCACTGCCCGGCAACAAATGCCTGAAAACTTATCAGCACACCCTCGGCAGCAAGCCCGGCAAGGCAGAGATAGTTGAACACCTGCCTGAACAGCTGCAGCCTTCTTCCAAGCCAGGCACTTACAGCACATGCACTGAAGAAGCCGGCACCAAGCAGGTTAAAAAGCCTGGAGTCAAGCTCCACCAGCTCCTCCACCACCTTGCAGCCCTTGTTAAGGCAGAGAGGCTCACCGCGTCCAGCAATGAGAAGTATCTGTGCCAGTATTACTGATGCAAAAAAGGCTGCTGCAAATGCAGCCCATTTGAGTCTGTTTTTAGAAGTATCCATTTTTGTCATGATTGAAATCATGCCCTGTCATGGTTTATTCCCGGCTGGCAGCCGAAGGGCTGTAATTGGCTCGCTTGACAGATATACCTCTATAAACAAACCCGGCCCGGGGCACTAATTTATCTGTCCCGGGCAGTACAGTTACTCAAGCTCTCCCAGTGCCTTTTCAAGCCTGTCCATACCCTCCTTGATAACTGCCATGTCAGTGGCATAGGAGAAGCGAATGAACCTGTCATCGCCAAATGCAATCCCGGGCACGCATGCAATCCGGGCAGATTCAAGCAAGTAGTCTGCAAGGGTCAGGGAGTCAGATATGGTGCTTCCTGCATGCTTTTTACCGTAGAAGGCAGACATATCAGGAAAGGCATAAAACGCACCTGAAGGTTCCACACACTTAACGCCATCAATACCCCTTAGCCTTGAAACAATGTATTCCTTGCGCTCAGCAAATGCGCTATTCATGGTCTGGATACAGTCCTGGGGACCGGAGAGCGCGGCTGCCGCTGCCTTCTGGGCAATGGAGTTGGGGTTTGATGTGCTCTGGCTCTGTATCTTTGAGGTTGCCTTTACAACAGCAGCAGGACCTGCAAGATAACCTATGCGCCAGCCGGTCATTGCATAGGTCTTTGAAACACCGTTTACAATAAGTGCCCTGTCACGGCATTCAGGGTTGATGGACACAACATTTGCCGGCGCCTTGCCGTCAAAGCGAATTTCATCATATATGTCGTCAGAGATGATGTAAAAACCGTGCTGGCTTGCAAGGCGAGCCACCTCCTCCAGGTCTTTTTCAGAGTAGGCAGCGCCAGTCGGGTTGGAAGGGCTGTTCAGTATAATTGCCCGGGTCCTGGAGGTGATCATTGAGGCAAGGCCATCAATGTCCAGAGCAAATCCGTCGTCGGCACTGCACATGAGGAACTGGGGAACTCCACCTGCAAGCTCAACCAGGGCGGGATAGGAAACCCAGTATGGTACAGGGATAATTACCTCGTCACCCGGATCAAGTATTGCCTGCATGATGTTGTAGAGAACCTGTTTGCCACCGGTAGAGGCAATTATCTCGTCAGCAGAATATTCCGTATTGTAATCCCGCTTCATCTTGGCAGCTATTGCCTCTTTAAGCTCAGGGATGCCTGCAACAGCAGTATATTTTGTAAAACCATCCCGGATTGCCTTGATTGCAGCCTCCTTTATGTGGTCAGGTGTGTCAAAATCCGGCTCACCTGCAGAGAGGTTTACAATATCAACTCCCTGTGCCTTGAGCGCCTTTGCCTTGGCATCAACTGCAAGGGTGGGTGAAGGTTTAAGGTTCCTTACTCGTTCAGCTAGCGGTGCTTCCCACGACATTTGGAATCTCCTTGTAATTCATGAAATATATGGTGAAAATGGATGTTTTAGCCTTTCTGCCTCCGGGTCGTACTCAACACGCATGAGGTAAAGCCCCTGAGGCGGGGCAGTTATGGCTGCCTCTGCCCTGTCCCGTGCCTCAAGGATTGCCCTTACGTCATGCACGTCCCGTCGTCCTGCCCCTATTTCTACAAGCAAACCTGTTATATTACGCACCATATAACGAAGGAATCCGTCTGCGGCAATAGTAAACATTATATTATTGCCATTGAAAGGAGGAAAAAGGGGGGTGCGGGCATGGGTAACATTGCACAAACTTACCGTGCGCACCCTGGTCTTTGCAGATGAACCGCTTGCAGTAAATGATGAAAAATCATGGGTGCCCTCCATGACCCTGGCGGCTTCATTCATTGCCTCAATATCAAGCTCACTGCGGGTATAGACCCACGCCCTGCGCTCCCAGAGAGGAAGTCTGGTCATGGAATTTATTATCAGGTACTGATAGGTCTTTGATACAGCACTCCCTATTGCATGAAACTTCCAGGGAACATCCTTTGCTTCAAGTACTGCAATATCTTGGGGGAGCAGGCTGTTAAGGCCCTTCACAAGACCATCAAGTGGGATCTGTGATTCTGTTCGGAAATTTACAACCTGACCAAGTGCATGGACCCCTGCATCGGTTCTTCCTGACGCAATCACAGAAGGCTCCTCTGACGTTATTGTGGCAATTGCACGCTCAAGGACCTCCTGCACGGTTTTAACATCAGGCTGCTTCTGCCAGCCGTGATAATGCGTACCACAGTAACTGATGGTAAGTTTGATGTTACGGAATATTTTTCTCTTGTGTGCCACGGTTATTATTTATGGCATGTATAGCCATGGTATGGCATAGTAAGTGGTTATAATACCTGAATTGAGCGTTTCAAAAATTTGAAGAAATGATTTTATACGATATTAAAAGGAGTTATATCTATCATACTCTTCAACTTTTGAAACCCTTCGGGATTGCCGGATTCACTGCATCTCCTTTGTCAGAGAAATTCCCATATAGCCGAC
>WGBG01000104.1 GCA_015494395.1 Deltaproteobacteria bacterium
ACTGGTGCTGCTATGCTGCGGCAGATTCGGCAGGTGTGTCAAGGTACCAGTATCCGCCAAACGTAAGGGTTGTGCGGGTAATGTGTACAGGGCGCATTGACACCAGGTTTGTGCTGGAGGCATTCAAGTGCGGAGCGGATGGCGTTTTCACTGGTGGCTGACACCTTGGAGAATGTCATTACCAGTCTGGTAATTATGAAGCAATTATAATGGCAGAGGTGGCACGCCAGGCCCTTGCGGATGCTGGTGTAAACCCCCAGCGCATGAGCCTTGAATGGGCATCAGCTGCAGAGGGTCCAAGGTTCGTAGAGCTTATCACCTCCTATGTCAACAAGATAAAAGGGCTTGGCGCCCTTGGTCAGGGTGAAAACGAGCCTGATGCAGATGTGATAGTCAGGAGGCTTTCTGCTGCTGTCAAGGCTGCAGGTGCCAGAAAGCCCAGGACAGCATACGGCACCCTTGCAAAGAAGATGGCAAAATCCGGTGAATACAGCCCTGAGGCAGTTTCAGAGGCTGTGAGGACCAAGGTGATGCCAGGGCTTAGAGCAGAGCGCATTGCAGAGGAGATTCTCATCTGCCTTGCAGACGGAGCAAAATCAGCGGCTGATCTTGCAGCAATGACAGGGGCTGATGATGGTGAAGTGGAAAAGGCACTTACCGCCCTTGCCAGGAAAAAGGCTGTCAGGGAAGACGGAGCCGGATGGGCCCTGGGCAAGTAATCAAGCCCTTATTGAAATGAATTAACACATACCAGGATGATATAAAGATGACTGTTCAGGCAACAAAATTAGATCATTCCCTCGAGGATATCATAGCCGAATACCAGGGCTGCGACACGGTGGCCCAGTGCTATGCCTGCGGCTCATGCAGTGGCGTCTGTCCTGTGGAGAAGGTTGTTCCTGAGTTTGATCCAAGAAAGATTGTTCACATGGTCAAGTTGGGCATGGATGAACAGCTTGTTGAATCAGACATAATATGGGCATGTTCACAGTGTCAGAGCTGCATTCCTGTCTGTCCGCAGAATGTCAGGTGTGCTGACATAGTAAAAGCTCTCAGGGAAGAGGCAAAAACCAGAAGGATTGTCGAGCTGGAGGAGCTGAAGGAACTGGGACAGTATGCAGTGGTGGATGGGGGCAAGTGTATCGCCTGCCTTACCTGCGTGCGGCTATGTCCCTTTGGAGCGCCTTCCATCCGTGAGGAGGGTTATGCCTTTATTGATCCGGAACTGTGCAAGGCATGCGGAATCTGTGTCCTTGAGTGTCCGGCAGAGGCTATAATGCTCGCGCCTTCACCCGAGGCAAGGGGGGATGCGTAATGAGTGTCAAGATAAAAGGTTTCTGCTGTAACTATACAGCAAGTGTAGGCGTTGAGGCCCTCAAGCAGGCAGGACTGGTGCCAGAGGATTTTGACATGGTACGGCTTCCCTGCACCGGGCGCCTTGAAGTTCAGGATCTTCTCGAGGCGTTTGAAAAGGGTGCTGATGCCGTGTTTGTGGCAGGCTGCATGATTGACACCTGTCACAACATGAGTGGAAGCAAACGTGCTGCCAAGAGGGTAGGATACGCCAAGAAGATAATCCAGGAACTGGGTATGGATCAGGGCCTTGTAGAGATGTTCTTCGTTGGCAGAGGCGAGACAGGCCCGGTTGTTGAAGCCGTGAGGGAGATGGTTTCCAGGGCTGAGGCCGCTGACTCATAAACCTGATTCAGGAATGTTAATGACCTGGAGTGAATACACCTGGAGAGAATATACCTGGAGTAACTATAGATGATAATCGCTGAAAGAAAACCCGTTAATGAACTTCTGGATATGATTTCAGGGGTCAAAAAGCTCCTTGTGCTGGGCTGCCGGGGTTGTGTTGCAATATGCTCCGCCGGTGGAGACAAGGAGGTTGGCATAATATCCGCGGCTCTCAGGCTTGGGCGCAGCCGCATGGGTGAGCCAATAGAGATAGAGGAGGCTACTCTGGTCAGACAGTGTGACCCGGAGTATCTGGAACCTCTGCCGGACATGGCAAAGGACTATGACGCCGTGCTTTCCACTGCCTGCGGAGTTGGTGTCAACTTTATTGCTGACCGCTGTGAGGGAGTCAATGTGCTTCCAGGGTTGAACACCACATTCTATGGTGCAAACCTTTCCAGTGGAGAGTGGATTGAGATGTGCGCCGGCTGTGGCTCCTGCGTGCTTCACCTTACCGGGGGGCTCTGTCCTGTGGCAAGGTGTGCCAAGAGCCTTTCCAATGGGCCATGTGGTGGTTCCACCGGTGGGAAATGTGAGATTAATCCCTCTGTCCCCTGTGTATGGCACCGCATTTATGACAAGCTCATGGACAGGAAAGAGGAAAAGCGTCTCCAGGAGATAATGCCAATTCGTGACTGGACAACCGCTGGTCATGGCGGACCTCGTCGCAGACTCAGGGAGGACTTGCTACCGTGATAGCAGGAAGCAATTTAGAACAGGTCCTGGCGTCTGGAACCTTTGCGGTTACCGGAGAGCTTGGACCCCCGAAAAATGGTGATTACGAAGTTGTCCGCAAAAAGGCCCGAATCCTCAAGGGGCATGTGGACGCGGTAAATATAACAGACTGCCAGACAGCCATTGTCAGGATGTCAAGTCTCACTGCAGGGTTACTTGCCCTCTCCGAGGGGGTGGAGCCTGTAATGCAGATGACCTGCAGGGACAGGAACAGAATCGGCATCCAGGCAGATATACTTGGTGCCTCTGCACTTGGAATCAAAAATCTCCTCTGTCTTACAGGAGACCATCAGAAGTTTGGAAATCACCCCCAGGCAAAGGGCGTGTTTGATATGGACTCAATCCAGCTTCTCTCAATGGTCAAGGGCATGAGGGATGACAAAAAGTTCCAGTGCGGTGAGGACATAAAGACAGCAGAGCCCAGGCTCTTCCTTGGCTGTGCTGCAAACCCCTTTGCTGATCCCTTTGAGTTCAGGGCACCGCGCCTTGGCAAAAAGGTCAAGGCAGGTGCCAACTTTGTGCAGACCCAGATCATCTATAATGTAGAGAAGTTCAAAAAATTCATGGAGATGGTCAGGGACCTTGGAATTGATGAAAACTGCTACATCCTTGCAGGTGTCACGCCGCCGAAGTCACTTGGAATGGCAAGGTACATGAAAAAGTTTGTGCCCGGCATGGATGTGACAGATGAAGTCATTGACCGCCTTGCTGCAGCCAGCGACCAGAAGGAAGAGGGAATTGACATCTGTGTTGATATTATCAACCAGGTCAAGGAGATTCCCGGTGTTGCCGGCGTTCACATAATGGCTATTGAATGGGAAGAGGCAGTGCCCGAGATTGTAAAGAGGGCAGGTCTTGGACCAAGGCCTGAGCCAAAGGGTATTGAGCCCATGCTTGTAAACTCAGCCTCTATTGAAGAGGCGGTTGAGAACGCAAGACAGGCTGCCAGGGCAGAGGCTGAAAAGGAACTTGATAAGGCCAGGGCAGAGGCCCAGGCATCGCGTGAACTTGTTGTTAAAGAGAAGGAGAAAGTTGCCTCTGAGATCTCCGGTCTCAAAAAACAGGTGGAGGAGGCAAAAGGCATGGCCAGTCAGAAAGAAGCAGAGGTGAAGAAACTCACAGACGAGATAAACAGGATAAAGAACGAGCTGGCTGCTCAGGGTGCAGCCCCTGCCGCACCCGCTTCCCAGGGTGAGGCTGCTCCTGCTCAGGCCCCTGCGGCAGCTCCTGCCCCTGGAACTGCAGCCCTTACCCCCAGGGAACAGCATGCACTTAATTCCCTTAACCTCGGCCTTATAGCGTTAAGAAAGGCGCTTGGACTTGATGAAGATCAGTTTGAGGCATTAAGAAGGTTCCTTGAGGCAGAATTTCTGCTTCAGTTAGGTCAGGCAGTGCAGGGGACAGCGGCACCTGCTCCTGCAGCTCCGCAGGAACCTGCTGCACCTCCTGCTCCAGCTCCGGAAGCAGCCCCTGAGCCTGCACCTTCTGCAGAGCCTGCACCTGAGGCTGAGGCAAGGAACAAAGAGGTGGTAAACCTTGTTGCAAAGGGCAACATGCTCCTGCACAAGAATGATGCAGCTGGTGCTGCCGAGGCATTCAAACAGGCACTTGCCATCTCTCCTGATGATGAAAAGGCAAAAGAGGGTCTTGCCAAAGCCGAAGCTGCTGCCGCTCCTGAGACGCCTGCTACAGCCTCTGAGACAGGCGAATGTCCTGAAGGACTTGAGCCAGAAGAGTGGCGTTTCAAACAGGTAGTCCGCTTCACTGCAAAGGGCAATGTCTGCCTGATGAAGAATGACACTGCCGGTGCCATTGAGATGTTCAAAAAGGCACTTGAGCTTGATCCTGACAATGAAAAGGCAAAGGACGGGCTTAAACGTGCAGAGGCAGGGGAAGGTATCTACCTGCCTGATGTTGAATCAGAAGGAGGAGCCGCTTCTGCACCTGAGCCAAAGGCAGAGGAAAAATCCGCTCCTGAGGCCAAACCTGCTGAAGAGAAGCCTGCTGAGGTAGCCAAGCCAAAACCGGAAGAAAAGCCTGCAGAAGAAAAGGCTGAAAAGCCTGCGCCAAAACCGTCACCTGCTGCACCTGCGGCTCCAGCCGGTGAGGGTGTAGCTTCCATTGAGACAGCCCCGCTTTCAAAGGAGGAGGCACCACTTTCTGACAGGGCCGGTTCAATTCCTGAGGATGTATATATGGAGCCCAGTGCCGGTTCCATTGCTGAGTGTGTAATTGGAGACGGCGACAAGGCAATAACTGTTGGCGGAGAGAAGACACTTCCGTTCCATGTATTTGAGGGTGACATGGGTAATGCCCCCAAGATCGCCTTTGAGGTCCTTGATTCAGCCCCTGAAGAATGGCCGGAGCCCCTGATTAAACACTACTCAGATGTATTTAACGATCCTGCAGCCTGGGCACAGAAGTGTGTCAAGGAGTTTAATGCAAAGGCAATCTGCCTGTCTCTTGTAAGCACTGATCCCAATGGGGCAAACGTATCATCTGCTGATGCAGCCAAGGTTGCCCAGAAGGTTGTGGATGCCGTAGATGTGCCCATTATCCTCTGGGGTTGTGGAAATGCTGACAAGGATACTGAAACGCTTCGTGAGGTAACAGGTCTGGTAGGCACAAGGAAGGTTGCCCTGGGGCCGCTTACAGATGCCAACTACCGCACACTTGGTGCAACTGCCATGGCATTCCAGTATCCGGTAGTAGCATCTACTCCCATTGACGTTAACCTTGCAAAACAGCTCAATATTCTCCTTGAGAACCTCGGTGTATCCCTTGATCACATCCTCATGGACCCGTCCATCGGTGCTGTTGGATACGGTCTTGAGTACACCTACTCGGTTATGGAGCGTATCAGACTTGCTGCCCTTACCCAGAATGATGACAAACTCTCTGTTCCCTTCATCGTAAACCTGGGTCGCGAAGTCTGGAAGGCAAAGGAAACCAAGCAGCCTTCAGACGGCATGATCGGTGACCAGGAACGCAGGGGAGTACTCATGGAGGCAGTCACTGCCAGTTCCCTCCTGTTTGCAGGCGGTGAGCTTATGATAATGAGGCATCCCAAGGCAGTATCCATGACAGAGGCACTGATTGAAGGGCTTATGTAAGTAAGGGTTTCGGTCAACCAGTGATGAAAACATCCCGGCCAGCCGGGTGAAGAATATTACAAAAAATTCAAGAGAGGAAAGAAATGTCTAAGATAATCTGTTCAGCCGCGATCCGAGGCGCCCACAAGATAGTGGACATGGCCGAGGAGAAATACGAAGAGGCGCTGAAGAAGTACGGGCCGGAGCATGACGTTGCGTTTCCAAACACGGCGTACTATCTGCCCATTATCTACAGCATGCTTGGCGCTGAGGTAAAGCAGCTTGGTGACATGAAGGATATTTTCCAGGAGTGCCGCAAGCTTCTCCCTGCGCCTGTAAGTGACAATGTATGGCTTCCCTACCTTGCTCCAGCCCTTGATGCAGGTATGGCTACCTTCTTCGCAGAGGAGATGTTTGAGGCAATCCGTTATATTGAGGACCCTGACTTCTACACAAAAACAGAGGATCCCCCAAGTGACGATCGTTACTGGCTGGGTGCAGCAGATGATCTCATCTTCCGTAAACGCGGTGTTGAGTTTGTTGACGGCACTGCACCTGGATTTGCTGCAATCCTTGGAACTCCTGCTGATCCTGACATGGCTGAAAAGATTGCCCTGGAGCTCCAGGAGAAGAACCTCTACATATTCATGCACGATAAGACCGACGGCATTTCAATGCCTGAGCAGCTTCTCAAGAAAAACGTCCAGATCGGCTGGTCAACAAGGCTTGCCCCGTTCGGCCCAACCTATACATCAGCTGTATTTGCCATTGGTTTTGCATGCCGTGTTGCCCTTGCCTTCGGCGGTATCAAGCCAGGCGATTACAAGGGTAACCTCATTTACAACAAGGACCGTACTTTTGCCTTTGTAATGGCATTCGGCCCTGTTTCAGATGAATGGTACGCCAATGCAGCAGGCGCTATCAACTGGGGTTTCCCCACCATATCTGACTGGGATATTCCAGAGGTGCTCCCAACCGGTATCTGTACCTATGAGCATGTTGTCTCCAATGTGCCCCATGATGAGATAGTCCAGAAGGCAATAGAGGTCAGGGGGCTCAAGGTATCTGTCACAAAGATCGATATACCTGTCTCCTACGGGCCTGCCTTTGAGGGTGAGCGTATCAGAAAGGATGATCTCTTCCTTGAGTGTGGTGGCGGCCGCACACTTGGTGTCGAGGTTCTTATCTCTGAAGACATGGATGCCATTGAAGACGGAAAGGTCATTGTTGAAGGTCCTGAGATGACTGACTGCAAGGAAGGGGACAAGCTGCCTCTTGCCATCCTGGTTGAAGTTGCAGGCCGCCAGATGCAGTCTGACTTTGAGCCTATACTTGAGCGCCAGTTCCACCACCTGATCAACTATGCCCAAGGCATCATGCACATTGGCCAGCGTAACATCATGTGGCTCAGGGTAGGAAAGGCTGCCATTGAAAAGGGATTCAAGTTTGAGCACATTGGCCGCATACTCCACGGAAAGCTCCATCAGGACTTCGGAGCCATCCTGGACAAGGTTCAGGTACGAATCTTTACCGAGGAGGAGAAGGTCAAGGAGGTGCTTGAGCTTTCAAAGAAGGTCTATGCTGCCCGTGATGAGCGGCTTGGCTCCATGACCGACGAAACAGAAGATGTCTTTTACTCATGTACACTCTGCCAGTCCTTTGCACCAAGCCACGTATGTGTCATTACACCAGAGCGTGTTGGTATGTGCGGAGCATATAACTGGCTTGACGGAAAGGCCTCATACGAAATCAACCCCACAGGCCCCAACCAGCCCATTGAAAAGGGCGAGGTTATTGACGAGAAGCTTGGCCAGTGGAAGGGCATCAACGATTTTGTAAACCAGGCATCCCGGGGAAAGGTTACCCAGGTGAGTGCTTACAGTCTTATGGTTGACCCGATGACTGCCTGCGGCTGTTTTGAGTGTATTGCCACAACACTTCCCATGTGTAACGGCATGATGCTTGTCAACCGTGATTACATGGGGATGACACCAAGCGGAATGAAGTTTACCACCCTTGCCGGTATGGTTGGTGGCGGTCAGGTCAACCCGGGCTTCCTTGGAGTATCCAAACACTACATCTGCAGCCGCAAGTTCATGAAGGGTGATGGCGGACTGAAGAGGGTTGTCTGGATGCCGAAGATGCTCAAGGAAGAGCTGCGTGAACGCCTTGAAGCAAGGGGTGAGGAGGAGGGTGTTCCCAACCTCCTGGATCTCATTGCCGACGAGGAAGTTGGTGTAACAGAGGATGAAGTTCTGAAATACCTGCAGGAGAAGGGACATCCTGCACTTGATATGGACCCCATGGTCTAACAGGAGAGTGGAGATATGGCACTTACAGGAATAGAAATCCTGAAAATGCTCCCCAAAAAGAACTGCGGGGAGTGCGATGTGCCTACCTGCCTGGCCTTTGCCATGAAGGTGGCTGCAGGCCAGGAGGATATAGGCGCCTGCCCTTACGTTTCTGATGAGGTAAAGGAGAAGGTCGGTGAGGCATCTGCCCCGCCCATCCGCACCATTACCCTTGGAAGCGGTGATAATAAATTTGAAATGGGTGGAGAGACATGCCTCTACAGGCATGAGAAGAGGTTTGAGCACCCGACAGGTATTGCAGTTCTTGTCACCACCGATATGAGCGATGAGAATGTTGACGGCCGTATGGACCGGTTCAACAGCCTTCGCTACGACCGCGTGGGGCTTGAACTCAAGGCAGACCTTATTGCCATAAGGGATAACGGAAACCAGTCAGCGTTTACAGCCCTTGTTGAAAAGGCAAGGGGAAAATGCCCTGATGCAGCGTTGATTCTTATGAGCGAGAGTGCTGATGCACTCAAGGCCGGGGCTGAGGCATGCGGGGACCACAAGCCGCTTCTGTACGCAGCTGATTCCGGCAACTACTCAGACATGGCTGCAGTTGCAAAGGATACCGAATGTCCACTTGCTGTAAAAGGTAGCAATATCGGGGATGCCGCTGATACGGCTGACAAGCTTATCTCTGAAGGACTCAAGGACCTGGTTATTGATACCGGTGCCCGTACTGCCAAGGCGGTTCTCGAGGATAACATTGTCTGCAGGCGTGCCTCTGTAAAACACAAGTATAAACCCCTAGGGTTTCCCACAATCACATTCCCGTGTGAGATGACAGATGATCCTCTCATGGAGTCTCTGGTGGCCTCAATGCTGATCTGCAAGTATGCAGGAATCGTTGTGCTCTCTGATCTTCAGGGAGATACACTCTTTCCCCTGCTGCTTGAAAGGCTCAACATCTTTACAGATCCTCAGAGGCCCATGGTTGTCCAGGAGGATATTTATCCCATTAACGGGCCTGATGAGAACTCGCCGGTACTTGTTACCTGCAACTTCTCTCTTACCTACTTCATTGTCTCCGGTGAGATTGAAGGCAGCAAGATTCCTTCATGGCTCCTTATCAAGGATACAGAGGGCCTGTCAGTGCTTACCGCCTGGGCAGCAGGAAAGTTCAGTGCTGATCTTATTGCAATGTTCGTCAAGAAGAGCGGCATAGAGGACAAGGTCAAGCACCGCTGTCTCATAATTCCCGGCTACCTGGCCTCCATCAAGGGAGAGCTTGAGGAAGAACTTCCGGACTGGACCATACAGATTGGTCCCAGGGAGGCAAGCCACCTGCCGCCGTTCCTGAAGAGCTGGAAGCCTGAGTAGTTTGTGAATGGGTTTAATTAAATTGTAAGGACATAGATATGTACGTTCAGTGTATAGCAGAAAGTATCAATATAATGGGAACCCGCACTGGCAATGCCATGCGGCAGAGAGACCCTGGTCCCATTGTGGAAATGGCCCATGAGGAAGTGGCTGATGGAGGGGATTTCCTGGACCTGAATATCGGGCCTGCCCGCAAGGATGGAACTGACCTCATGCCCTGGATTGTTAAGGTAACCGAGGCTGTTACAGACTGTCCTCTTTCAATGGATACAACCAATGCAGATGCCCTTATTGCAGGCATGCAGGCTGCCAAGAACCCTGAAAGGCATTTGATGAACTCCATATCCCTGCAGCCGGAACGCATGAAAAAACTTATCCCGGTTGCTGCAGAGGCAGGCTGTTATGTGGTTGCGTTGCTCTGGGGTGTTGACGGCATGCCCAGGGATTCCAACGAGCGTGCCGCAATGACTGTTGAGCTGTGCATGGCAATGAATGAGGCGGGGATTCCAAATGAGAAGATATTGGTTGACCCCATTGCCACACCCATTACCCTTGGCTCGGACCAGGTAATGAGCGGGCTTGAGTTCATGGCAATGCTCCCTGAGATTGTTCCAGGAGCCAAATCCACAGTGGGCCTTTCAAACGTATCAAACGGCGTTTCAACTGAAAAACGTCACTATCTTAACCGTGCATACCTTGCCATGCTCATGAAGTATGGTATATGGTCAGCTATTGTTGATACCTATGACCACGAGCTCATCGAGCTTGCCCATGGCGAGCGGCCTGAGCTTGTAAAGATTGTCCATGATATTATGGATGACAACGATCCGGACCCTGATTCCCTTAGCCCCAAGGAGCTTGAATATTACAAGACCACCAGGGTGCTTATGGGAAAGACCGTATTTTCAGAGTCCTGGCTTGAGCTTTAGGCCCGGGTACCTGCGTATGTGTGCGGGTATTGTTGCTGATTGTTCAAACAAGGCGGGCTTTGCCCGCCTTTTTTTATGGCAATGTTATTTTTGAATTTGTTATTATATTGAAGTGTTGAATAATTTTGAAACGCTCAATTCAGATTAATTTTTGGAAGGGTAATAAAGGCAGTTATGGCAGATTCATTTACACTAAATATTGACGGCACGGAGGTAAGGGCCCTGCCCGGTGACACCATACTTACCGCTGCCCGTAAAGGCGGGATAGAGATACC
>WGBG01000105.1 GCA_015494395.1 Deltaproteobacteria bacterium
CGCGGGAGCCCGCATCTTGGAGAGCATGTGCTGCAGGAAAAGAAGAGAGCCGTCATTGATGCGCGGCAGTCCTGCGCCGAAACGACCCTCAAAGCCAAGTGAGTCGCGCTCTTTTTCGATAAAGCGTTTCTGCTGCTTCCATTCCACGCCAAAGGGAGGATTGGCCAGCATGTAGTCAAAGGTGATCTTTTTCCCGCTTGGGTCCCGGTCAAAGCCGTCCTGGGTGAAGGTGTCGCCCAGGATGATGTTGTCGGCATCTTCGCCCTTGATGAGCATGTCGGACTTGCAGACCGCCCAGGCCTCGTCGTTCCAGTCCTGGCCGAAGAGATGGGGACTGGCCTCCCTGTTCAAATCGCGGATGTACTTTTCTGCAACAGAAAGCATGCCGCCGGTGCCGCAGGCCGGATCGTAGATGGTTTTGACCACGTGGCTCTTGCGCAGATCCTTTTCCGGGGAAAGGAGCAGGTTGACCATGAGTTTGATAACCTCGCGCGGGGTGAAGTGCTCTCCTGCTTCCTCGTTGGACTGCTCGGCACCGATCCGTATGAGTTCCTCGAAGACATAGCCCATCTGCATGGAGTCCACCCGCTCCTCGGAAAGATCCAGCTTTGGGTCACAGAATGCCTTGATAACCTCGTATAGCAGGTTCTTCTCCGCCATGCGGGCGATCTGCCGGTCAAAGGCGAAACGTTCCATTATGGCCCGCACATTGGGAGAAAAACCGTTGATATAGGCATTCAGGTTCGGGGCGAGTTGATTCGGGTCGTCAAGCAGCCTGGGCATGTCGAGTTTCGACAGGTTGTAGAAGGGACGGCCGGTAATTTTCCGGAGCAGACTGCGGACAACGCTCTCGGGCTTTGTCTTGATCTTGGCATGCTCGGCCAGGACAGCGGCCTTGGTGGGAGCAAGCAGACAGTCGAAGCGTCGCAAAACAGTGAGAGGGAGGATCACCTTCCGGTATTCGTTGCGTTTGTACGGTCCGCGGAGCAGATTACAGATACCCCAGATAAAATTTGCCAGTTGGGAATGCGTTTCAGGGCTCATGTTTTTCTCTGCTTTATTTCCCTACGGTGGGCCCCCTGGGTATTAGCAGTGACAAGGGAAAATTGTTCGAACTGGGTTCAAATTAGCATATATCCGGCCAGAAGTGTGGGGCGTATGATGCAGTCTCGCACATGATGTCTCTGGTAATCCTCCTGAAATGATTCAACAGGACCTAATCTTCCCACTCGTTTTTGATTCTGTCTATAATCTTCTGCACAAACTGCACATTTTCCGGCGGGCATATCCCCAGAAGCGGGGCGTCCTGCTCAACCAGGTCACCTGCCTTGAAATAGACCTTATAGATAATGCCTGGCATGCCCTCATACTTTAAAAGGGTGTCCCGTTTCATCAGGGACATTATCAGCACATCATCTCCAGGCTTTATTGAAATAGAGGTCTCTCCACCCTTTTCCATCTGGGACGCAATGTCAGGCGGCAGATAATATCTTGCCTTCTGTGGGGCTGGAAAGACTGTGAGCACCTCTGTAAGAATGCGGTCTATGATCTCATCCTTGGTGAGCCTGTGGCGGATTTTCAGAAGTGGTGTCCCTGCCTCGGCAAATTTCCCCTCAAACTCATGCCTTATTTCTGCCACCTGGCCGTTACATTTGGCAGTAATTCTCTTGGGATTGTTCTCCCTCTCAAGTATAAACAGCAAGGTGCCGGGCTTGTGCAGCCACTGCCCGGAGGGACCCTGGGTGTGCTGCCCCTCTGTGACCTTGAACGTCACAATGCCGGTGTGGGGAGTGCATATCTCGTGATCCTCATAGGGATTTGCGTGATACTGCCGAAGAAGCTCGTTTAGGTTCAGATCCATAATCTATGTAATTATTCGCCGTGCGTAACTGTTCAGCGTATTCACCTTAATAAGGCTGGTAAATGGTCTTGTTTTTCCGTTCCGGAGAATAATTTCTTGTTTTTCTAAGGCTTGCTCCGCCAAAATCGCGAAACTCGCTCGTGCCTCGCTCAGACAAACGCGATTTTGTGGCTGCGCTTCGCCAAGAAAAACTAAGAAATTCTTCAAAGTCACTCCAAAACAATACCATTTACTACACTGAATAGATACCGCCTTGATTACTTGTAGTACAGGTTTGGCCCACCCATTGTCTGAAGGGCGTCGTAAAGATTTTTCCGGAAATCGCGCCTGTCCCAGATCCCCTGTATGTGTCCCCGCATAAGTGCGTTGCGGGCGCTGTGGTAGTCAGGCGGAACGTCCTGGCCCGTTGTCTCCCTTATTACCCTTGGCCCTGCAAAGCCGATGCGGGATGATCTTATACCAACCTGATAAGGAGAGCAGCCAAGGAAACTTGCAACAGGACCGGCATAGGAGTTGTTGTCATAGACAACGATGTAGAGCCCGCCACTGTCAACATACTCACGCACTGCCATTGTGCATCTGGGCATTTGGATTACACCCAGTGTGCCCTCCTGTATCCTGATTCCCCCAGTGGTGTGTATGTATGCAATAAAAGGACGCCGTCTTGTACGTGCAAGGTCACATGCCCTGATGAATTTCTCACCCTCGGCACTTCCAAAGGTTCCGCTCCTGAAGTTGCTGTAGGGCATGGCAACTACAATTTTTATGCCGTTGAGTTTTGCCTTGAAGGTGATAATTCCTGATTTGCGTCCGGTACGCTGGACATCCCTGTTGAGCCTGGCATCCAGTCCCTGGAACTTCAGCGGATTGCCCGAGATTATATGATTGTTGAACTCCCTGACGCTTCCGGCATCAAATAAATTTTGCAGATACCACTGGTATTCAAGAGGAAAGTGGTGGCCGCATGCGGGGCACACACCGCAAAATTCACCGTAAAGGTCAGGGACCCACAGGTCCAAGCAGCCGTACTTTGCTGCGTTGGGACATGAAACCGTCCGGTCTTCATTGGCAAGCGGGCTTACATATTGCTCCCACTCCCTGTTAAAAATGGAAATCTGCGCTGCCTCATCACTGTACTGGCGGGCACCCTCCTGGGGACCTGCAAGAAAATCAACCGCTGCCTTAACAGGCTCTGTTATGTTTGACAGAAAGGCAGCGCCCTCACCTGTTACTTCCTGCAGGACCTTCTGGACGTTTTTCTTTTGGGGTTTCAGGAGTCCATATTTGATTTCGTAGTACAGCCGGCTTATGGTTTCCTTTGTTTTGTCCTTAAGGGTTGAAGTGTCAATAATTGTCTGTTTTTTAAGTTCAATATAGCCCTGCCCCATTGCACGGTATTTTTGGGAGCGAAGCTCAAGGAGCCGTTCTATCTCGGCATCTGAAAGGTTCCACGAGATATGTACGCCAAAGTCGTCGGTTGAGTCCTGAGGGTGCTTTTTAACCTGCCTGCGAAGGGCATAGGCACGAAATGCCCTGAAGCTCTTGGTGCTGAGCACTACCTCATCTGTTGCCTTGATCATCTCGAAGCGCAGGCGTTTGAAGAAATCGTAATCATCCCTCCTGGCACCAAGGGGCGGTTCCTGGACAATGCGGTCAATGGTGCCAAGCCGCAGGTTATCTTCAGCTGTCATGCAGAGCTGTTCCGCACATTTTTCAATAAGCTCTCTTGGAACCTTCTGGCCTTCCCTGATTCTCCCCTCAATAGCCGCTGCCCCTTCTGGTGAGATAACAGAGTAGTAGCCGTGGGAGGCCATAAGCCTCATGTCAGCAAGCCCGATGGCCTCAGCTCCACCAGAGCCACCCTCAGAGATGAACGAGACCATGGGCACCTCAAGTTTGCTCATGGCATAGATGTTACGGGCTATCTGCTGGGCTGCACCAGGAAAATCCTCAATGGGGTATGAACCCGGGGTGAATATGAAGAAATGGATGGGAATACCCTCGGTCTCAGCCACCTTCATGTAGCGAAGTGCCTTGTCATTGCCCCAGGGCTTGGCACAGCCTCCGTTACGGTACTCCTCACCCATACCCTTCTCATGGCCAATTACCATGACCTGATGGCGGTATATTTTTTTCTTCACCCGCCGTGAAATTGTTGCCCTTGCAACCACCACAGCAGGATCAATATTGCAGTCTTCCTCCCCACCCAGTTCGGTGAAGCTGTCATAGATGTTTTCCAGAATATCCTGAAGCGTAAAGCGTTGCACACTCCGCACGATGTTAACCATGCGTACAGGCGTTATCTCCTTTGCAGCCCTGTCTTCAAGGATTGAAATGCGCTCATCAAGCACCTTGATCCTGCGGAACAGTTCTTTGGCAGGAAGTTCGAATATGGCGCTCCTTAAAAACGTCACCTCTTCTAGGAGAGTATCCAGCGCATACCACCGGCTGTCTCCTATAACGTCTGCAAGATATGAGATGCGGCTTGCAAGCTGGGTCAGAAACTGACCGCTGTCCGCTATATGTTTTTGTTCAGCATCCATAAATAATATTGTTACCCGGTTTTAGTGCAGAAAGTCAAAAACAGGGGTCTAAAACTGGAGCACATCTTCAAGTCTGTCGTACAGATATGCCAGATTGGTGATTATGGGTTCGTCATGGGCCGTTTTGCCCTCAATGGTTGACTTAAGCAGGAATGATGCAGCCCTTTCCCTTGCCTCTTCAGTGTTTTCCCCCCAGATTATGGCAAGGGCAAGATTCGGGTCATATTCAGTGGGTATGTCGTATGGTTTGTCCATGGGCACATGGGAGTAAAGCCTTGCCCACGGTTCCTGGGGAAATTCAAATTTGGTTATTGTTCCGCACCAGGGCGCAAAGCCGCGCCTTACATCCTCGGCCACAATCCTGAGCTCTATACTGGTTCCCTCAAAGAAAATGTCATCCTGGGTAAAGCCAAGTTTTTCGCCCATTGCAGCCCTGATCTGTTCTCTTATGAGATTCACAGGAATATCTTCCCTGTCACGGATTCGGGAGATACATGCAGAGATCTCATTCTCCACCTGTATCCTGGTGTTGACCTCAAGGAGATATGGAGAGCCGTCCCTGGTTACAACCCACTCCCATGTCCCAGCGCTGTCGTACCCAACCTCCCTGGCAAGTTTTACAGAGTAGTTTGTTATGTCATCAAGTACTTTTGGGGCATCAAAGGAGTAGTTACATACCGAGGGATCAAAACCAGGCGCCACCTCAACCCTCTTCTGTCTCCCTGTGCTCTGAATGGTGCAGTTTCTGGTGCCAAAGTGGATTACAGTGCCGTGGCGGTCGCACAGGAGCTGGACCTCTATATGCTGGTAATCGGTAAGGCACTGCTCAATCAGCACCCCTTCGTCTCCGAACTGGCGTTTGGCATAGTTCTGGATTCGACGGTAAATACGCCTGAAGGTATCAAGGTGCTTCACCTCCTCAATGCCCATGCCCCCGCCGCCGGCAGATGCCTTTACAAGTATTGAAGGGGAGGTAATACCCTGTTCACGCTGTTGAAGAAACAGCTCCTCTGCCAGGGCCTCTGCCTCTATTTCACTGTAGATAGGTGCGTCTGAGCCTGGAATTACCGGAATGCCAAGGGATTTGGCAACCCGTTTGGTGTTTATTTTGCTTCCCAGGTCGCGGATAACCTCCCATCTGGGGCCAATGAAGGTGACTGGCCGGGTGCGCAGGGTGGCCCTTCGTGCAAAACGGAAGTTTTCTGAAAAAAAACCGTAGCCCGGATGTATGGCAGTGGCGCCTGCCTGGTCAGCCACGGCAAAGATCTCATTCGGATCTTTATAACTGGATATGCGGTAGATTCGTTTTTCAGGTCCCTTTTCCCTGGCACGCCTGACGTGCAGAGAATGGCGGTCTTCCTGAGTATAGACCACAATGTAGTCACAACCAAGGTCTTCACATGCCATCATGATTCGGATGGCAATTTCCCCGCGATTTGCTATGAGTACACGCTCTTTCTTCATAGGTTCTCCAGTCACGAGTTTTATAATTGAAATGATACCCTGAGTCAATTTATACATGGGCCTGCTGAGTAAGCATGCTGGAATTCTTTGCAAATCTGTATCTGTACTTTGATGGTATATTTTAGTATGCTGCGTTTCTGCAAAAGAAAGGGTGTATGAATGTCAGAGAGTTCTGTAAAAAAGGCGCGGCTGGGCATGGTGAATTTCATCAACACTGCTCCGGTGTACATGCCATGGAAAGAGGCCGGCGGGCATGGTGCATGGGAGATAGTAGAAGGCACGCCTACCGAGCTTAATTCCCTGCTGAAGCGGGGCGAGATTGACGCAGGCCTTGTATCATCCTATGCCTATGGCCTGGACTCCAGTCGTTATGTTATCCTGCCTGAGCTTGGAATCAGTGCAACAGGTGCAGTTGGAAGTGTGCTTCTCTTCTCCAGTGTCCCTGTTAAGGAGCTTCACGGAAAGGTGGTGGGGCTTACACCCCAGTCTGCAACCTCAGTTAATCTTTTGCGTATCATCCTTGAGGTGTTTTACCAAATCACTCCCAGGTACCGTTCCGGCTGTTTCATGGAGCTTGAGTCAGGTGATGCCGCAGCCTATCTCTCAATAGGAGATGAGGCCCTGAGGAGACGCTCCAATAACGCCGGCTTTTATTTGTATGATCTTGCAGAAATATGGCTTGAGCATACAGGTCTTCCCTTTGTGTTTGCCGTGTGTGCAGTGCGAAGTGACGTAGTGAAATCCCTTGAGGAGGAGCTGGCCGGGCTCAGGGAAATGTTCATGAAATGCCGCATGAGTGGTGCAAAGGATATGGAGAGAATAAGTCAGGCTGCTGCCAGGCGAATACCAATGGAGGCTGATGAGTGCCTTGAATATCTGCGGGGTATCGAGTTTGATCTTGCTGCGGAAAAGCAGGAAGGATTGCTTGAATTTTTTCGCATGCTTGCAGAGATGGGGAATTTTCCCGGAATAGAAAGTCTGAACTGTATTGTTTAAGGTTTCCATACTGAGATTTGGAAATCAGTATTTGGAGCTTCCTTTAATTTGTACCTTGAGCTTTCAGCTTTGAGCTGATTTAAGGTTTTTAGTTATGACACTGCCCGATCCCGGTGAAAAAAAAGAGTTTGTTCACGACAAATTCTCAGCAGTTTCTGAAAAATATGACCTGCTTAACTCCCTTCTGAGCTGTTATGTTGACCACTACTGGCGCTTTATTGCCGCCCGTGAGCTTTCAGCATATCCAGACGAACGCATACTTGACCTGTGCGCAGGAACGCTCCCGCTTTCCCAAGAGATTGTTCGTCAGATCCCGCGGCCCGTGGTGGCCATTGATTTCTGCTTTGACATGCTGCACTACGGCACCAGGAATATGAAAAAGGGCATGGAGAAATTCATAATGCCTTTGTGTGGAGATGGGGAAAGACTCCCTCTGGCTGATTCATGCTGTGCGGGCATAACCGTTGCCTTTGGTGTGAGGAATCTGGCACGGCTTGATGTTGGATTAAGAGAGATGCTCAGGGTGCTCAGGCCCGGTGGAAAACTAGTAATACTTGAATTTTCCCGTCCTTCAAACCCGCTGTTTGGGCCGGTTTATATGTACTATCTTCACCACATCCTTCCCCACATAGGTGGCCTTGTCTCAGGTGACAGTGAGGCATACCGCTATCTTGCAGACTCAATAGAGGCATTTTGTTCACCATTGGAGCTTGCAGCCATGATGGAGGCAGCAGGTTTTGAGTCTGTAAGGTACTATCCCCTCACAATGGGTATTGTTCACATTCATACAGGGATTCGGGGCACACAGGCTTTAGCATGAAAAAAGAGGAGCAGGATCTGGTCTATATCTATACAGATGGTGCATGCTCAGGCAATCCCGGCCCTGGCGGATGGGGGGCAGTGCTGCGCTATAACGGGCATGAAAAAAGGCTCCAGGGCTGGTGCAGCAATACCACCAATAACCGAATGGAACTTCTTGCTATCATCAGGGCACTGGAGGCACTAAGCCGCAGGGTAAGCGGAGTAATAACCACTGATTCACAGTATGTAAAAGATGGTATTACAAGCTGGATTCACGGATGGAAGAAAAACGGCTGGAGAACCCAGTCCAAAAAACCTGTAAAAAACAGGGAACTGTGGGAGAGGCTTGACCGCCTTGTGTCAGAGCATGATTTGAAGTGGGAGTGGGTCAAGGGGCATGCCGGCCACAGGTACAATGAGGTGGCGGACCAGCTTGCAACCGGGGCCATAGAGAAAGGCAGAGCCGGCACTCTTCCAGAGGACATAGACGGGCTTCTTGAATAGCTCAAAGCTGAAAGTTCAAGGCTGAAAGTCTGAAAAGACAGAGGCTGAACCGTAAAGTACGCCAGGGACGCAAAGTTGGCTGGTTCCCAAACTCCGGTTTGGGAACTATAAACTATGGGAGCTCCCGCTTCATCGGGGCGTGCATGGCACGCCCCTTTTAGGATCTGTCGATTACAGCAGTCCTTCCACTGCCGTCTTTATTCCCTGGGGATCAAGCCCCTGGCTTGCAAAGAGGTCCGCCGGCTTGCCTGATGCCCCGTAACGGCTTACACCAAGCATCTTGAGTTTTTGTGCTACACCGTTAGATGCCA
>WGBG01000106.1 GCA_015494395.1 Deltaproteobacteria bacterium
CTTCCAGGCGAATTTGATCTGCAGCAGGGCACCCTTTCGCTTCCCTGGGACAGGGAACGCAGTTATGCAGTGGGGGAATTTGCCAGGAACCAGGGCAGTGTTGTTCCAGGCAGGCTGGTCTCTTCTGCCAAGAGCTGGCTATGCCACGGAGGTGTTGACCGGGAAGCCCCCATCCTTCCCTGGGGTGCCGGGGATGATGTTTCAAAGATCTCCCCGATTACCGCATCTTCACGATATATTCAGCACATGAAAGAGGCGTGGAACCATGAAATGCCTGCCCTTATGGAGGAACAGACAATAGTCCTCACTGTTCCTGCCTCCTTTGACCAGGTGGCACGGGAGCTTACGCTCCAGGCAGCCAGACAGGCAGGGCTTGAAAACGTGGTGCTTCTTGAAGAGCCACTGGCAGCCTTTTACGCCTGGCTTTCAGGCCATGAAGATTCCTGGCAGGACAGGATCAAGCCGGAAGATTTATTGTTAGTGTGCGATATTGGAGGGGGCACTTCAGACTTTACCCTTATCTCCTGCGTTTCAAATGAAGATGGCCCAAGGCTTGAGCGTGTTGCTGTTGGCGAGCACCTGCTTCTTGGGGGTGACAACATGGATCTTGCCATTGCAGCACTCGCAGAGAAGAAACTGGGCATCAGGGACATGGGGGTATCCCGATGGCAGACCCTCTACCATCAGTGCAGGGAGGCAAAGGAACGTCTGTTCGGTGATGAAAGGGCAGAGAGTGTTACCATCAGGCTTTCCGGAAGGGGACGCTCACTGGTTGGTGGCACTGTAACCACTGACATCACCAGGGATGAAGTCAAACAGGTACTTCTTGACGGATTCTATCCTGAGATATCCCCTGATGATGCTGCACTTTCTGAGGATAAGGGCACAGGCCTCAAGGAAATGGGCCTTCCATTCTGTTCTGACCCTGCAGTAACCAGGCACCTTCTAAGATTCATCAAACGCCATGCAAAGGGACGCATGCCATCTGTTGTGCTTTACAACGGTGGCTCCCTAAAACCCCGGATGCTCAGGCAGCGTTTTACATCACTTCTTTCAGAGTGGGCAGGTTCAGAGGTAAGAGAGCTTGAAAGCCACTCTCTTGACCTTGCCATCTCATGGGGTGCTGTCTATTACGGGCTTGTCCGTCACGGCCTGGGACTAAGGGTCGGGGGAGGAATCCCCAGGGCATACTTTGCAGGAATTGCCACACAGGGCAAAGACACTGGAGCTAAGGCAGTGTGCCTGCTTGAAAGGGGCACAGAGGAGGGAAACAGGGTTGAGCTTCACAGAAACTTCAGTGTGAAGACCAACAGACCGGTGAAATTCTCCCTTTACAGCTCAACAGTCAGACAGGGAGACAGGGCTGGAGATGTTGTAGACATTGATCCAGACACCATGATCAAGCTCCCGCCGCTTCAAACCGTTCTAAAGTACGGGAAAAAGGGCAAGGATACCCAGATCCCCATTCACCTTGCTGCAGAAGTTACTGCCATAGGCACACTTGAGCTATACTGCCAGTCCACAGACACCCCGCACAGGTGGAGGCTTCAGTTCCAGTTGCGGGGTGATGCCGGCAGGACTGAAATGGTCTCTGAAGTTGAAGGCGTTACAGTTGCATCCCCTGCCAGCCCAAAACGCAGGCCAGAAGAGCTGGATACGCGGCTTTCTGACGAGGACAGGGCGGCTATGGAGCAGGCATCCAGGCTCATAAAAATCTGTTTCAGCGCTAAAAAAACCGATGATGCAGTTTCACCCAGGGAGCTTGTGCCCCGTCTTTCAGAGGTCCTTGGCATGGAGAAAAACCTCTGGTCTCTCCCGGTACTGAGGGCACTTGCAGACACCCTTCTTGAGGTCAGAAAGGGAAGAAGGCTTTCAAATGAACACGAGGCACGCTGGTTTAACCTTGCAGGTTTCTGTCTAAGGCCTGGAACCGGAGAGTTAACGGATTCCTGGCGCATGAAACAGGCATGGCCCCTCTATTTTGAAGGCCTGGCCGGTGGAAACCAGGTGGAAAACAGGCTGCAATGGTGGATATTCTGGCGCAGGGTCTCGGCAGGTCTTGGGGCAGGACACCAGAAACAAATTTACTCTTCCATGGCAAGGGCTATTTTACCGGAACAGCATAAGAAAAAACGCCGCAAAAAACCTGCTGCCAAAAAGCTCAAAATTCCGCCAGAGGAGATGAGGCAGATGTGGTTCTTTGCAGCAGGGCTTGAACGCCTTGATGTAAAGGACAAGATACAGCTTGGCAGAAAGCTTGTTTCAGATGCTGTAAGACCAGCTGCATGGAACGGTGTGTTCTGGGCACTTTCAAGGGTTGGAGCCCGTCAGTTACTATACGGGCCTGCAAACAAGACAGTGCCTCCCACAGAGGTCTGGTCATGGATTGACACCGTCAGAAAAAAGGAAATTACCGTAAAGCATGTTATTCCCTGTATCATATCCCTTGCACGTCTTACAGGTGACAGAAGCCGTGACCTTGCAACTTCTGCCCTTGAAGAGATAGACGTCTGGCTTGAAACCATTGGGGCAACCATGGAACAGCGCAGGCCTTTACGGGAAGTCATTCCCATTGGGGGGGCAGAGAGAAACACCGCCTTTGGAGAGAGCCTGCCAGAGGGCCTGGTAATAGGAGATGATGCCACCGCAGGCAAGGATAGTGGCAGCGACTCATGAGACGAACCGGCACACGCATATTTATTTACCTCTTTCTTTGCCTTGGGCTCTTTGCCATTGCGCTTGGCACAGTAAAGGCAAAGGAGGCATGGCAGGCAAAATCCTGGCCTGTGGCACAGGGCAGGATCATTCAGTCAAAGGTTAAAGAGGCAAGGGTTACTAACAGCAGGATCAGAGTTGCACGCCTTTGCCTGGAACTTGACTATCTCTACCTTGCCGGTGACACAGCTCTTGAAGGCCATCGCCTTAATGCCGGCTGGCAGTGTTTTGCATCAGAAGCCAGGATCAACAGCCTTTTAAAAAAATATCCTTCGGGGAAGGCGGTAAAGGTCTATTACAATCCTGACAACCCGGCACAGTCAATGCTTGAGCCAGGCCTTGACTGGAGCATATATTTCCTTTGGGGAGTTGGGCTTATAACTGTGTCTTTGATGTGGCCCCTGATAAGGCGAAAGAAGAGGCGCAGGAGGGAGCTTTATTAATTCAAACCATAAGAGACAATACTATCCGAAAGAGGACATCTGCCTCTTCATTGCCTCCTTCAGGGCAGACATCTCTGAACGCGAGGGTTTTTCCAGAAATTCAACGCCCATCTTGAAGGCTACAAGGTCATTATAATCATAGCTGTCCATCCATACCGGCCTTGCCTTGAGAATAATTGGATTTTTATCACCATCTGTTACAGCCTTCATGGATGTTACGCTGTTATCATCGCTGTCAGTAATATCGACCTGGGCAGACTGAAAGACCTCAATTTTAATCAGGTGATCACTGTTTTCCTGAACTGAAAAACAGATATGATACTGTCCGTCCATGACCCTGGTTAGAAAGAGGCTTGCACCGTGTTTTGAGATATCAATAATCCGCCCTGACCAGGGCCCTGCCTGATGACTGCCATCAAGGTCAACCGCCTCAATGGAAACAGGCAGCAGGGCAATATAGCGTTTGGAACGCCTGGCCTCATTGAAAATCACCTTATCCTCCAGCTCGATTCTTTTACATTTCTCACAGGATCAATAGATATCTGCATCTTACGGACCGTATCAGTACTCGCACGACATAGTTCATTTATATAAGTGTATGATAGAAACTATAACAAGATAAAGCAACTGTAATTGCCTGTTTTTTTTACTTCCCGGTAGGTTCAAATGTAAACATCGGTGTGAGTGCGGAAGGTGAAGCGTGTCGGCCTCCATAATTCCTTTTTTGCCAATTCCTATGTAATGCTCTGGGGAATACCGGCCATAAGATACCTAGGAGCCAACATGATACTTGGAGAAACTGAACTCCGCTGGGAGTTCATGCCTCGCTGGAACCTGGTGCGGTTTGTTGATTAAGGAAAGGTGTTCGGCCAACGTCATCGCTTTAAGAGGGGAAATGGTGCGGTACAGTACAACGAAAATTTTTCGTACGCTAGCCTTCAAACTGCAGGAGGAGGCTTCAGATATGAACTTGCCAGCAAGTACGATCTGTGTGCAGGACTCGATTTTGCAGCCAGCGATGCTGAAAATTTTTCATTTTTCAAGACAGTCGGAAGCGTATGGCATGCTTTCTGAACCGTGCTCACAACATTTATTTGACCAAAACTGGAAATTGTCATTTCACTACACAAGAAACAACTTTTCTCGACCTTGAACTTTTTTACCTATGGAATATTTTTCTCACCACTAACCACAACAGCAATATTTCTCCTTCCTTCATCTCCTTTTACCGGTTTTTTTAGATTTTTTTATGGCACAATTACTGCATCATCAAAAATTTAAACCCAAACAAAAACAATTCTCCACAATCAACCATTTCAAACACAACCATCATCCTTGTAACCTTCCAGGCTGATATTACAAAGACTTACAGATTATAAGGGGAGACAGCATGAATACAAAATCCTGGTTTTGGAAAATAATATTTTCGGGCCTCTACCAGGTCATCTTCTTCTGCCTCTACGCCCAGGCTTTATGGGCAGGGGTACCGGGCCTTATAAATTACCAGGGAAAGATTCTTCAGAACGGCACGCCTGTAACAACTGATCCAGAGTCTCCACTGCAAGTAACTTTTCGCCTGTACGATTCTCCTGAGGACGGCACCCTGCTCTACGAAGAATCGCAGGATGTCACAGTCTCAAACGGCATCTACTCTGTACAGCTTGGCCAATCTCCAACAGCACATGGAGAGTATTCCA
>WGBG01000107.1 GCA_015494395.1 Deltaproteobacteria bacterium
CCTGTGATACCGGTTATGGTGGTTGAAAAACTTGAATATGCCGTCCCAATGGCAAAGGCCCTGCTTGCAGGCGGGATCAGGGTTCTTGAAATAACCCTCAGAACCCCGGTTGCAGTTGATGTGATCAGGGCAATAAGCAGAGAGGTGCCTGATGCCATAGTGGGGGCAGGAACAGTGCTTACCCCTGAGGAGCTCAATATGGTTGCAGAGGCAGGCGGGACCTTTGCCCTTAGCCCCGGCATGACCCCGGCCCTTCTTGAGGCTGCAAATAGCGGACCCATCGCCTTTATCCCCGGCATAGCCACCTCGTCGGAGCTAATGATGGGCATGGAGATGGGATATGACGTATTCAAGTTTTTCCCTGCCGAGGCAGCAGGGGGCGTAAAGGCCATAAAGTCCATAGGCGGGCCGTTTCCACAGTGCACATTCTGCCCCACAGGAGGCATCTCGCCTTCAAATTACCAGGATTATCTTGCCCTTGAAAATGTCGCCTGTGTAGGCGGCTCGTGGCTCGTTCCAGGGGATGCGGTTAAAAACGGGGAATGGGAGCAGTTAACAAGGCTTGCCCGGGATGCTGTTTCCAATGCGCCTGGTCAGTGCTGAATTTCGGGAAAACATGGGTGCACAGGTAATCCTGGAAAAACACAAAGGAGAAGGTTATGAAAAAAGTTCTGATTACAATGATAGTCATCCTTGCAGCGTCCACTGTTTACGCTGATACCATATATTTTTCAAACGGTGCAATGGTTGAAGGAAATGTAGTATCTCAGAATGACAATACTGTGACCGTTGAGAGCAATGGCAAACAGACGACTTATTCCAGATCAGATATTCAAAATATCCAGCCCGGCCAGAGAGTCGCTTCGCCACCACCACCGCCACCCGTGCAGTCTTCTTCACCACCGCCATCACCTGCCTCTGCACCCGGTACATATACAAGCCATCAGGCTCAACCTTCTTCCACGACTTCTCAAACTGCTCCACCAGCCGTTATGAGACGTCCACGACTTGTGGGGCCTCTTGGTGCAACTGGTGTTATAAGGCGGCATGAGCGAAGAGAGTTAAGAAGAGGTGCCACGATTCAGTAAGTGGTAAAGGTATGAATGCGCGGTTCTTGTGTCGTCTGGATTGAGCGATTGTCGAATTTGCAGCAAATCCGACAATCGCACAACTTAGGTATGATATATTAAAGTCAGTCCAGTATAGGAAGGATAGGCAATGAAAGCAGAATTTACAGCAATTATTGAACCGGCACCAGAGGGTGGATATTGGGCTATTTGTCCAGAAGTGCCAGGTGCCAACGGACAGGGTGAAACGGTAGAGGAAGCAAAAGATAACTTGCGCGAGGCGATTGAACTGATTTTCCAAGATCGGAGAGAGAATATTCTTCGCGGGTTGCCGGAGGATGCTATTCAGGAAACGGTATTGATTGCATGAAACGGCGGGATTTGGAGCGTAGGTTGAGAATAGCTGGTTGTTATTTAAAGCGTGAAGGTAAATCCCATTCACTTTGGACCAACTCCAAAAATGGAGTTGTTGAAGCGGTACCTAGACACACTGAGATTAAGGAGCCGTTAGCAAAAAAGATTTTAAAAAATCTGGATGCAGAATAAGAGGCCGAATCCTTGATGTAGGAGCCACCCAATCCAGCAGCGACTTGGGTTCTCGTTTTGTAGGCCTTTGAGCTTTCAGTTGTCCGAATCACTTCGCATGTAATTCGGTTCCTTTGTTTCAGGTGCGATATAAGCAGGACAGATAATGAAAATACTGGTACTTAATTCCGGCTCGTCATCGCTTAAATTCCAGCTCTTTGCACTCCCGGCGCTTTCCGTGGCTGCCTCGGGCCTTGTGGAGGGGATTGGCGAGGCAAGTGGTGCTGCCCGGATTAATTTTGTGGACGATAATGGCGGTGAAAAGACCCATGAACGCTCCCTCCCTGTTCCGGATCACAGCCAGGCCATAAGGATAATGGGCGATATGCTCAGGGAAAGCGGCTGTTTTTCAGATATCAGCGAGGTTGAGGCAATAGGCCACAGGGTAGTGCACGGCGGTGAAAAGTTCCATGAGCCGGTTTTGATTGACCAGGCAGTTATTGAAACCATTGAGAGGCTGGTGCCCCTTGCCCCGCTTCATAACCCGGCCAACCTTACGGGCATCCGTGTTACAATGGAGCATGCCCCGGACACCCCGCAGGTTGCGGTTTTTGATACCGCCTTTCACCAGACCATGCCTGAGCATGCCTTCATGTATGCGCTTCCCTATGAAACTTACAGTAAATTTCATGTGCGGCGTTACGGATTTCACGGTACATCCCACGGATTTGTTGCAAGGCGTGCGGCAGATTATCTGGGAAGCCCCATTGAGGAGCTTAATATCATTACCCTGCACCTTGGAAACGGGGCAAGCGCTGCTGCAATCAGGGGGGGGAGATGCATTGACACCTCAATGGGTATGACGCCGCTTGAGGGACTGGTCATGGGGACCAGGAGCGGGGATTTTGATGCAGCCATCCTGTTCTATCTTGCAAGGGAGGCAGGCATGGAC
>WGBG01000108.1 GCA_015494395.1 Deltaproteobacteria bacterium
AACTGGTGGAGGCTGCCACTTCCCCCCAGCGCCCCCCGGTTATATGGCTCCACTTTCAGGAGTGTACAGGGTGCACCGAAAGCCTTCTGAGGGCATCACACCCTGATATAGGCCGCCTGATACTTGATATTATCTCACTTGATTACCATGAGACAGTCATGGCTGCAGCGGGTCACCAGGCGGAAAAATCTCTCCATGATACCCTTGAAAAGTATGACGGCAAGTTCATATGCGTGGTAGAGGGGGCAATTCCAACAAAGGATAACGGTATTTACTGCAAGATTGCGGGAAAGACCGCAATGGAGATCCTGGCCGAGGTTGGGCCAAGGGCTGCAGCAGTGATTGCCATTGGCACATGTGCGGCTTTCGGCGGGGTTCAGGCTGCAGAGCCCAACCCAACCGGTGCTGTTGGTGTACAGGAACTCCTTAAGAAAAAAACTGTTGTGAATGTCCCCGGCTGTCCTCCAAACCCTGTTTCTTTCCTTGGCACAGTGCTTCACTACTTCACATTCAACAAACTCCCGGCACTTGATCACCTGAACAGGCCTCTCTTTGCCTATGGCAGGAAAATCCATGACCAGTGTGAACGCAGGGCACATTTTGACGAGGGACGCTTTGCCCAACAGTTTGGAGATGAGGGGCACCTTAAGGGGTACTGCCTGTACAAGGTAGGCTGCAAGGGGCCTGGCACCTTCTCAAACTGCCCTGCCATCAGGTTCAATGACGTGGGCGTATGGCCTGTGGGTGTAGGGCATGGCTGCATTGGCTGCACAGAGCCTGATTTCTGGGACAACATGGGGCCGTTTTATGAAAGGCTTCCTGACGTTAAGATCCCTGGTGGCGGCATTGTGGAGAGCGCCGGCTCAGCCGGGGCAAAGATACTAGGCGTAACTGCTGCTGCGGTGGGGATTCATGCAGCAGTAGGCATAGGCAGGAAACTGGCATCCGGTTCAAAAGTCGATGACCAGGACTAACATGCAGGAGGTAGCAAAATGGCACAGCGAATAGTGGTGGACCCTATTACCAGGATTGAGGGCCATCTTAGAATAGATGCAGAGGTTGACGGTGGAAAGATCACCAGGGCATGGTCATCAGGACAGATGTGGCGGGGAATTGAGGTAATCCTGAAGGGACGTGACCCCAGAGATGCATGGCTCTTTACCCAGCGCATCTGCGGTGTGTGCACCACGGTACATGCAATAGCATCTGTCAGGGCAGTGGAAAATGCCCTTGGCATGGAGATTCCCCTTAACGCCCAGTATATCAGGAACCTTGTGGTTGCCCTTCACACCCTGCACGATCATATCGTCCACTTTTATGTACTCTCGGCCCTGGACTGGGTGGATGTGGTTTCTGCATTAAAGGCAGATATACGAAAGACCGTAAAACTTGCAGAAAGCCTCTCAGACTGGCCAAACAACAGCTATGACCGCTTCAAACAGGTGCAGCAGAAGGTCCAGGCCATTGTTGACTCAGGCCAGCTTGGGCCCTTTGCAAACGGCTACTGGGGCCACCCTGCAATGAAACTGCCTCCTGAGGCAAACCTCATGGCAGTCTCCCATTACCTTGAGGCCCTTGATTATCAGCGTAAGGCTGACCAGGCCATTGCCATAATATCCGGCAAAAACCCGCACATACAGAACATGTGCGTTGGCGGGGTTACGGCTGCAATAAACCCTGATAATGAGGCAACGCTTAATGTTGAACGGCTGTACTTTGTAAAACAGCTCACTTCCGAGGTGCGCGATTTTATCCAGAAGGTCTATCTGCCTGACGTTATAGCCATTGGCGCCCTGTACAGTGACTGGCTCCGGTACGGTTCAGGTGTAACCAACTATCTTGCAGTTCCGGACATGCCGCTTGATACCAGAGGGACCGAGTTTGACCTTCCGGGCGGAACAATCATGGCAGGTGATCTTGGCTCAGTAAAACCTTTCAAGAGTTTTGATGATCCATACTTTGAGAAAAATGTTAAGGAGTGCATTGCCCGTGCGTGGTATGACGGAAACTGGACCAGGCATCCCTACGAGGAAGAGACAGTGCCTGCATATACTGACTTCCAGGATGACGGCAAGTACTCATGGATCAAGGCGCCACGCTTTATGGGTGAGCCCATGCAGGTAGGCCCCCTTGCCCAGGTCCTGACGGGTTATGCCCAGGGGCATGAGCTTTGTAAAAAGTATGTGGATTACGCACTTGATCAGGTAAGCTCCATTGCACGCACCAGGGTAGATTCCTCGGCGCTTCACTCCACCCCGGGCCGACACCTGGGAAGGGCAATCAGGGCTGCCATCCTTGCAGACCTTGCGCTCAAGCACTGGCAGCTTCTCGTGGACAATATTGCAAAGGGCGATCTTGAAATATTCAATCCTCCTGTATTTCCAAGGGGCCAGCAGCAGGGGTTTGGTTTCCACGAAGCGCCAAGGGGCACGCTATCTCACTGGATTGTCATAGAGGATGGAAAAATCAAAAATTACCAGTGCGTGGTACCTTCCACCTGGAATGCCGGCCCCCGTGATGACAAAGGCAAGGAAGGCCCATACGAGGCCTCCCTGCTTGAAAATCCTGTGGCAGACCCTGAAAGGCCGCTTGAGGTACTTAGAACCGTCCACTCATTTGATCCCTGTATAGCCTGTGCCGTGCACATGGTGACACCTGCAGGAAACGAACTCAGTTCCGTGCAGGCAATGAAACTGGGATAGGAGGCCAACCATGCAGTATGAAAGAAAATATGCCTGGAGTGTACTGCTAAGGCTTTATCACTGGGCATTTGCGCTATCAATAATGGTGCTGGTGGTGACAGGTCTTTATATCCACTTCCCGTGGACCAATACGTGGCTTGAAAATACCGGCAAATTTCCTGTGGCAATGATGCGCTATATACATTTCATTGCAGGATTTGTATTTCTTGCAGCGCTGCTTGCAAGGCTCTACCTGCTGATCTTTGGTAACAGGCAGGAACGTATCGCTGATTTTGCCCCTGTAACGCCCCGAAATCTCAGGAGCCTGGTGAGTACCATGAAAGACTACCTCTATATTTCAAAGGGCCACCAGGAGCGGCTTGGTCACAATGTGCTTGCAGGAACGGCCTATATTGTTACCTTTATTGCAGCGGTGGTGCAGGTAATATCGGGATTTTACATGCTGTATCCTGAAAACATCCTGATTCAGAGTATTGGCCTTTCCGTTGCAGGCCCTCAGCAGCATGCCAGGTTCATCCACTACCTGCTCATGTGGTACTTCATGCTCTTTGCCCTGGTTCATGTCTATATGGCCGTGTGGAACGATATTGTCACTGGCGAGGGTATTATCTCGTCAATATTTAACGGCCACAAGTTCATGCGCTCCAGGTAGTTTAAGTTTTTTTACA
>WGBG01000109.1 GCA_015494395.1 Deltaproteobacteria bacterium
AACCAGTAAAATGTTCAAGGGACTGATATTTTTTTCGTATCTATTCAGCGTGGTGAATGGTCTTGTTTTGGAGTGACTATGAAGAATTTCGTAGTTTTTCTTGGCGAAGCGCAGCCATAAAATCGCGTCTGTCTGAGCGAGGCACGAGCGAGTTTCGCGATTTTTGCGTAGCGAGCCTTAGAAAAACAAGAAATTGTTCTCCGGAACGGAAAAATAAGACCATTTGCCAACCTCATTCAATAAATGCGCTGAACAGTTACTTTTTTTCTAGCTCTATCCGAATCTTTCAACAGCCGGTTCCTGATATCTGCATGATTGGAGGAATTGGCAGCATTTTATATTAGAATTGAGCTATTGTTTGATTACTGGGTATCCGTGAAAGAGGAGCTCCCACAATAGTCGGCTATATGGATGTTTTGATGAAAAAGTAAATTCAACCTATATTGAGCGTTTCAAAATCTGGAAAGTTGTTTTTTCAGCTAAATTAAAAGAAGTTATATCTGGTATAGCTTTCCAGTTTTGAAACCCTCTATTTATGATGACAGTTACCAAATTAAGGAGAAGTGAAAACATGAAAAAGTTCAGTACATTAGTTTTGGTATTCTTTTCGTTTTGCCTGTTACCATTAACGGTTTTCGCCGGACAGGGACGAATAGACTCCATACTTCAGAAAGGTATCCTGGTGGTGGGCACCACTGGGCATTATCCTCCATTTTGTGTTGAATCCAGAAATGGCGAGCTCATAGGCATGGATATTGACCTTGCAAAGCTCATGGCAAAGGCCATGGGGGTAAAGGCTGAAATAAAGAAGATGCCCCTTGAGGAACTGCTGCAGGCAGTGGAGCAGGGCAAGATAGACATGGCCCTGGCGGGTATCTCAATTACATCGAAGCGTAACCTCAGGACTGCGTTTGCAGGGCCTTATTTTGTCATAGGCCAGAGCCTTCTTACCACCAAGGACAGGATAGGGGAGATGAAGGGCCCGGACGATATAAACCATCCGGATTTCAGGCTTGCAGTAGCAGAAGGCACTACCGGTGCCCAGGTTGCAAGGACCCTTGCACCCAAGGCAAGTATTGTTAAGGCAAAAAATATGGAGGCAGCCCTTGATATGCTGCTGGACAAAAAGGTCGATGCGCTTATGGCTGACCAGCCCTTCTGCGTAGTTGCGGCTTTCCTTAACAAAGACAAGGGTCTTGCCCCTTCAGATCCCTTCACCTTTGAGCCTGTTGGAATTGCGCTTCCTGCAGATGACCTTCTGTTGCTGAACTGGGTCAAGAATTTTCTCATGATTATGGAGGCAAATGGCCAGCTTGGTGAACTTAAACAGTTCTGGTTTTCCGATCCTTCATGGATGAAGAATCTGCCTGATGAGCTTAAGGGTAAAAAGCTCTACCAGCCAGGGATATGATGTTGTGGGCAAACCTGTAAATTGAAGGTGTGCAGGTCATTTGGCGAGGCTTTGCGTCCCTGTTTCTATCTAATGGTTGCAAGAATCTGTCCTGAAACCGCATGTGGCAAGCTAGCTGGTAGCACCTGTATTGAGAAGTTTTTGAAACGCTCAATACAGGTTTCTGGCTTTGCGCAACAGAGGACGTAAAGCCTGGCTACTGGCTGGTCAGGTGTCTGCCTGTTACCGTGAAAATAGTTCAAAGCTGAAAGCTCAAGGCTCAAAGGAAAAGAAGCCATGTTTGCTTTCAGCTTCCAGCTTTGAGCTTTAAGCTAACTTTCATGGCAGGGGGTGACAACCTCCATGTCATGAATGTTTAATACAGGGGCAATCTAGTGGCAGAACCAGATCTATCTCCCCGGGTAAAACATTGAAACGTATGTGGTCAGCCTCAAAGGGTTCTCCGTCCAGGTTTACATTTCTGGTTCTGTCAGGCCACGACTCCACCCATGGTGACTGAAACCGCCTGATGTACTTTCCATCAATGCCCGGATTAAGTATCTCCTGAACAACCTGTGGCACGTCAGAAAGTGGAAAGGTAAGTATGACCAATACGTCCAGCAGGCCATCATTGATAAATGCATTTGGGGCAAGAAGCTGTCCACCTCCTGCCTGTCTGCAGTTGCATACCGCGCCGGTAATGGCGCTTCCCTCAATTTCTATCCCTTCGGCAATAAGGCGGCCATGACTCGGTGTAAAATTTAGCGACTTCACCATGGCAGCCAGTGTGTAGGCGGTCCCTCCAAGAAAGTCCTTAAGCTGGGTTGGGACAGTGGCTGTAACCTGGGTCACAAAACCGCCTGTGGCGACATTAATAAAGTAACGGTCATTTGCCTTTCCTATGTCCACCGGCACAGGCTGTTCATGTATGGCAAGCCGGAGGGCTTCAACAATGTTTTGCGGTATAGCACATGCCGTTGCAAAATCATTGGCAGTGCCAAGAGGAATGATTCCAAGAGTTGGCCGCTTCGCCCTGTCTATCTGCACCAGGGAATTTACCACCTCATTGATGGTACCGTCTCCCCCTGCTGCTATAATACGTTCTATGCCGTCACGGCTTGCCTCCTTCACCAGGCGGGCAGCATCTCCATGTTCCCAGGTTACCCGTACTTCAACGGTTCCGGCCTCTTCACGCAGGGACGTGACTGCGCTTCGCATCTCCTCAAGTCCTGCCTTTTTGCCATTCAGAATTATGCGATTCATGTTGTATCAGTTTGTCCGCCAAGCGCCCAATCAATGCGGAATGTTATTGGCTATTACCCAGTTTCCTTTGTCACGTTAAGGTTCATGCGGTCATGGAGTATAGCAAGACTGCTTTCAAAGGAAAAGAAAATGGATATTGTATCTATTCACTAACTTCAATTACCAACAATACGCTGAACAGTTACGATAAAAGATTTAATTTGTTTTCCGGGTAAAAAAGAGTATAGTAGTCTTGGTTTTGATGTGGTCTTTCAAAAGGTGGTCTTTAATTTTGTTAAAAAAACAATTTTCCTGATTTTGAAACGCTCAATCTCAGGTTTAACCAAGGAGTATCAAATGCAGACAAAAGAGCTTAAATCCCCGGCTTATGCCATAATCATGGCGCTTTTTTTTACAGCGATAAGTGTTTCGCAGGTGTTGGCAGCAAACGATCCGGCGGAAGTTGAAGATGGTGCTTCGTCATCCGCGGTTGCAGTAGCCGTTGTTACTGCCATCAGTCCTGAAACACGCGAACTCACACTCAAGGATGGCGATAACGAGTTTACCTTTATTGCCGGGCCTGAGGTACGCAATTTTGACCAGATCAGGCGGGGCGACATCGTACTCGTTGGTTACTATACAGGCCTTGTGATTGACCTGAAACCTGCCGACGGGGAGAAACCAAGCCGACTGGACGTTATGGAGCTCATGCGGGCACCCGAGGGTGAAAAGCCTGGTGGCGCCATACGTCAGACCATACATGCAGTTGGTGTTGTTGAGCAGGTCAACAGAAAGGACAGGACAATTAAAATCCAGGGTGTCAAGAAGACTGTTATCCTCAAGGCCTCAAAAGATATAGACCTTGACAAGGTAAAGAAGGGCGACAGGGTGGAAGCTACCTTCACCACCCTTTACGCCGTACAGGTTGAGCCGGCCCCAAAGGTGTCCGGAACCATCAAGCTCAAGACAACCTCGGTTGCCGCTGGCATTGGTTATGAATGGGGAAGCGGCACCATGACCATGTATGATGGCACTACCTGGACATTCAAGGTTAAGGGCCTCAGCATTATAGATGTAGGAATATCCACAGTAGAGGCCACCGGCGACGTATATCACCTTGTGGTTGGAAAAGACCTTGAGGGCACGTACGTTTCAGGTCAGGCAGGCGCTACATTCATTGCTGGAGGTTCAGTCTCCACTCTTAAAAATGACAAGGGCGTGGTGCTCAAACTGAAATCCACTCAGAAGGGACTCAAGTTTACTCTGGCCCCTGGTGGCTTGACTATAAGTGACGTTAAACAGGTCAATGAGTAGCCAGTGTTAAGTGATTCAACGTCCTGCATTCAGGAAGTAAGATAAAAACAGGGTGCGTCCGGCCTTGGGCGTTCCCTGCTATTCTTTTTGATAAAAAAATAGTTGTTCATGCAATGAGGCTGTTACTTCTTCTTGCTTTTACCCTTCCTTCTGTCATATCCTGTAATATGCTTTAAATAACATAGTCTATGGTGCCCTGCTGGACGCTTGAGTCAATCAGTGGAACCCCGCCAGGACAGCAGTCTTTCCGTATAGTTGGTCGGTCGATATTCATAAAAAATCAAATTTTAAACTACGAGGAGTTTCTTATGGGACGTCCCAAAAAGAACGATTCATACCAGGACCAGGTAAACGAGCTGAAGCGGGCCTTTGCCTACAACCTTTTTTACAGGGAGGGAACTATTTCGGTTGCCGCCTCCAAGAACGACTATTACCTGGCAGTTGCACAGACACTGCGTGACAGGATTCAGCGCCTGTTCTATCATTTTTCCGAAACTCTACTGGAAAAAGATTCCAGAATTGTCTGCTACCTTTCAGCGGAATTCCTGACAGGGCCGCATCTTCACAACAATCTTGTGTGCCTGGGGCTGTATGATCAGTTTGATCAGGCCGCACGCGAGGTAGGTCTTGATCTCAAGGAACTGATTGACCACGAGGAGGAACCAGGGCTTGGTAATGGGGGCCTTGGAAGGCTTGCGGCGTGCTACATGGATTCCCTTGCCACTCTTCAGATCCCGGCAATAGGTTATGGTATCCGGTATGAGTATGGCATGTTTGACCAGGAGATCGTGGACGGTTGGCAGAAGGAGATAAGCGACTGCTGGCTCCGCCAGGGGAATCCCTGGGAGCTCAAGCGGCCTGATATTGCCTGTGAAGTGGGCTTTGGAGGGCATACCGGGACTTATACCGATGAAGATGGAAAACTCAGGTGGCGATGGGTACCTGAGACAGTGATAATCGGCGTACCGTACGATACTCCAGTCCCGGGATACAAGGTAAATAATGTGAACCTGCTGCGGCTCTGGAGTGCCCGGGCACATGTCTCCTTTGATTTTGAGGATTTTAATATAGGAGACTACTACGGGGCTGTTGAGGAGAAGATAAAGGCCGAGACCCTGACCAAGGTGCTCTATCCCAATGACCAGCAGTTTCAGGGGAAAAAGCTGAGGCTGCAGCAGCAGTATTTTTTCGTATCCTGCTCCCTGCAGGATATGATCAGGCTTCACTTGATCAGTAATAATAGCCTTGATAATTTTGCAGATGATTTCCAGGCCCAGCTCAACGATACCCATCCGTCCGTGGCAGTGCCCGAGCTTATGCGCCTCCTTATGGATGAACATTCCTACGACTGGGACAGCGCATGGGAGATCACCCGCAACACTCTGAATTACACCAATCACACCCTCCTTCCGGAGGCAATGGAAAAGTGGCCCCTTGATCTGTTTGCATCTCTGCTTCCAAGGCACATGGAGATTATCTACGAGATCAACCGCCGTTTTCTTGACGAAGTAAGGCTGAAATTTCCAGGTGATGATGCCATGATAAGCCGCATGTCAATCATAGACGAATCCGGCTCCCGGTACGTTCGCATGGCAAACCTGGCCTGCGTGGGTTCAAAGGCAATAAACGGCGTTGCTGCAATGCACACGGAACTGCTGCGCAAGCATACCCTTGCCGACTGGAACCAGATGTATCCGGGAAAGATTAAAAATGTGACCAATGGCGTTACCCCGAGGCGCTGGATCGCCGTGAGCAATCCTCGCCTCACTGCCCTTATAACCGAAGCCATTGGTGAGAGATGGCTTACCCATCTCGACGAGCTGCGCCAGCTTGAAAAGCAGGCGGATGATCCGGCATTTCAGGATGCGTGGCGCAAGGTGAAGGAGCAGAACAAGCAGGATGTCGCCAACCTTGCTGCCCGGAATCTTGGTGTAAAGGTTGATCCTGCTGCCATGTTTGATGTCCAGGTCAAGAGGATTCACGAGTACAAGCGGCAGCACCTGAATGTGCTTCACATTATTACTTTATATAACCGAATAAAGGCCGATCCTGATGCTGATATCATACCGCGCGTGTTCATCTTTGGCGGAAAGGCTGCCCCTGGCTACTTCATGGCAAAGCTCATGATAAAGCTCATAACTTCTGTGGCTGGTGTGGTGAATAATGATCCTGATGTGAAGGACAGGCTCAAGGTGTACTTCATTCCCAACTACAATGTGAAGATCGGCCATACTGTCTATCCCATGTCTGACCTGTCAGAGCAGATATCCCAGGCGGGCATGGAGGCATCCGGAACCGGTAACATGAAGTTTTCCATGAACGGGGCCCTTACCATCGGCACCCTGGACGGCGCCAACGTGGAGATACGTGAAGAGGTAGGCCCGGAAAACTTCTTCCTCTTTGGCCTCACGGTTGAGGAGGTCATGGCGCTCAAGGCATCCGGTTACAGGCCAATGGATTATTACAACAGGGACGAGGAGCTGAAGCGTGCCATTGACCTTGTATCATCCGGTTTCTTCTCCCACGGTGACCGTGAGCTCTTCAGGCCACTCGTTGATTCCCTGCTCTACGATGACCAGTACACGCTGTTTGCTGATTACCGCTCATACATTGATTGTCAGGAAGAGGTAAGCAAACTTTATGGGGACAGGAAGGCGTGGACCAGGATGTCAATCCTTAATGCCATCCGCATGGGCAAGTTCTCATCGGACCGTTCCATTCAGGATTATGCCCGGGAAATCTGGCACGTAAAACCATTTCCTGTCCAACTGAAGTGGGAGACAATGCCTGAAGACGGTATAGCATTTGCTCCACCAATAAAAAAGGAAAAGTAAGATGAGTGATACATTGCAGGCGTGTGATTTCACCATTTTTGGGGTACTGGGAGACCTTTCCAGGCGAAAACTCCTTCCATCCCTATACCAGCTCGACAGGGCAGGGCTCCTGCACAAGGACACCCGCATCATAGGGGTAGCCCGGCACGACATCTCGCAGGAGGAATTTGTAAGCCAGATGCGTGATGCCCTTGAGACCTTTGTAAAGGAGCCTCTTGATGGCGACATCATGGAGCGGCTGCTTTCAAGGCTGCGTTATGTGCTGATCAACCTGGACGTGCCTGATGAATACGTTCGGCTAAGGGAGGTGCTTGACCAGGACGGGAGGGTGTTCATCAGTTATTTTTCCGTGGCTCCCTTCCTGTTTGATGACATCTGTACCGGACTTGACCATGCAGGCGTGATTACTCCAACTGCGCGGGTGGTGCTTGAAAAGCCCATTGGCCGTGACCTGGCAAGCTCCAGGGAGATAAATGACACAGTGGCCCGTTTCTTTAACGAGGACCAGATATACCGGATTGATCACTACCTGGGCAAGGAAACCGTAATGAACCTCATTGCCCTGCGTTTTGCAAACTCCATCTTCACCACAAACTGGGATCACAACACCATTGACCATGTGCAGATTACAGTGGCAGAAGAGGTTGGAATTGAAGGCCGCTGGGGCTATTTTGACAAGGCGGGCCAGCTTCGGGACATGGTGCAGAACCACCTGATGCAGATCCTTACCCTTGTGGCAATGGAGCCCCCGGTAAACCTCCACGGCGACAGCCTGCGCAATGAGAAGCTGAAGGTGCTCAAGGCACTTCGTCCCATAACCATTGAGAACGTGGATGAAAAGGTGGTTCGTGGCCAGTATGGTCCCGGGTTCATCAAGGGAAGGCCTGTGCCCGGCTACCTTGAGGAAGAGGGCGGGAACCCTGAATCCACCACCGAGACATTTGTTGCCATCAGGGTGGACATAGACAACTGGCGCTGGGCCGACGTGCCGTTTTATCTGCGCACCGGAAAGGCGATGGCAACCAAGCGTTCCGAGGTGGTAATCAATTTCAAAAAGTTGCCTCATAACATCTTTTCCGAGTCCTACCGGAGCCTTCCGCCCAACAAGCTGATTATAAAACTCCAGCCTGACGAGGGGGTTGAGATAGAGATGCTGAACAAGGTGCCTGGCATTGGTGAAGGTGTGCGGCTTCAGCGCACAATGCTTGACCTGAGCTTTTCTGATGCCTTCAAGGGGGAGCGCATTGCCGATGCCTATGAGCGCCTGCTCCTCGAGATTACCCGCGGAAACCAGGCCCTGTTTGTTCACCGTGACGAGGTAGAGCGTTCATGGCAGTGGATAGATTCCATCCAGGAGGCATGGAGGCAGAGCAATGAACCTCCCAAGACCTATCCTGCCGGAAGCTGGGGACCTGTAGGTTCCGTGGCGCTTCTTGCCCGGGATGGAAGAGAGTGGGAGGAGTAGGCGTCTTGGTGAATTTGCATGAATTTGAGGACAGAAATACCCTTGTGAAAGAGCTGGCTGACAGGGTGGCGTCCCTTCTTGCAGGAAGCATTGAGCAGGAGGGCAGGGCAAGCCTTGCGGTTTCCGGGGGCACAACCCCTGTTGCCCTGTTTGAGCAGCTTTCAGGCGTGGATATCCCCTGGAGGGACGTGGTGATATTCCCTGTGGATGAGAGGTGGGTGGAGCCTGACGATGCAGACTCAAACGAGAGGCTTGTCCGTACCCATCTTATGAAGGACCGGGCTGCTGAAGCGAAATTTTTCGGCATGAAAAACAGGGCGGCAACTGCCGGGGAGGGCGAGGAGGCATGTGAGGAAATCCTGAAAAATGTCCCGCTCCCATTTGATGTGCTGATTCTTGGCATGGGAGGTGACGGCCATACGGCGTCCCTGTTTCCAGGGGCAGAAAAACTTGCCATGGCAACGGATATGAATTCCGGCAGGAAGTGCATGGCCCTTGCCCCAGTTACCGCACCCCATGAACGCATGAGCCTTACGCTTCCTGTAATCGTCTCTGCAGGGAATATATTCCTGCATATTGTGGGGCCTGAAAAGAAGAGGGTGCTTGAAAAGGCGCTTCAGGACGGGCCTGCTGAAGAGATGCCTGTTCGTTTCGTGCTGCGGAATGAAAACAGGCCGGTTGAAGTGTACTGGGCGCCGTAGAAGTAGCTCAAAGCTGAAAGCTCAAGGCTGAAGGCCCAAGGCTCAAAGTAAAATAAGCCATGTTTGTTGTTCGTTCCCAAACAGGAGTTTAGACAGCAGTAAAAATTCCGTCGAATTCGACGGGTTTGGAAAAACTGCATACGCGTATTCTGCTGTCAGATCATGGGGTAAAACGACTTGAAGAGAGTAAACAAGGAAAGAATATGAATCCCGCCATTGAAAAGGTAACCAGGAGAATCATTGAACGAAGCAGGCCTTACCGTGAGGCGTATCTCAGGCGCATTGATGAAAACAGGGGTAAGGGCGTGTTCCGGGACAGCCTTGAGTGTTCCAACCTTGCCCATGACCTTGCGGCATGCGGAAGGCAGTGCCGTCAGGCACTCATGAGAGACGATG
>WGBG01000110.1 GCA_015494395.1 Deltaproteobacteria bacterium
CTCCCAGAAAACTCCTTGATGTTAGCCGTCTTGCAAAACTGGGGTGGCGCTACTCCATCTCTCTTGATGAGGGAATCAAGGATGCGTACAGGGATTTTCTTGAAGCCAGTGGTTGATTTCCTTATATTTTGCTGCCAATGAAGACCATTCTTGGTATCTCAGCCTATTATCATGACAGTGCAGCATCCCTGGTTGTTGATGGCGCTGTTGCAGCCTGTGCCCAGGAAGAGCGCTTCAGCAGGAAAAAACATGATGCCGGTTTTCCATCTGCCGCTGTGAGGTTCTGTCTTGAGAGCCAGGGCATTGAGCTTTCCCAGGTGGATGCCATAGTCTTTTATGACAAACCACTTACCAAGTTTGAGAGGCTTCTTGAAACATATCTTGCCTATGTGCCCAGGGGAATCAAGTCATTTTTGGCTGCAATGCCGGTATGGCTCAAGGAAAAGCTGCTGCTCAAGGCAACTCTAAAAAGGGAGCTTTCCGCATTAAGCGGGATCGCGGAAAGGGCGTTACCAAGGCTCCTGTTTTGTGATCATCACCGTTCTCATGCTGCATCTGCATTTTATCCGTCACCCTTTAAGCAGGCCTCTGTTCTCTGCCTTGACGGTGTAGGAGAGTGGGCCACAACATCCGCGTGGAGGGGAGATAACAACACCCTGACTCCCCTGTGGGAGATAGATTTTCCCCACTCACTTGGTCTTCTCTATTCTGCGTTCACCTATTATACAGGTTTCAAGGTAAATTCCGGTGAGTACAAGCTCATGGGTCTTGCACCCTATGGACGGCCTGAATATGAAACACTCATCAGGGATAATCTGATTGATGTCAAGCCCGATGGCACCTTCCGGCTTAACATGGATTATTTCAACTATGCCACCGGGCTTACCATGACCTCTCCCCTCTTCCATGACCTCTTCGGAGGTCCTCCACGTCAGCCCGAGTCTGAAATTACCCAGCGGGAGATGGATATCGCAGCCTCAATACAGGCGGTGA
Organism: Deltaproteobacteria bacterium; assembly: GCA_015494395.1. Lineage (GTDB taxonomy): Bacteria > Desulfobacterota > Dissulfuribacteria > Dissulfuribacterales > QOAL01 > S144-17. Next base: position 994 of record WGBG01000110.1, read on the forward strand.
CTGAAGACATCGTCCTGCGGCTTGCAAAGACCATGCGCAAGGAACTTGATATCCCAAACCTGTGTCTTGCAGGTGGTGTGGCCCTGAACTGTGTTGCCAATGGAAGGCTTCTGCGCAGCGGTACTTTTGACTCCATCTGGATTCAGCCTGCCTCAGGCGATGCCGGCGGGGCGCTTGGTGCAGCACTTGCCGTGTGGCACGAGTATTATGGAATGGAAAGGGCCGCCCGGCAGCCGGATTCCATGCAGGGTGCGTATCTTGGCCCTGCTTTTTCAAACAGTGAGATAAAGAGATATCTCAAGGGTATCAATGCAGTATTTTATGAATATGATGACAAAAAGCTGCTTCCTGAGACAGCCGGGCTTGTTGCTGATGAAAAGGTGGTAGGCTGGTTTCAGGGCAGGATGGAGTTCGGGCCAAGGGCCCTGGGGGCACGTTCGATTATAGGTGATGCCAGAAGCCCTTCTATGCAGTCCGTAATGAATCTCAAGATAAAGTACAGAGAATCATTCCGGCCCTTTGCTCCTGTGGTAAAGTATGACAAGGTCCAGGAATGGTTTGAACTTGATGTCCCAAGCCCCTATATGCTGATCGTTGCAGAAGTCAGGGAGGATAAACGGGTTGTCTCACCGGGAGATTCTGAGCTGTTTGGCATGGAGAGACTGAACAGGGTCCGCTCCCTTATCCCAGCAGTGACTCATGTGGATTACTCTGCAAGGGTCCAGACAGTGCATCCGGGGACCAATCCCAGGTTCTATCGTCTTCTTGATGAATTTGAATCTCTCACCGGCTGTCCTGTTATGGTAAATACATCGTTTAATGTCCGTGGCGAACCCATCGTCTGCACCCCTGAGGATGCCTACCGGTGCTTTATGCGTACCGAGATGGATGTCCTTGTTATGGAAAATATTATCCTTTTCAAGGAAGATCAGCCGGAGTGGAGTGAGGATGGGGATTGGCGTCAGGAGTTTGAACTGGACTGACAGGTGTGATGCAGGTTATGGAAAACAGAAACAAACGGGCCGTGCCTGACAAAAAAGAGCTGCGAAATTTTGGTTTGCTCGTAGGGGGGATATTTGCGTTTGTTTTTGGTCTGGCTCTGCCTGCCTGGCGGCATGGCAATATAAATTTGTGGTTCTGGTGTGCAGGATGCCTGATCATCCTTGGCGGTGTTGCTGTGCCCTCCCTGTTAAGCCCGTTTTATTCAGCCTGGATGAGGCTTGGGCAGGTGCTTGGCTGGATCAACACCCGTATTATACTTGGAGTATTCTTTTATGGAATTCTTTGTCCGGCAGGGATTTTGATGCGGCTTTCAGGAAAGGATCCCATGCATAGCAAATTTGAGCCTGATGCCGACAGTTACAGGGTGGCATCCCGTATTCCGCCATCAACACACTTTGAAAGGCCTTTCTGATGTTTGATCTGCTTAAAGATTTATGGTCCTTCATGAGGGAGCGCAAGAAGTTCTGGCTTGCCCCTATAATACTGCTGCTTCTCATGCTTGGTGCGCTAATTGTCCTGACACAGGGGTCAGCAGTGGCGCCGTTTATATATACTCTGTTTTAAAATAGGCCGGTTGTGCTTTAATAAAAAGCTCCACAAAAGACTTGACAACCATCCCCTGCTCCATTATTTAGACCAGACTCAGTGTGATACCACTCACAAGGAAACCGTTTTTACGGCGGTAAATGCCTTCCAGGAAGACAATCCTTACAGGAACCTGGATTGAGCGATTGCCGGATTTGCTGGAGACCCGCGAAAGAGGAATTCCCATAATAGTTGGCTATATGGAAATCCCTCTGACAAAGGAGATGCAGTAAATACGGTAATCCCGAAGGGTTTCAAAATTTGAAGAGATATGCATGTAACTCCTTTGAATGTCATATAAAACTGTTTCTTCAATTTTTTGAAACGCTCAATTCAGAAGGAAGTAGTCCAGTCGACAAAGTAATCATCCTATTAAGTTACAGATTCGGTTTTAAGGCTTGAGTAGCGGAACAGCTTGCACATGCTTCTGTTTCTGTATGGATTTGTTTTGCTGTGTGAACGGGAAGACTACAAAACTTTCATGAAACGGGTGTTTGCCCCTGATCATGAAATTCAGCTCAAAGCTCAAAGTCGTAAGCAGAAAGTAAGAATGGCTTTTTTTGCTTTGAGCCTTGAGCTTTCAGCTTTGAGCTATATTCAATATATTTTGTTTCTGTCGAGGTGATAAAGACATGAAAAAAGACCCTGCCAAAGTGCGCAATATCGGAATCAGCGCCCACATTGACGCTGGCAAAACAACTCTTACCGAGCGTATTCTGTATTACACTCAGCGCATCCACGCCATTCATGACGTTAAGGGCAAGGACGGCGTTGGCGCAACCATGGACTTCATGGAGCTTGAGAAGGAACGCGGAATCACAATCACGTCTGCTGCCACATACTGCGAGTGGGATGATCATGAGATCAACATAATCGACACCCCTGGCCACGTGGACTTTACCATTGAGGTTGAGAGGGCGTTGAGGGTGCTGGACGGCGGAGTCCTGGTGCTCTGTTCTGTTGGCGGAGTACAGTCTCAGTCTATCACAGTTGACAGGCAGATGGCACGCTACAAGGTCCCATGTGTTGCCTTTGTAAACAAGTGCGACAGGAGTGGGGCCAATCCCATGAAGGTGATTGACCAGCTCAGGGAGAAGTTAAAGCATAATGCCATTGCCATGCAGGTTCCCATCGGGCTGGAGAATGAGTTCAAGGGTGTTGTTGACCTTGTCAGCATGAAGGCCATCTATTTTGAGGGAAGCCAGGGAGAGAAACTGAGAATTGATGAGATTCCTGCAGAGCTCAAGGATGAGGCAGAGGCGAGGCGTGAGGAGCTGATTGATGCGGCATCAATGTTTTCTGAAGAGCTCATGGAGGCAGCCCTGGAGGAGAATGTTACAGAGGAGCTGCTTATAGATGCCATCAGGAAGGGAACCCTTGAGCGTGGCATTACTCCGGTATTTGTGGGTTCTGCCTACAAGAACACCGGTGTTCAGCCCCTGCTTGATGCTGTAACGCGTTACCTTCCATATCCCTCAGAGATTGAAAACCGTGCCCTTGATATGGAGAATGACGAGGAGGAAGTTGTTCTCAAGACAGATCCTGAAGCTCCTCTGGTAGCCCTTGCATTCAAGCTGGAAGAGGGCCGTTACGGGCAGCTTACATATATCCGTGTTTACCAGGGAACCCTCCGCAAGGGTGATACCATTGTAAATTCCAGGACTGGCCGCAAGGTAAAGGTGGGCCGCGTTGTGCGCATGCATGCGGACCAGATGGAAGATATCGAGTCAATACCCGCAGGCTATATCGGGGCACTCTTTGGCATCGACTGTGCCTCAGGCGATACCTTCTGCTCACCTGATATCAGGTACAGCATGACTTCAATGCACGTGCCTGAGCCTGTTATCTCTCTTGCAATTGTTCCTGAAGACAACAAGGCACAGCAGAATATGTCAAAGGCGCTTTCCAGGTTCAGCAAGGAAGACCCGACATTCCGCGTCCATGTGGACCATGAGACAGGCGATACCATTATCTCAGGCATGGGAGAACTTCACCTTGAGGTATATATCGAGCGCATGAGGCGTGAGTATAATGCTGCTGTTACATCAGGTGCTCCCCAGGTTGCATACAGGGAGACCATCAGCCGCAAGGCAGAGTTCAACTACACCCACAAGAAGCAGACAGGCGGTTCCGGACAGTTCGGACGTGTTGCCGGATATATGGAGCCCCTTGAAGATGGTGACTTTGAATTTGTAAACAATATTGTCGGTGGTGCAATTCCAACAGAGTTTATCTCCTCCTGTGAGAAGGGCTTCAGGGCAAGCATGGAAAAGGGCACCCTTCTGGGATTCCCTGTAACAGGCATCAGGGTTGTCATCAATGACGGTGCCGCACACTCTGTTGACTCCTCGGATATGGCATTCCAGGCCGCTGCACGAGGCGCATTCCGCGAAGGTTTCAGCAAGGCAAAGCCGATTATCCTTGAGCCCATCATGAAGGTGGCTGTTGAGACACCAACTGAGTTCCAGGGCACTGTTATGGGTTCACTTAATCAGCGTCGCGGTATGATACTTGGCAGCCAGGATGAAGGCGATATGTGTGTAATTGAAGCAGAGGTGCCGCTCTCAGAGATGTTTGGTTACTCAACTGATCTTCGCTCAGGCACACAGGGCAAGGCACAGTTTACAATGGAGTTTGCTACATACCGCCAGGTGCCCAAGTCCATTGCAGAAGAGCTGATTAAAAAGGCACAGGAAGAGAAGAAGAAGGCTGCGTAGCATGAGGAGTTTCCTGCCTTTTATTATTGAATATGCTGAATACCGCTATTACAAAAGGCTCCTGCCCTCATGCAGGGGCCACAGTGATCTATCTTCGAGAAAGGTCCATACACATGCTTAAAAATGATCTGATTTTACGTAATCCCCTGAGGTTGATAGCCAGGGATGAAGACAAAATTCTGGCAGAAGGCGAGTTTGGCGCAATCCTGGCCAAGGCCGGTGTTGGAAAGACATCATTTCTCGTGCAGCTTGCACTGGACAGTCTGCTGCGTCACAAGAACGTGCTACATATCAGTCTGGACCAGCCTGTACGAAAGGTGTGCCTCTGGTACGAGGAGGTGTTTCACAATATCGCTCGGGAGTATGATATAAAAAACACCACCGAGCTTTGGGAGACAATCCTGCCTCACCGTTTTGTCATGACCTTTAACACAGAGGGATTTACAGTTGGCCGTCTTGAGGAAAGACTCAATGACCTTACAGAGCAGGGGATATTTTTCCCCCAGGTTGTGATGATTGACGGCCTTCCCTTTGATGATGAGGTGCGGGAGGCTTTGACCGAGCTGAAGCTGGTGGCAAAGGAGCAGGGATTTCCTGTATGGTTTGCCGTAAAGGTGGCATCTGACGAGGATGTTGAAACCAGTATCCCAAAGACCATTCAGGGTGTTGATGACCTCTTTGAAACACTCACCAGCCTCAAGTCTGATGGCAAGGAGATTCATGTTAATGTCCTCAAGGGGCCTGGTGAAACAGGAAGGCTCTCCCTTGTGCTGGATCCTTCGACTCTGCTTATTAAAAATCGTATGTAATTGTTCAGGGCATTCATTGTAAATGTTCAGCGTATTGATGGTAATTGAGGTTAGTGAATGGTCTTGTTTTTCCGTTCCAGAACAAGACCATTTACCACGCTGAATATATACAACCTAGATTGAGCGTTTCAAAATCTGGAAAATTATTTTTTCAATGAAATTAAAAGGAGTTATGTCGATTATAGCTTTCCAGTTTTGAAACCCTTCTGGATTGCCGTATTTACTGCATCTCCTTTGTCAGAGGAATCCCCATATAGCCGACTATTATGGGAATTCCTCTTTCGCGGATCTGCAGCAAATCCGACAATCGCTCAATCTAGGTACAAAAAAAGATTAAAGGCTGTTACCATGACAAAAATGGTTGCAGCCTTTTTTTGTTTTTGGGTGTAATAAAATAGAAGGCGCATATTCAGTAAAACTCACAAGCATACAATCTACGAAGATTGTAACTGGGATCTGCAATGACAGTAAATGAAGACTTGCTCAGATTGGAAGGGGTTCAGATCGACATCCGGACCCAGGAGAGGTCCAGAGGCTGGACTCCCCTTGTGAGGGATGTGTCCTTTTCTGTAAAAAATGGTGAGAGCGTATGTCTTGTTGGTGAGTCCGGGTGCGGAAAGAGTATTACATCGCTTTCTGTCATGGGGCTTCTTTCCCCTGCGCTCTTTCGTGTTGCATCAGGAGATATAATTTTCAGAAACAGGAGCATTCTTCCTGAGGATGAGGTGCGCAAGGTCAGGGGCACCGGGATTGGCATGGTGTTTCAGGAACCCATGACAGCACTTAATCCGGTTTTTACCATTGGTTTCCAGATATCCGAGGCTATCAGGATTCACATGACACACCTGGACAGCAGCCAGGTTGAGGACAGGGTGTGGATGTTACTTGCCCAGGTAGGTATGCCTGATCCAGAAAGGGCTGCACTTTCATATCCTCACCAGCTGTCCGGAGGCTTGAGGCAGCGTGCCATGATAGCCATGGCGCTGTCCTGTGATCCTGACCTGCTGATTGCAGATGAACCCACCACTGCACTTGATGTTACCATTCAGGCACAGATACTTGATCTGATTGCAAGGCTTCAGGAGGAAAGGGGGCTTGGCCTGCTGCTGATTACCCACAACCTGGGAGTTGTTGCCCAGATTGCAAAGAGGGTGCTGATCATGTACGCCGGGCGTATCGTAGAAGAGGCACCAGTTAATGACATATTTACAAAGCCGCTTCATCCTTACACACAGGGGCTGCTTGCCTCAGTACCTTACTCCTCCACCGTATCCGGGAGCCGAAGGCTTCATTCAATTCCTGGCAGTGTGCCGCCACTTGATGCCATACCCCCAGGATGTGCATTTCAGGAAAGATGTTCAAAGGTGATGGAGATATGCAGGAGGGAGGTCCCGGAACTTAAAAGTGTGGATGAAGGGCGGCGGTGTGCATGTCATCTGGGTTGAGCCTGAAAGCTCAAGGCCCAAAGTACATGCTTTAACGCCTGGGTTAAGATTGGGCTTCGGACTTTGAGCTGTCAACCAACTGCCTGATCCTGCTTTTTATATATGCCCTTTGCAAAACCGCCTTGAGCTCTTCATCCTTTATCGGCTCTGTCACTGCTTTTGCATGCTGGTCAATGTCTTGTTTTTCAGTTTTAGGAATCTTTTCTGGCTGGATGTGTACGGTCTCGCTATTAGTTTTCGGGGCAGAAGTGGTTGCAGCATGCCTCTTCCTCACTTGATCAATATTTTTCATTGTAAAGTGCAGGTCCCGTACCATGCTTTCAGGAGGCAGGACGCGGTTAATTGCCTCAAGCAGCATGAGTTTCTGAAGGGATAGCTGCTGCATCCATACCGAATCTGAAACTGCTAGTACCAGTACGTCCCGCTCCTTGAATTTCATCGGCCAGGAGTGTTTGGCTATTGCCTCTCCTGCAATTTCAGGCCATTGCTGCCAGATGGCATTTCGTGACAGCCTCTTCTGCCACCTGTAACGAGTGGCAAGACCATCCAGAAGTGAGCTTATTTTGACAGGTGATGAAGGCATTGATTATTTGTATCTATTCAGTGTAGTGAATGGTCTTGTTTTGGAGTGACTATGAAGAATTTCGTAGTTTTTCTTGGCGAAGCGCAGCCATAAAAATCGCGTCTGTCTGAGCGAGGTACGAGCGAGTTTCGCGATTTTGGCGGAGCAAGCCTTAGAAAAACTAGAAATTGTTCACCGGAACGGAAAAGCTAGGCCATTCACTAACCTCAATTACCATCAATACGCTGAACCGTTACGATTATTTATACTTTGAGATCTATCTGCTGTACAGTTCCTGCAGAACCGTCTTCTCTCAGGAAGAATCCGGTTGAGCGGATTTTGCCAAGAAGGTTGTTGGCACTGTCCTTCATGTCAAATGGAGAGTCGGCCTTTCCAAGAAAGATTGCCCCGATATCTGCCTTGCCTAGAGCAAACAGCCTGTTACTTCCATCAGGCTCCCTTGACCAGATACGAAGTTTTTTAAAGATGGAATCGTTTTCATCTATGAAGTTGTTCCTGTCTTCATCATAACGGGCAAGTTCTTCAAATCCGTCTCCGCTAAGTGCCCCAAAGAGTTCGGAACCGTTATTTACAATGCCGTCACCGTTTCGGTCAAGGGCAAGAAAGCCCGAGCCTGGTTGCAGGAAGGGGATCTGTTCATTGCGACCGTCAATATCTATGTCAAAGGAGAACTCTGTCTGGGTCAGTTCAGCCGCAGTTGCGGAAAAGTTCACTGCAAGAGGGTCTTTCAGTGCCTCTCCTGCAAGGAGCTGGATATGCTGTTCTGAGTAAAACTCGTATGTCATATTGAGGCTTACGGAAAAATCTATCTGTTGCCCATCAGCAGTGGTGATGGAACCTGCGGCTGAAAAATCGAGTGACTGGTATTCATAATATGACTGGTATGAGTCATAAATGAGGCCGAATCCACCTTCTTCTGCAGGGGATGCATTACCTTGTGCTGTCTCGGAACCGGTTTCTTCAGGTGACTGGGACAGCAGCTCATCCGGTGACACCACCTCTATCTTTTTCCCTGTGAGTTTCTCAATCATTGCCTTCAGGATATCCAGCTTCAGATCCTCAACTGCATCTGGACGAGTGGATACCGGTTCGGCTACTTTCTGTGCAGCATCGGGACTGGATGCCTTGTGAGCAAGAGAGAGGTTGACTGCGTCATGCCTGTTGGCCGTTATCTGCTCCTCAGCAGCCTTTTTAAGCCTTCCATCGCCATTGCCATGGATGGTGCGGTGGGGCTGTTTTCGGTTCCAGGTTGTGAGGGATTCGTGCTTTTCGTTTTTGACAAGTGCGGAGATTTCCGCGCCTAACTGGACAGATGAGTTTGCGATCTTCATAATGTGCCTTCCTTGGCTTAGGGTGGAATTTTTTAAAAAGCCGTCCTCTGACTATGCTTTATTATTAAAAATCGGTACATTGTGATGATATCTTGAATGCTTGAGATTCTGCGTTTCAAAAGTCTGTAAAAGTGATTTTACCTGGAAATAGCCGAAAGAAGTAACTGAAAGCTCATGGCTGAAAGTATATAAAGATAAAAACTGAACCGCGAAGGACGCAAAGGACGCGAAGGGTTTTGGTTTCCCTATCGTTAGCCCGACAGGGAAGGTATAACCGTCTTAGCGTTGTTTTTTCTTTGCGTTCTTGGCGTTCTTGAGCGAAGCGGGCGGTAAAAAAACAGCTCAAGGCTTAAAGTCTGGATGGGTTACGCCTTCCGTTTAATACTGAAACGCTGAGGCCTGATTACCATTTCTGTTATCACACTTCCCTCCTTACCCGCGGATATTATCTGTTTCACGGCTTTTGCCACGGTTTCAGGCTCCAGGATGGTGTCCGGTTGGTCATCAGGTTCAAAATCTAGATTATTAAAAAAATTGGTGCGGGTCAGATCCGGCATGATGCATGCCACCTTGACCCCTGTACGCCTTGTCTCCTCAAAGAGGCTGCGAGAGAAGTGCAGAAGCCCTGCCTTTGTGGCAGCATAGGCACAACCTCGCGGCGCAGCATGTATGGCGGTTATTGAGGCAATGTTTATTATGAATCCATTGGTGGCACGAATGGATCTTAAAAAAATGTTTGAAAGCATAACAGGTGCCTCAAGGTTAAGGGCAATCATGGTGTGAATGGCTGAAGCGGAAATTTCTTCATGGGGAGCAAAGGCTCCCATGCCTGCGCAGTTTAGAAGCAGGTGAATTTTTCGCCCTGTAGCCTTGTTAATTGCAGAGCATGTTTTTTGTGTGGCATGGGTGTCTGTGAGGTCACAACGGCATGGAGTGTAGGTTCTGTCTGTGAATTCTTCCACTACAGGTTCTCTAGAAATGCCAAAGACCCTCCATCCCTGGTCTAAGAGCATTTTAGTGCATGCCCTGCCTATGCCTGAAGATGTTCCGGTAACAACTGCAGATTTCATTTTAACTCAGTTACATACCTTACGGGAAAGACTAAATGATCAATGCGCAAAAGGAATTGATGAGTAAGGATACGGTGTTGAACTGTTTATGTCAAAAGGATGTGTCGTGTGGAGTGACTTATTGTAGTAAAAACGGCAGTGGTTGAGATAACCTGTCATAATAGCTATACTGACCATAACACCTAATTGCGTGCCTGAAGTGCATATTGTGTTTTGATTTCAGTTTGAGGCAATTTCTGCTAATAGAGGCTTAAGGGAGATATTTTATGGAAGGTCTGGGAATCACAGTTACCGAACACCTGCTTATTCATCAGAAACAGATACCAATGGCCACAGGAAAGTTTACCCGGCTCATGGGTGAGCTTATCTTTGCGGCAAAAATCATCTCAAGAGAGGTGAACAAGGCCGGGCTTGTGGATATCCTTGGGCTCACCGGAGAGATAAATGTCCAGGGAGAGCAGGTAAGAAAGCTTGATGAGTTTGCAAATCATGTGCTGATTCACCGGATGAAGCAGTCCGGTCAGCTCTGTGCAATGGCCTCAGAGGAGAATGCCGATATAATAGAGGTTCCGGACAACATGCCCAAGGGCAAGTATCTGCTGATATTTGATCCACTGGATGGTTCTTCAAATATTGATGTAAATGTCAACATAGGCACGATATTTTCTATTCACAAAAAGACCAGTGACCGTACCTATGTAACAGTGGATGATTTTTTAAGGTACGGGTCGGAACAGGTGGCAGCCGGCTATTTCCTCTATGGGCCAAGCACCATGCTGATTTTTACCACGGGCAGTGGCGTTGACGGATTTACCTTGGACCCGTCAATAGGAGAGTTTCTGCTCTCACATCCGGACATCAAGATGCCTGAAAGTGGCAACATCTACTCAATCAATGAGTCATACACCTGTTACTGGGATGACACCACCAGGAATATGGTTAACTACTTTAAGAACCCAGATAATCACCTGGGCAAACCGTATGGCGCCCGGTACATAGGTTCTCTGGTGGCGGATTTTCACAGAAATCTCTTTTATGGCGGAATATTCATGTACCCTGCAGATACCAGGGATCCTGCAAAGCCAAGGGGCAAGCTGCGGCTGCTCTGCGAGGCTGCTCCCCTTGCCTTTGTGGCAGAACAGGCAGGTGGTGCTGCAACTGATGGCAATAGACGCATACTTGATATAAAGGCAGAGGAACTGCACCAGCGGGTTCCTCTGTTTATCGGCAGCAAAAATGACGTGGCCAGGGCTACAAACCTCATGAATGGCGGCGATGGATCAATAAAATAGCTCAAGGCTGAAAGTTCCAGGTTGAAGGTTCAAGGCGTAATAATACAAAAGCTGAACCGCGAAGGACGCTAAGTACGCAAAGAAAGAAGCTCAAAGCTCAAGATTCATCGTTGGTGTTAGTTTTCCTTGGCGTTGTTCTTTGCGTTCTTGGCGTCCTTGAGCGAAGCGGGCGGTGAAGAATCCGTATTTGTTTAGAGTATCAAAATTGAAGTTTGAAAACCGGCAAAATACCCCTTGCCATGTGCTCCAAAGATGCTCATATCTATTGGAGAGTTTCAAAAAGTCCTTTTTGAAACCGGTTGAGATTGCCATTTTCACCGCAAAATCGGAGGTAATAAAAAACTATGTATAACATGTTCAAGACATTCATATTTCTTGCCGCCCTTACTGCACTGTTTATGGTGGTGGGACGTCTTATCGGCGGACAGGCAGGAATGACATTCGCCTTCATTATGGCACTGGCCATGAATTTTGCTGCCTACTGGTTCAGCGACAAGATGGCCCTTGCCATGAGTGGCGCAAGGGAGGTGAGCCAGGCTGAGGCCCCTCAGCTTCATGCAATAGTGGCAAAACTTGCTGCAAATGCAGGTATTCCCAAACCCAGGGTGTATATTATAGACCAGGATACCCCAAATGCCTTTGCAACCGGAAGGAATCCTGACCATGCTGCGGTGGCTGTTACAGCAGGCATCCTGAAATTACTCACCCATGAGGAGCTTGAGGGAGTGCTTGCACACGAACTTGCACATATTAAAAACAGGGACATACTTATAAGCTCCATTGCAGCGGTGTTTGCCGGCGCCATAAGTTATATTGCAAATATGGCGCAGTGGGCACTGCTTTTCGGTGGGTTCAGCAGTGACGAAGACGATGGCCCCGGTGCAATAGGGGCTATAGTTACCATGATCGTGGCCCCTATAGCGGCACTCCTGATCCAGATGGCCATTTCCCGGAGCAGGGAGTACCAGGCTGACGCAACAGGGGCTGCCATCTGTCACCATCCAGAGGCGCTGGCAAGTGCCTTAACCAAGCTTGAGGAGTGGAACAAGCGTGTTCCAATGGATGTTAATCCTGCAACAGCACAGATGTATATTGTTAATCCCCTGACCGGTGGCAGTATCGCAAACCTGTTCAGCACCCATCCCCCTATTCCTGAAAGGGTAAAGCGGCTTCTTGAGATGAGAGGCCGTGTCTGAGTGTGAAACTTGTCCTTGTTGCCACTCCGTGGCAGCTATTTAACAGGCCCTCCATACAGCTTGGAGCCTTAAAGGCATTTATGCAGAAGGAGGTGCCCGGCATAGAGGTCCGGGCACTTCACCCTTACCTTTCCTATGCTGCCCAACTAGGTTTTTCTGATTATCATACCATAAGCCAGTCAAGCTGGGCGTCCGAGGCCATTGGGGCATCCCTTCTCCGCAGGGAAAATCTGGATGATTGCCGCAAGATTTTTTGTAAAGCCCTTTTGAGCCGGGGTGATGGAAAAAGGGCTGTTGCTGAACTCTCTGCGCTTTTTGACAGGGCGCGTAAGCTTCTTGAAAAACATCTTCTTGATTTTGTCGAAAATCTGGACGTAAGGCAGGTTAAGCTTGCAGGTTTTACTGCCTGCCTCAACCAGTTTTCTGCAAGCATATATGCAGCCAGGCTGTTCAGGGAGAGATTTCCCCAAATTCCCATTGTAATCGGGGGCACCAGTTGTTCCGGTTCCATTGCGCCATCAATCCTGAAGGCATACAGGCACATTGATTATATTATCAGCGGAGAGGGAGAACTCCCGTTACTCTCCCTGTGGAAGCATGTGACATCAGCGGACGCAGTGGAGGGGCAAGAGACACTTCCTTCGGCAGTTTTCTTCAGAAAGTCCCTTGAAAGCGCATGCGAAAATTTATGTTATCCGCAGGAAAACAGGCATAATAAAGGCAAGATGCAACTGGCATCCCTGGATGAGCTTCCGTATCCTGATTATGATGATTATTTCAGGGAGCTTGCCGAGCTTCCGGCACAGATGCAGTTCTATCCGGTTCTGCCTGTGGAGTCATCCAGGGGCTGCTGGTGGGGAAGGTGCCGTTTCTGTAATTTGAATCTCCAGTGGAAAGGCTACAGGGCCGCATCCACTGGGCGGGTAGCGGCAATGATTGATTCACTTTCAAGGCGTTACCGGTGCATAGATTTTGCCTTTATGGATAATGTCCTTCCCCGGAGACAGGCGGCAGCGCTGTTTGACACACTTTCAACCCACCGCAGGGATTACAGCATATTTGCCGAGCTCAGGGCTGTTCATTCAAGGGACGAGTATGCAAGGATGGCATGTGGAGGCCTGACTACGCTTCAGGTAGGAATTGAGGCACTGAGTGATTCCCTGCTCAGGAGGCTTGGCAAGGGGGCATCTGTAATTTCAAATATTGCTGCAATGCGCCACGCCTTTGAGGCAGGAGTTGAGCTTGACGGGAATTTGATTGTCCATTTTCCTGGAAGCACAGATACTGAGGTACAGGAGACCCTGAAGTTTCTTGATTTTGTATGGCCATACAGGCCGTTACGAACAGTCTCCTTCTGGCTTGGTCATGGAAGCCCTGCAGAGGCAGAAAGGGAAAAACTTGGTATTAACCGTATTGGGCCGCATCCGTGGTGGAAGAGGCTCTTTGGCAGTGGAGAATCTGCTCCGGCATCTCTGATACTCACGTATGCGGGTGACAGGAGGGAACAGCAGCGCCGTTGGCGGCCTGTTGAAAACAGGGTTAAAGAGATGCGAAGGGCCCGGGCGCGGTTGGGCTTACACAAAATCTTGCTGGGGTTTCGGGATGGAAAGGAGTTCTTGTCAATCCGCCAGATCACTCCTGAGGGAATCAGCCGGTTTCACAGATTGAATGGCCTTTCCAGGGAGATATATCTTTTCTGCCTTGATGTCAGGACAGTGGAGGAGGTCATGAAAAGGGCAGGAGGAAGGATAAAACTGGAGCAGCTTGGACAGTTTGTTCAGGGCATGGTTTCAAGGAGGCTGATGTTCAGTGACGGCAAGAGGATATTGAGTCTTGCGGTGCAGGATTCCGGACAGCCGGAAGCTTAAAGCTCTAAGTCTAAAAAGGCAAAAGCTGAACCGCCAAGAACGCAAAGGACGAAGCTCAAAGTTCAAAGCTGAAGGCTGAAGGCTGAAGGCTCAAAGCGAAAAGCCCATCGCAAAGCTTTAAGCTATTGTGGAGCAAAACTTATGATGAAAGATATTGCAACATCACAGTGCAGGCTCCTGATAGGCCCGGGTCACAGTATGGAGGCAAAGATTGAAAATGCCAGGGCGCTTTTTGGTGCCGTTGGGCCGGAGCTGCTAAAGGAGCCAGGTATCCTTCCCCTGTTGAATCAGTACCGGGAGGCGGTTAATGAGAGCTGGCAGGCAATGGATGAACATGGTGTTGTTACGGAATGTACGGACTGTGCTGTTAATGATGGTGGAAGCTGTTGCGGCAAGGGCATAGAGGAAAAGTTTGATTCAGTGCTCCTGCTTGTTAACCTGCTCATGGAAACAGACATCCCATCGGAACGTCAGGACCCCACCGGTTGCTGGTTTTTGGGAGAAAAAGGGTGCCTGCTTCTGGCACGGCATGTAATCTGTATCAACTATATGTGCCGCAGGCTTTATGACAGGCTTTCAGAACATAATATCCACTCGGTTCAGCAGGCAATGGGAAGGGAGACTGATCTTTTGTTTATGCTTGAGCAGCGCATAAAATCCTGGTTGCAGGTAAAGGGTTTTTGAGTTTCAGATTTGCATATAAAACTTGACAACAACCCCAAAATAGTTAATAAGGTAACCCGCACACGGCGGTGTAGCTCAGTTGGTCAGAGCACGCGGCTCATATCCGCGGCGTCCGGGGTTCAAGTCCCTGCACCGCCACCAGCACTAAACGATTCCTTTTCCAGGATCGATTACATATATTCCACTCCAGGGTAATTGCCTTGGAGTGGTTTTTTTATTTGGTGCGTTTCCTATCGTTTTCCACTAGTTCAAAGTTTATCTGCCGCCGTGCAATATTTACATCTTTCACCCTGACCCTGACAGTCTGCCCCATCTTGAATATCCTGCCGGTTTTCTTTCCTGTAAGCTGTTGACGCTTTCTGTCAAATTCATAGTAGTCATCAGCCAGGTCAACCAGCCTTACCACCCCGCTTATGAGTATTTCAGACAGCTCCACGAAAAAACCAAAGGCCGCTGTTCCTGAGATTACACCATCAAACTCCTCGCCTATCCTGTCAGCCATGTAACGAACCTTGAGCCTGTCAAGGAGTTCCCACTCTGCCTCCATTGCAACCCTTTCCTTTTTGGACAGGCTGGAGCCAGCCTCTGCAAGTTGTTCTTCTGTATAAACAGGTCTTTTTCTGACCTTTTTCAGGTTTCCCTTGAGGATCCTGTGCACCATAAGGTCCGGATAGCGGCGTATTGGAGATGTGAAGTGGAGGTATGCCGTTGAGGCAAGTCCAAAATGCCCAAGGTTGGAGGCGGAATAGACTGCCTGGCGCATGGTGCGAAGAAGCATTGTGTTTATTATGTACTCCTGAGGGGTTCCGGCTGCCTTTTCAAGAACATCCTGACACCATGACGGCGTAATCTGTCCGGGCATTTTTACATCTATCCCGATGGTGCGGGCAAAATCTACAAAATCAGAGACCTTTTCCTGTTCAGGTGGCTCGTGGATTCTGTAAAGGGCAGGGATGGAGCGTTCCTGGAAGAATCTTGCTACTGCCTCATTTGCTGCAATCATGAACTCTTCAATAAGGCGGTGCGAGGCCTTGCGCTCTCGTCTTACAATTTCTTCAATATGTCCCTGAAGCCCAAGCACCAGTTCGGATTCCGGCAGGTCAAAATCAATGCTGCCCCGCTTTTTTCGCTGTTCTGCAAGCAGGGATGCCAGCTCCTCCATCTGCTTCACCATGCGGATAAGGGATGCGGGCGTTTTCTGTGCGGAGCGGACATCCTTACCTGTGTCCAGAATGTCCTGCACTTCTTCGTAGGTAAAACGCCTGTGGCTGTGCATAACAGCCTTGAAAAAAGTGCTTTTTTTGACTTTCCCTTTGAGTGTGAAATATATCCTTGCCACAAGGACCAGCCTGTCCTCACCAGGGACCAGGCTGCATAGATGGTTTGAGAGTGCCTCCGGCAACATGGGGATTACTGCTGCTGGAAAATAGACGCTGGTTCCTCTGTCAAATGCAGAGCTGTCAAGGTGGGTGTGCTGCTGCACGTAGTGGCTTACATCTGCTATGGCAACTGTGAGCACGTATCCGCTGCGGGTCTTCTTGACATGCACGGCATCGTCAAAATCTTTTGCCTTTATGCCGTCAATGGTTACAAGTGGCAGGTCCCTGATGTCGCGCCTGCCCCGCAGGTCTTCTTTGCGGACTCTGTCAGGTAATGCCCTGGCCTCTTTCATGACCTCATCTGCAAAATCCTGCTCAAGGTTATACTTCATGAGCACAACCTGGGTCTGCACAGCCATGTCTTCAGGGTTTCCCAGCACCTTGATTACAGTGCCCTCAGGGTTTCTGCCCTGCTCCGGAAAGTGGTCTATTCTGGCAACAACCATGTCACCGTCAGAGGCACTGCCGGTTTTGCCAGGAGGAATTATGACCTCAAAGAGAAGCCTGTCGTTGTCAGGGATTACAACAGACACGGAACGTCCTTTCCGAAATGTGCCGGCAATTTCCCTGACTCCGTGTTTTATTACCCTGAGTATGGTTCCCTCAGGACCTTTAGCAGCAAATTTGTCAATCCTGACCAGCACAGTGTCTCCATGCACTGCGCCTTTGACCCGCCTGGGAGGGATAAAGATGTCCTTGACTTCCTGGCCTGTGTCATCTTCTGAAGATTTTTCCGGAGTTACAAAACCGAATCCGTCCGGGTGCATTGATAGCATGCCCCGCACCAGGTGCATCTTGTCAACCAGGCCATAACGGTTGCCTTTCAGCAGCACAATTTTTCCGGCATCAAGCAGTCGTGCCACCAAACGCCGTATTTTGTCCCTGTTTTGGGGTTCTGTATTGGAAAGATGTATGATCTCCCGCAGATAAAGCGGATGTCCGGCCTTGTTCAGTGTGGAAAGAATGAGCTCTTCTGTTGGTTTAGGTGGCTCACGGAAATTTTTCTTTGCGGACTTCTTTTTTCGAGGGTGTTTGCAGGATGAATGTGAACTGTTTTTGTTTTTATCTTGGTTTCTTTTTTTTCTGCTCATTGCCTCTTACTATACGACCGTTAGCTGTGTCTGCCAACAGGAAAAAGGTATTAATTCGAAATTTGGTGAATTATATTGACTTTCCCCTGTTTTATTTTAGTATTTAACGATAAGGGTTTTGGTTGAATTTGTTTTTCAACTTATTATGTGGGCATGTTTGTCTGTTGGTTATATTAAAAAACAGGCAGATGTTCTTAAATTTCTTAACTTAAAATTTTTTTGTGAAAGGAGACTTTTAAGATGCGAGTTTTTGGGATTGTGTTAACTCTTGGAGCGCTGCTGATTGCCGGTTGTGCCGGGCCGGGCATGCAGGCAAACAACGAGATTACTGCTACAAGGCAGGTGTTGAATACCGCCACGGCTAACAAGCTTAACAAGCAGTGTCCGGAGGAGTACAAGGCTGCTCTCAAGGCACATAAGGAAGCCGTTGCGCTCTACCGCAAGTGCAGGTGCCAGGAGGCCCTTGATATGGCAAGGGATGCCTTGGCAAAGGCAAAGGCTCTCTGTCCTTCTATGCCTGCCCCGGCTCCAATGCCCTGTCCGGAACCCCGTGACAGTGATGGTGACGGAATCCTCGACTCAGTTGACCAGTGCCCAAATACTCCCAGGGGTGCCGAGGTTAACAGCGTAGGCTGCTGGATCGTCAAGGGTCTGCGTTTTGACTTTGACAGCGCTGTAATCAAACCTGAGTACTATGCACTTCTGGATAATGTTGCCCAGGTCCTCAAGAATAATCCTTCTCTGAGTGTAGAGATCCAGGGACATACAGACTCCATTGGACCTGAAGACTACAACAAACAGCTCTCTCTAAGGCGTGCACAGGCTGTTGCCGACTATCTTGCCTCGCATGGCATTGATGCAAGCCGCCTGAGAGTATCCGGGGTTGGTGAGGCTGATCCGGTAGCAAGCAATGATACTGAAGAGGGCCGTGCCAGGAATAGAAGGGTGCAAATAATGCCCATTATCTAGTGGCATTGAAAGCCGATGTTCTAAATATTGGGATTCAATAAATAACGGAGGGCAGGAAAGGCAAACGGCTTTTCCTGCCCTTTTTGCGTTTTTAGCAAGAAGCTCAAGGCTCAAAGCTCAAAGTTTATCAATGGTGTTGTTCTTTGCGTTCTTGAGCGAAGTGGGCGGTGAATAAGCTCTAAGCTCAAGACTCAAAGTCTAAAAGAGGAAAGCTGAACCGTAAAGAACGCAAAGACAATTTGTGAAGTTAATATACCGAACTGTCACTGTTGTTTGTTTGATTCCAGTAATACATGTCAAGTGCCGATAAGTTTAAGTAACTTGACACTGATTGTCCTTTGTGTCTTCCCTGCTGTCCCGGTGTTTAAGATAGAAATTTGATATGAATATCCTTCCCGGCAAAATAAAATCAATCAGGGCGAAGCTGAATTTTATCGTCATTACAGTCAGCTTTATTGCCATGCTGTCCTTTGCCGTAGTGTCATATCTCGTGGTGTATAAGATTGTAAGACAGCAGATGCTTAAAAATGCCAGGGCGGTGGCAGGGATGATTGCGTATAACTCCCGTGCTGCACTGGTGTTTAAAGACAAGGGCGGACTGGACAAGGTGCTGGATTCCCTTAAAACCAATGGCGCAATTATCAGGGCGGTTGTTTACGACGCGTCGGGTAAGCCTTTTGCATGGTTCCCGGAGAATACTGAAGGATTTGGTCAGGGAAACACCACTGTGGATTCTGTAAAAACTGTATCGCAGGAAGAATACAGGTTTTACAATGACAGGCTAACAGTGCTTGAGCCTGTTAATATGGATCAGACCATCATAGGGGCCCTGAAGCTTGAAATAAGCCTGGGCAACCTGAATAAAGCACTGAAATGGATGCTTGGGGCAGCGGGCATAGCTCTGGGCGGTATCTTTGTCCTGGTGATTATCCTGTCGGAGTTCATGCAGAAGATAATTTCTGTTCCTATCAGGGAAATGGCAGGAGTCATGCAGCAGATCTCAAGGGACAGGGATTACAGCCGCAGGGTCAGGCAGACCTCTGATGATGAAATAGGTATGCTTGCCTCAAGTTTCAATGAAATGCTAAAGGAGATTGAGGCACGCGATGTACACCTTGAGGATATGGTGAATGAGCGTACCCGGGCTCTTGAGGACGCCATGAAACAGGCATACAGGCTCGCCCGTAAGGCTGAGCAGGCCAGCATAGCCAAAAGCCAGTTTTTGGCCAATATGAGCCATGAACTCAGGACTCCTCTTAATGCTGTTATTGGCATGGCACAGCTCGCCCTTGATTCTTCTCTTAACCCCGAACAGGC
>WGBG01000111.1 GCA_015494395.1 Deltaproteobacteria bacterium
GTTCAGGAATACTACAATTGAAGGCACGCCAACCTGCCTTGCAAGCAGGATGTGCTCTCTGGTCTGAGGCATGGGGCCATCGTCTGCACCTACAACAAGGATTGCGCCGTCCATCTGGGCAGCACCAGTAATCATGTTCTTGATGTAGTCAGCGTGACCGGGACAGTCCACGTGGGCGTAATGGCGCTTGTCTGTCTCGTACTCAACGTGTGCTGTTGCGATTGTTATACCACGCTCCCTCTCTTCAGGCGCCTTGTCGATCTCGTCAAATGCTGTGAACTCCGCCTTGCCGTCCTCTGAAAGGACTCGGGTAATTGCTGCCGTAAGTGTTGTCTTTCCGTGGTCAACGTGGCCAATTGTACCCACGTTAACATGCGGTTTACTGCGTTCAAATTTTTCCTTGCCCATTGTTTACCTCCAGCTATGGCCCTTCACTTCTGCCTCTTGTCGCAGTGGCCATGAATCTGTTTTATTTCACCTAAAAATTAATATTTTCTACCACCTGTAATGTGCAAAAGCCTTATTGGCCTCAGCCATCTTGTGGGTATCTTCCTTCTTCTTGAAGGCAGCGCCGCGTTCATTGTACGCATCGATGAACTCCGCTGCCAGACGCTGTGCCATGGATTTTTCACCGCGTTTCTTCGCAAATCCCACAAGCCAACGGATGGCCAGGGCACGCCTTCGCTCAGGCCTTACCTCTTGAGGCACCTGGTAGGTAGCTCCACCTACCCTTCTTGATCTGACCTCAACTACAGGCTTTACATTCTCCATAGCCTTTTCAAAGACCTTATATGGATCTTCCTTTACCCTGGACTCCACAACTTCCATTGCGTCATAAAATATCTTCCGAGCTGTATTCTTCTTGCCCTTTAGCATGAGTCCATTGATAAATTTTGAAACAAGCACGCTGTTAAATTTTGGGTCAGGTGCTATCTCCCGCTTTGGTACTTCTCTTCTTCTTGGCATATCAGCTTACCGCCTTGACTTCCCTAATTTGGTTACCTGAGTCAATATTACTTGGGCCTCTTTGTCCCGTACTTGGAACGTGCCTTACGTCTATCCTGGACACCAAGCGCATCCAGTGTTCCTCTAATAATATGATAACGCACACCAGGAAGGTCCTTGACACGGCCACCACGAATAAGTACTACTGAATGTTCCTGAAGATTATGCCCGATACCTGGAATGTAGGAGGTTACCTCCATGCCATTGGTAAGTCTGACACGAGCCACCTTCCTGAGGGCAGAATTCGGTTTCTTCGGTGTGGTTGTATAAACGCGGGTACAAACCCCTCTGCGCTGAGGACAGGAATCCAACGCCGGTGCCTTGGTCTTCTTTTTAATCTTAGCCCGTCCCTTTCTCACTAACTGGTTTATTGTGGGCATATTTATCGCTCCTGATACTAGCTGCTATCCCGTTAAAATCTCTTGCCAGATTTCTAAAAATTTTTATGCCTGGTTTATAAAGCGCAATAGAGGCCGTATCCATCAATTCCTCGTCACGCGCTTCCATACATATTGTGAATGAGGGATTAATGGTGCCTCAAAATTCAAGTTCGCTCTTAATAAACGGTTCGAACTTTATTGTCAACCCCAATTGTGAAATTTCATTTTGGATGTGAAACTGTAGTGACTCTCATTTTTAAAAAAAATATGTTAAAGGTATCAGGCATGGTTCACATTAAAAAAACCTGGGAATAAATTAACCTGAACGTCGGCGTGGTAAATATGCTGAACAGATACACCTGAACTGCTAACTAAAAATGGAACATTCTGAACATCAAAACCAAGACAAGGGACTGCTTGCGGTTGATATCGGCAATACGCACACCGTTCTCGGATTATATATTGAAGGTAGGCTCATGGCACGCTGGCGCATTGTCTCTGACCGCACCTCAACTGAAGATGAGCTTGCCATAAAGCTTAATTCTCTCCCCCTGTCTGACACCCATATTTTTTCCGCTGCAAGCCATGTCATCATTTCAAGTGTTGTGCCTCCCATTACTGAATCCTGGGAGCGGATGACCAGACGATACTTCGGATTTGAGCCACTGGTCATCCTCAAAAATATTGACCACGGCATGCCAATCAGATACAAACACCCCTTTGAGCTTGGAGCTGACAGAATCGTCAATTCCATTGCCGCATGGAACAGGTTTCACTCTGCTGTAATTGCCATAGACTTCGGCACTGCAACCACCTTTGACTGCATCTCCGCAGCAGGTGAATACCTTGGAGGGGCTATTTCCCCCGGGCTTAAACTTGCTTCGGAAATGCTATCCTCCAGGACATCCAAGCTGCCACTGGTGGAGTTGGACATGCCTCCTGGACCTGCTCTTGCCCAGGACACTGTCTCTGCCATAAGGAGCGGCATTATTTACGGTTTTGCCGCTATGGCAGACGGATTGTCCCAGAGACTGAAGGAAGAATTTGCCCCAGATGCCATTATTATAGCCACAGGTGGTTTTGCGCGCATAGTATCCAGTTACAGCAAAACCATCATGCATGTCCTTCCTGACCTGACCCTTGAGGGGCTTCACGCTGTTTTCCAACGCTACATGCTAAACCAGGGGCAGAAAAATCATCACAACTGACCTTACAGCCCCCTTGACGCTACCCGTTGGCACATATATTGTATATATAGATGTACAATACAGAAACTCATCAAAATAACTGGAAAATTTTATTTAAATTACCGTAAGTTATGGCATTAGAACTTCGTCAAAATCTAAAACTCGCACAGCAGCTGGTAATGACGCCCCAGTTGCAGCAGGCTATTAAGCTTCTTCAGCTCTCAAGGGTAGAGCTAATCGAATCCATCAATCAGGAGCTTGAGGCAAACCCTGTGCTCGAAGAATCTACTGCCATGGACGAGCCTTCCACAGATGCGCCTGAAATTGCCAAACCTGAAGAACAGTCACAAACCTGGGAAAAGAGCGAAATTCCCCCCCTTGCTTCAACCGAGGATCAGAAGACTCCCTGGGAGGAACAGGCCGTAAAGGACATAGACTGGAAGGATTACTGGGAAGATGAATCCCGTACATCCCTTCCCTCTTACTCCTTTGAGCAGAAGGAGACCATTAACTACGAAAATATTGTTTCCAGCTCCCAGGATCTCTCTGATCACCTGACCCTTCAGCTTCAGATGGCAGACCTGGATGAAGAAGAGATTGCAGCTGGCATCAACATAATTGGCAACCTTGATAAAAACGGCTACCTCAAGGCATCCATTGAAAGTATTGCAGAATCCACCGGCATACCAGTGGAAAAAGTGGAATCAACCCTGCAGATAGTCCAATCTTTTGATCCATTAGGTGTTGCTGCAAGGGATCTTAGGGAATGCCTCCTTATCCAGATAGACAGCCTTGGGTTTGAAAACAAACTTGTCCGGCAGCTCGTAAGTGACCATCTCCACCAGATTGAACTCCACAACTATCAGGCAATCGCAAAGGCCACCGGCCGCACGGTTGACGAAATAGTGGAGGCAATTGATATTATCACAAGCCTTGAGCCTAGGCCCGGCCGTAAATACAACTCGGAAAGCACCCACTATATTGTACCAGATATCTACGTTTACAAGGTAGATGATGAGTATGTCATTTCTATGAATGATGATGGCATTCCAAACCTCAGGATAAGCCCCTATTACAAGAATGCAATCAAGGAGGGGACCGCAGGACCAGAGGCCAAGGATTTTATTCAGGACAAGCTTAAATCTGCACTGTGGCTGATGAAGAGCATTCAACAGCGCAAAAAGACCATTTATAAAGTTACAGAGAGCATTGTACGTTTCCAGAGAGACTTTCTTGACCATGGCATTGCACATCTTAAGCCACTGATCCTCAAGAATGTTGCTGAAGATGTTGAGATGCATGAATCCACCATAAGCCGGGTAACCACAAACAAGTATGTCCACACACCCCAGGGTATTTTTGAACTCAAATTCTTTTTCAGTTCCGGCCTGCCTGGCAAAAGCGGCACTGAAGTGGCTACACACAGTGTGAAGGACAGAATCAAACAGCTGATAGCAGGTGAAGATCCCTCAAAACCATACAGCGACAAGCAGATAGTGGAGATCCTTGCCAAGGACAACATCAAAATAGCCAGGCGCACAGTGGCCAAGTACAGGGATATGCTTGGCATACTGCCTTCAAACCGCCGCAAGAGGCCAAAGACATAGCTATACATAGACTGGATTTTAAAGTTCCATAGCAGCTCAGGTTTACAATAAAACTTGATGCCGCCAGTCATGCATTTACCCCCTGCATTTCTGGTGGCAACATTACTACAAACCCCTAACACATGGAGGAATCCTATGCGGATAAAAGTTACATTCAGGCATTTGGATCAATCTGATGAATTGAGACAGTATGCTGAAAACCGGCTCCAGAAACTGAAAAAGTACAGTGATGGGCCAATGGATGTAAATGTGGTCCTGTCAACAGAGAAATTCAGGCAAAGTGCCGAAGTTGTAATTTCCGGAGACGGCATAAGAGCTGCAGCCAAGGAAGAACAGGAAGACATGAAGGCAGCCATAGACCTTGTTTCTGACAAGATCGAAAGGCAGCTTAAAAAATATAGGGATAAACTTATCAGCCGCCGCAATGCAGCCTCACACGCACAGCCAGCCCCTGCGGAAGCTGTTGCCTCTGAACCTGAGGCAGATGAAATTATCACCGTTGAAAAGATGAACTCTAAACCCATGATTGTAGATGAGGCTGTTGATCAGCTTCAGATACTTGGCAGACAGTTTCTGCCCTTTCGCAATGCGGAAACCAACGAAATCAACGTGGTTTACTGGAGAAATGACGGCACCCTCGGATTGATTGAACCTTGATGTTTTCTCATAGTATTGATTTTCTCTGCGGTCGGTGCATTTTGGCCGATTTCAAGGCAGACACCAAAGAAAGTGCGCTGCATCTTCTGGCAGAACATGCAGCGCAGATACACCCCAAGATTGATAAAGAGGAGATATTCACTCTCCTCAAGGAGCGCGAAGGACTTGGGAGTACCGGTATTGGCGACGGGCTAGCCATACCACACGGTAGGTTGCCAGGCCTTGACCGTATGCTTGTAATAGTTGCAAGGAGCAAGGATGGTGTCCCATTCGATGCAGTTGACAACAAGGACGTCCATATCATCTTCCTGCTCATTGCTCCCGGGGATGCTGCTGCAGTGTACCTAAAAGTCCTGGCACGGGTCTCACGGCTTCTGAAAAAGCCCGGAGTATTTGAGGCCATACTCAAGGCAGAAGATGCCCAAGAAATTGCCACCATAATAGAGGAAGCCGATGCCCGGCAATGATTACCAGATCCCTGAACAGAGACGCCTTGTCCAGACAGTAGTAATCACCGGCATGTCCGGCTCAGGCAAGAGCACCACACTCAAGGCATTTGAAGACATGGGGTATTACTGTGTGGACAACCTCCCCATTGCGCTCCTTCCAGAATTCCTCCTCCTTACTGAAAACAGCGCCACAGAGGAGACCAAAACCGCACTTGTAATGGATGTCAGGGAGAAGAGCTTCCTTGACCAGTACCGTTCAATATTTACTAGAATAAGAAACAGCGGATTCCATCTCGAAGTGCTGTTCCTGGACTGTTCTGATGAAATAATTATCAGAAGATTCAGCCAGACCAGAAGACGCCACCCCCTGGACAGCCGTGGCGACATCGGGACAGGCATAAAAATTGAGCGCGAACGATTAAGCGGTCTAAGGGAGTTTTCAGATCGCATCATAGATACATCAAACTTTAATGTACACCAGCTGAGAGAAACCATATTTGCACTCTACTCCCCACGTCAGAGGCTGGACCAGCTTGTCCTTCATGTCATGTCCTTCGGGTTCAAATACGGGGTGCCTGCTGATGCAAACCTGGTATTTGACGTTCGCTTCCTGCCAAACCCGTACTTTGTGCCTGAGCTTAAACAGCTCAGCGGCAGGGACAGAGATGTCCAGGATTTTGTACTGAAACACCACGAAACCCAGGAGTTCACCACGCATCTGTCCAACATGCTTGATTTTATAATTCCCCAGTATAAAAAAGAGGGCAAATCGTATCTTGTTATAGCAGTTGGATGTACAGGAGGCCGTCACCGAAGCGTGACCATAGCCGAATGGCTTAAAAAATACCTCTCCAAGAGGGAAGAAGAGGTCCTCATAACTCATAGGGATATGCAACGGGAGTCTTAAATGATTGGAACAGTTATAGCCGCACATGGTGCGTTAGCCGAAGAACTTTTAAAGACAGCTGTTTTTATTGTGGGCGAGCTTCCCAACGTGGAACCTATTTCCATGGATCCGTCCCAACCCATAGAAGAGATGCAGAAACAGATTAAAAACACCATAAAAAAGGTAAATCAGGGGGATGGCATACTGATACTTACCGACATGTTTGGCGGCACTCCCGCCAACATGACACTATCATTCCTGGAAGAGGGCAAGGTTGAAGTAATCACCGGTGTTAACCTACCTATGCTTATCAAACTCTCCCAGTGCATTAGGAATGACACATCACTGAAGGACACCACTGCAACCATTGTAAAACATGGTCAGAAATCAATCAATCAGGCCTCAGCTATCTTGAACAAATAGTGTCGTTGCAACCAAAGGGCAGTTATCCCTTTGAAACAAGCCCCCTTTCACAACTATGCATCACCCCGGCACACTACTGCTTCGCCCCTTTAACCTGAATGACATTGAGCAACTGTGCATAATTGAAGCCCAGAGCCGCTTTGCCCGGTGGAACAGAAACAACATCCTGGAGACTTCCGGCCACAACCTTAACACCTTGCTGGTTGCCTCATTTATGAACGAGGCTTCCAGCAATGCAGGCAAAACTCATGGAAAATGCATCCAGGGAACTGACATGCCAGTTTCTGGCCGTGATTGTATTGATGCAGAACGCGAACCTGCTGTGGGAAAAGAGGTTGTTGCAGGTTACATCTGCTTTCGGATTCTATTTGAGGAACTTTACATACTCAAGGTGGCTGTTCATCCCAAATTCAGAAGAAACGGAATCGCAACCGCGCTACTTGCAAGGGCTCTTCACATGGGACAGAAGGCAGATGCAAAAAAATGCATACTTGAAACAGACAGGGCCAACACTCCGGCTTTAGCACTTTATAAAAAATTGGGGTTTAACGTAATATATGTAAGAGGTAATGACTCCAACCCCATGATGATGGTAAAATCTATAAGCAAAGCCCAATTTAAGCACCAAAAATGCCACCGGTTTAATGCATAAAGACAACTCTACAGAGCAACCTGCCTATGGCAGCCGCCACCAGTATTCTCTTCGAAACATTTTCATAATTGGCGGAATAACATTTACGCTAATTTTCTGCATTATTTCAGCAACATCTACCATCAATATAATTAAAGCTGAGAAGACTGTTGCTGCCCATTCCATGCTTGAAAACCGGATTTTCTTCCCTCTTACCAGGGCAATAGAAGAAATTTATACCTCGCTAGCAGACCTTCAGGCACAGTTTACCCGCAAACACAGCATGGCCACCATTGAGCAGTTCAAGTGGAACATGGAAAGCGCAATGGAGAGCCTTGAACAGGCAAGAAGGGCAATTTCAGAGCTACTTACACAAAACACTGACATTACCACAGCGGTTTCAGAGACAAAAAGGGCTGCAATCTTGTTCCAGCAAAGCGGCATACGTGCCCTTACCCAGACTGACCGCCTTTATGACTCCATGGCGCAAACAGAGCAGAAAATTGATGAAATAACAGAATGGATACATAAATTTTTCTATACAATAAGCTCGCGGCCTGATGACATAAATGGACATGCAGAAGAAAACTCTGATGCTGTGCACAAACAAAACATTGCCCTGGAAGCTCTGTCGGAGATAAGAATTACATACCTTAATATATGCGCAGACTTTTATAGAAAGATTAGCCTTTTTCACACCATTAATACTACAGAGAAGGACGATGCCCAGTGGGACAAACTATTTTCGGAACTGAATAACCTGGCCAGCACACATCCTGTTCTTGCAGGAAGAGTAATGTTTTTACAGGAAGAGATCAAAATACTCCGTTCAAACATGTTGGTGGTATATTCTGCTGCTATCGCAGCTTCAGCTGCCATAGAAAAGGCAAACAGGCTGGCAGATGAACTGGGCATAAACCTGGAGTTGTGCAGACAGGCAATTGCTGCCACAAACATGCGCATTCAGGAGGAGACCAACAATCTGCGCCGCACAATGGCAATATCATTAGTTGCCTCCATAATCTTTTACATACTTGCTGCAACCATAACCACCTACTGGGTAAGGAAAAATGTCCTGAGCCCTCTAAGCAGCTTCAACGCTGCCATAAGGCGCATTGCCGACGGAAACGATCATATAACCCTTGAGACGCCTGCACTTAAGGAGATATCCACTATTGCTCAGAGCTTTAACATAATGACCAGACGTCTCAGGGAACGTGAAGAGGGCCTCCGCGAGGCCCGAAGGAAATGGGAGACCATCTTCAAGGCCATTGGTGGTCCTGCAATGGTACTATCCAGGGAGCTTAACATTACAGAACACAACCAGCGCCTTAATGACCTGATACTTTTTAAAGACAAGGAGCAGGATGGCAACCATCTCAATATAAAGGGAAGGAAGTGCTACGAGGTAGTTTGCAGAGACGTGGAGCATCATGACAGCTGCCCGGTTAGGTCCATGGTCTCCGGCAAGATTAAGCAGGCTGTATCATTTGAGCAGGAAATTGCCGGAAAACCTTATCTTATTACACTCTCCCCCTGCTTGGATCAGGCCGGGAAGGTGGAAAATATCGTAATGGTGGCCGTAGACCTGTCGCTTCAGAAGAAACTTGAAGATCAGCTCAGAAGGGCACAGAAAATGGAGGCATTGGGTACATTAGCCGGTGGCGTGGCCCACGATCTCAACAACATCCTTGCCGGCATTGTCACCTATCCCGATATTATGCTGATGCAGGTCCCAGAGGATAGTCCACTCCGAAAGGCACTACTCACTATCAAAAAATCCGGCCTTAAAGCCACCGCTGTTGTTCAGGACCTGCTAACCCTTGCAAGACGAGGCGTCTCACAGCGCACCGTTATAAATCTTAATGACATAATCAGAGAGTATCTTGAAAGTCCGGAACTTAAAAAGATGCTTGAAAATGCCAATAATAAGGTCAAGATTGAGACCAGACTGGCTCCGGACCTTATGAATATTGAAGGCTCCCATGTGCATATCTCAAAGACAGTGATGAACCTTGTAACTAATGCAGCCGAAGCAATGCCAAATGGCGGTATTATCAGGATTACCACAGCCAATGTTTATGTTGATACCCCTATACCAGGCTACGACAAGGTGACCGAGGGGGATTATGTCCTACTCACAATAAAGGACAACGGCACCGGCATCTCGAAAGAGGATATGCCTCACATATTTGAACCGTTTTATACCCGAAAAGTGATGGGACGCAGCGGATCAGGACTGGGGATGGCAGTGGTATGGGGAAGTGTGAAAGACCACTTCGGCTATATTGACATTGAGAGCACTGTAGGCCAAGGGACCACAGTCAAGGTCTATCTTCCAGTTACAAGGCAAGAAAAAACAGAACAGCGCAGGGATACGGAAATACAGAAACTTCGGGGATCAGAAACAATTCTTGTTGTCGATGACGTCAAGGAACAGCGGGAAGTGGCACAGTATCTGCTTGAAACTCTTGGCTATGATGTTGATACAGCTTCATGCGGTGAAGATGCCGTTGAGATGTGCAGCAAAAAACGCTATGACCTTATTGTCCTTGACATGATAATGCCCCCGGGAATTGACGGATATGAAACTTACCGCAGGATTAAGGAGATTAACCCTGAACAGAAAGCGGTTATTGCAAGCGGCTTTTCCGAAACCGAAAGGGTAAGTATGGCACAGGAACTGGGGGCAGGGGCATACATCAAGAAGCCATACACTATGGAAAAACTTGCCCGCGCAGTAAGATACGAGCTTGATGCCTGAAATTACTTTTCACGTCTTACGCACGTAGGTTGAACGTTTCAAAATTATGATTCAAATCCTACAATGGCCCAACTTATGTTGTGCGCTTCAGTAAAAAAGATGTTAATATATATAAGATTGTTTTTATATTATTTTAAAACAGGCACTGGAATCACAAATAATAATATGGAGCCTGGGAATTTATATCTCTCCTTGGTCAGGCAACAGATCCAGGTGAGTGGAGCAAACAATGAGTGAGAAAAAATCACGCATCCTTGTAGTAGATGATGCCGTTGATATCCTCGAAGTTATCAAAATGCGTCTTGAACTGCTGGGATATCACGTGGATGCAGTTAGCGATCCTCTGGAAGCACTGGAAAAATTTGAAGACGGTGAGCGGTACGACCTACTGCTCACTGACCAGAAAATGGATGGTCTGACAGGTACAGAACTCATGGAAAAGTGCCGTGAAATTGACAACACCCTTCAGACCATAATCTTTACTGCCTTTGGCACCATTGAACAGGCAGTGGAAGCCGTAAAGAAAGGGGCGTACTCATACGTAAGCAAACCGATTGACCATAACGATCTGTCTGTCAAGATTGCTCAGGCCATTGAAAAACGCTCTCTCCTAAACCGGATGTACCATTTGGAGAAGATAATCGGCAATCAGTTCCGGTTCGTCAACATGATAGGCAACAGCCCTGCCATGCAGAAAGTGTTCAGCAAGATAGCTCAGGTCGCCACAACAGAAAGCACCATTGCCATTTATGGAGAGTCCGGTACTGGAAAGGAGCTTGCAGCAAGGGCTATTCATCTTCACAGCAACCGGGCAGATGCCCCCTTCATCGCAACAAACTGCGCAGCCATTCCAGAAACACTCCTTGAAGACGAGCTTTTTGGCCACATTAAGGGTTCCTTTACAGGGGCATCTGGGGCGAAGGAGGGGCTGTTCCGAACTGCAAACAGGGGAACCCTGTTTCTTGATGAAGTGGGTGAGATGAGCGAGGCTATGCAGGCTAAGCTGCTAAGGGTGATTGAGACCGGTGAGATAAAGCCCATTGGAAGTGACAAGGTTATCAAGGTTGATGTACGCCTAATTGTGGCAACAAAACGCAACCTTAAGGAACTGGTTGAAAAAAACAAATTCAGGGAAGACCTTTACTACCGCATACACGTTATTCCGGTTTACCTGCCTCCGTTAAGGGAACGAAAGGAGGACATCATTCCGCTGTTTCAACATTTTATGAAGAAATATTCAGGCAGGGCCGGAAAGAAGATAGTAAGGGTGGAACAGGCTGTGGTGGAAAGGCTCATGAACTACAACTGGCCGGGAAATGTCCGGGAACTGGAAAACATGGTGGAATACCTAGTGGCCATGTGCCAAGACGAAGTAATTACCGAAGACCTGCTCCCTGAGACAACCCGTGACCCAGCGGCCTTTTCACAGACCACCTTGTCCATGCCGTTAAGACCTCTGCGTGAAGTCAGGGATGAATTTACAAAGGAATATCTTATAAATCTCTTCCGGCACACCAAGGGTAACGTAAGCCAGGCAGCACAGATTGCCGGCTACTACCGGGCCGATTTTTACAAACTGTTTCAAAAATACGATCTGGATCCAAAAACCTTCAAGATTCCGCCTGGAACTAAAAAGACTCAGAAGGCAGGACAAGACCTGGAACTGTAACTCATAAAGCTCATACAACTTCCTCCATACACTCAAGTCCTATTCTCTCCGAGATTGACTCCAGGATCTCTTTTAGCAGTGTGTCTTCACCATAAACAACCCTTATGATTACAGCACCTGCGGTTTGGTCAAGGGTTGATGGCAAAAAAAGATTATCATAGGCCTCCAGTATGAACTTTACAAAATAGACCTGTTCCGGGGACATCTTGACCAGATAATGCTTTAGAGCCAGAGCTTCTTTCATAAATTCAAAAAAGCGCAGACCGCTTTCTGAAAGTGCCTGCGCTTTTGTTGTTTAATAGTATCTATTCAGCGTAGTGAATGGTCTTGTTGTGGAGTGACTATGAAGAATTTCATAGTTTTTCTTGGCGAAGCGCAGCCATAAAATCGCATTTGTCTGGGCGAGGCACGAGCGAGTTTCGCCATTTTGGCGTAGCGAGCCTTAGAAAAACAAGAAATTCTTCACCGGAATGGAAAAACAAGACCATTCGAACCCTTATTACTGTAATACGCTGAACAGTTACGTTTAATATATATCTTGTTACCTGATCCTTATGGCAACGTAACGACCATACTCACCATCCCGTATGCGGAATAATACCCGCCCTGTCTTCTCAGATATCTTGAGGGCTTCAAGAAACTCCTTCATCTCATGAACAGGAACACGGTTTACCTCCTGGATAAGCTGACCAGGCCTGATACCCACACTTGCTGCAGAGCTTCCAGGCTCTACCTCTGCCACCAGCACACCGTCACCCTCCTTATAACCAAACTGTTGGGCAAGTTCAGGCGTGAGGTCCTGGACAACAAGGCCAAGTTTGCCCAGAAGCTCATGATTTGCCTTTGACACAATCCTGCTGTCGGGCTGTTCACCAATCTTTACCTTGATGGTCTTTTTCTTTCCATCCCTCAGGACAACAAACTTAACCTTGGTGCCAGGAGAGGTAAGCGCAATCTTGTTTCTAAGCTCTCCCACATCATTAACCGGCTTGCCGTCCAGGGAAAGGATTACATCACCCTGTTTAAGCCCACCCTTTGCAGCCGGAGAATCAGGTGAAACCTCTGCTATCAGCACGCCTTCTGACTTCTTTAGACCAAAGGACTGGGCAAGGTCATCGTCTATATCCTGAATTATAACACCAAGCCAGCCACGAATTACCTTACCATTCTTGATAAGCTGATCCTTCACGGCCTTTGCCATGTTTATAGGTATGGCAAAACCAATTCCCATGGAGCCTCCACTCCTGGAGAAAATGGCAGTATTCATACCAATTACCTCACCGTGAATATTGATGAGTGGACCACCGGAGTTACCTGGATTTATGGCCGCATCTGTCTGTATAAAATCCTCGTAATCATTTATTCCCAGATGGCTTCTGCCCTTGGCGCTGACAACCCCCACAGTTACTGTGTGGGCAAGGCCAAAGGGATTTCCAATGGCAAGGACCCATTCCCCCACCTCAAGTTTCTCAGAATCACCAAGTGGAATCACAGGAAGGTTCTTGGCATCAATCTTGATTACGGCAACATCCGACTTGGGGTCAGTACCAATCACCTTTGCCGTAAACTTCCTTCCATCAGAAAGTTTGACGTCTATCTCGTCTGCCTCGCCAACCACATGATTGTTGGTCATTATGTAACCATCACTTGTTATGATAAAACCGGAACCCTGGCCCATCTGTTTGAATTTTCTCGGGGAACGCTGACGCGGCTGGAACTGGGGCCCGAAAAATCTCTGGAAAAACGGATCATTGAAAAACCCAAAGGGGCTTCCTCCCATGCCGTTTGACATGGGGCCACCCTTAACAGTCTTTGAAACCTGGACAAAAACAACCGCCGGCTCCACCTTCTTTACTATCTCTGCAAAGGCATCTGACATGCGGCCAAGCAGTTTAATATCGGCATCATCTGCCATAGCCTGACCTGACCAGCCAAAACTAACACCAATCATGGCTACCAGGGCAACCACAAATGCCACATACGTACTGCGTTTACTACTCTGAACGTTCATTTATCTTCTCCTTTTAAGGGCAAGTTAAAACTTGGGGCTGTACCAAAAGAACTTATCACTTTTATGCCTATCCATGCAGGGTATGCATTGCGGACCCTGCTTCTGTTTTTTTAGGGGGATAATTTTGATAACTTCATAGGTAGATCAAACTAGAAGATGAGCACTTGGCGCACCTATGTCAAGGTACTTCTCTGCCAACTGAAAGGTTCTGAAAAAATTTACAGGGAGGCTGCTTCAAAAAAACCGGGACCTTAACCGGGACCTTCCCTACCCAAGAAAAGCCCCGGCTATGTTATCGAAAGGAAACTGCCACAGGGGCAGGTCCCATATTTTAACCTAGGTTTAACCTGGATTGAGCGTTTCAAAATCTGGAAAATGATTTTTTCAATGAAATTAAAAGGAATTATATCGATTATAGCTTTCCAGTTTTGAAACCCTTCGGGATTGCCGTATTTACTGCATCTCCTTTGTCAGAGGAATTCCCATATAGCCGACTATTATGGGAATTCCTCTTTCGCGGATCTACAGCAAATCCGACA
>WGBG01000112.1 GCA_015494395.1 Deltaproteobacteria bacterium
CATGTTCTGGCTGGTTCAGATGGCAACCTACGGATTCCGGCATGGACCGGCCACCCTCTACTGGCTCTTCACGGCTATACCAACCGGTATGGCACTCAAGGAGCTGAATCGTGCTGACCAAGCCATTGATAATACTCCTCTGCAAACCTGAACACCTCATCAATATCCTGGGCGTAATTTACCAGTTTTCTGAATCTGGAACTGCCCCTGAGTCCCTTTGAGTACCAGGCCATGTGTTTTCTGGAGAGCCATAGGGCAGTCTTTCGCCCGTAAAAATCAACCAGGCCGTTAAGATGTTCCCTGACTATACCGTACTGCTCTGAGAGTGAAGGAGCAGGAAGCTCAGTACCATCCTCAAGGAAAGAGAGGACCTGCTTGAAAAGCCAGGGACGCCCAAGGGCTCCCCTGCCTATCATGATGCCGTGGGCACCGGTAATTTTCAGACATTCAAGGGCATCCCGATGTGTTATAATATCTCCATTTGCTATTACCGGGCACTCAACTGCCTGCACCACCTCTGCTATTGCCTCCCAGTCTGCCTGGCCTGAAAACATCTGGGAACGGGTCCTGCCGTGAACCGTTATCATTGCCACCCCTGCCTCTGAAGCTGCCCGTGCCAGTTCCACCACATTACAACTGGCGGTATCCCAGCCAAGCCTCATCTTTACGGTAACAGGACATTTCACAGCATCAATCACACTGCAAATTATTGTGTGGGCAAGCTCCGGGGTTTTCATAAGGGCCGCCCCTGCGCCGGTCTTTACAATCTTTCTCTGGGGACATCCCATATTTATATCAATTATGGCAGCGCCAAGCTCCTGGTTCATGCGTGCAGCGCCTGCCATAATCTCAGGATCAGAGCCTGATATCTGGACCATGAGCGGGTACTCTTCCCTTGATGTTGATGCCATCTTTGCAGCACGCCTGTTGTTACGCACTATTGCCTGGGAGGAAATCATCTCGCTCACAACAAGCCCCGCCCCAAACCTCCTGCAAAGCCTGCGAAGGGGAAAGTCGGTGATACCGGCAAGAGGAGCCAGAAATACGTTGTTTGGCACAGTGACTCCCCCGATATTCACCTGGTGCAGCATTAAACCGGAAGCAGTAAGCGCTGGATTTTCCTGGGATGCATGCATATTACGGCCTGATTTTACTGACCCTTTTCAATAATCATGCGGGTATAAGTGCGGCGCTGTTCTTCCTCCACAATTCGGGCACCGATCACGTTTGCAAGATGGTGCATTTTGGCTACGGTATCAGGCTGTATCAACACCTCCACCCTGTCTCCAGGTGGCACATCAGGATTTTTAAAGCGCAGACCTACGCCGGTAATGGCGCGTCAGCAGTTATTTCTGCTGTCAATACGCATGGACACCTTCTTATCTCCCATATCTGACCTCCATAAAAAAATAGATGTTGCAGTAACCAACAGAAGCACGGCTGCCCCAACGGCAAGCCCTGTTAAAAATCTATTTCCAAGAACCATTTGCCTTGCCTTCAAGCTCTTCCCAGCGCTGAAAAAGGGCGTCCACCCTCTCCTGTTCCTCCTGTAATCTGGTGCACCACAGTGCCAGCTTGGAAGGCTCCTTTATAATATCAGGTGATTCTACCATTGCCCTGCACCTGTCCAAAGACTCCTCTGCCTCAAGGATGCGTTCTTCTATCTGCTCAAGTTCCTTCTGTTCTTTGTAACTGAGCCTTTTGGCAGGTTTTCCGGATTTGCCACTCTTTCCACTGGCAGCCTTTTTCTTCCTGCTTCCTGTTTTTCTGCCAGGGCTACCCCTTAAAACCGTCTCTATCCACTGATCAACAGAAGCGTAATGTGCAGTCCCTCCCCTGCCATCAAAGCCAATAATCTGATCTGCCAGGTTGTCAAGAAACTCCCTGTCATGGCTTACCAGCACCACAGCGCCAGGAAATTCCAGCAGGCTCTCCTCAAGCACCTGGATTGAATCAATATCAAGATCATTAGTAGGCTCATCAAGGAACAGCACATCGGCAGGCTCTGACATGAAACGGGCAATCAGGATTCTGGCCTGCTCTCCTCCGGAAAGATAGGATACAGGCATATCAAGCTGGGCATCCCTGAAAAGGAATCGCCTTGACCAGCCTGCTACATGGATCATACGCCCCTGGTACTGGACCATGTCCCCGTCCGGTGCTAGGGCCCGGCGCAGGGTCAGGGTTTTATCAAGCTCTTCCCTTTTCTGATCAAAAAAGGCGATTTTAAGCCCATCCGCATGTTTCACCGTACCGGAATCCGGCTGCATGCGCCCTGCCAGAATGTTCATCAGGGTGGATTTTCCGCATCCATTATCACCGGCAAGCCCGAGACACATCCCTGGCCCAAGGGTAACATCAAGGTCATGAAAAAGCCGCCTTCCAGAAAGCTCCTTGCTTATACCCCTTGCCCTTATGAGCTTTCTGGTCTTTCGCCCTGTGGAATCAAAACTTATCTCCACCGTGCGGCCCATACGGTTTCTGGACCTGAGATCATCAAGCCGCTCTCCAAGCTCTGCCGCTGCCTCTATCCGTGCGTGCGCCTTTGTTGTCCTGGCCTTTGGCCCGCGCCTCAGCCACTGTGTCTCCCTGCGTAAACGGTTTGAAAGGCTTGATTCAAGATTCTGCTGGGCTGAGATAAACTCAAAACGCTCCTGTATAAACCTGGAATATCCACCCTTTACCCTGAAATAACCATCAGGATATACCTGATTAAGTTCAATTACGGTGTTGCAGAGCCGCTCCAGAAAACGCCTGTCATGGCTTACCAGCACAAAGGAAAAACGGGCGCTGGCCAGGATATCCTCAAGCCAAAGAATTGACAAGACATCAAGATGATTGGTCGGCTCATCAAGAAGCAGCAGATCAGGCTCCTGTACAAGCGCCCTGGCAAGAGAGAGGCGTTTGAGCCAGCCGCCGGAAAGATTATCTGCATTTTCAGATGGATCAGCAAAACCTGCCTGGCTTAACATTCGGTTAATGCGCACATGAAGACTGACTTCATCTGTTTCATCCTTTACTGCATCAAGCAACACCTCTTCAACACTACAGCCAGAGGGAAAGCTGTCCTCCTGCCCCAGATAGACTACCCGACAATCTCTGCGGCAGATCACCTCCCCTTTATCAGGGGTCTCAAGGCCTGCGGCAATCCGAAGCAGCGTGGACTTGCCTGATCCATTGGGCCCTATGAGCCCTGCCCTCTCACCCTGTGAAAAGCCAAGCGTAAGGTCGTTAAAGAGCGAATGAGCCCCGAACTTCTTTTTAAGATTGCGAAATGTTACAAGCGGCAGAGGAGATGACATGAAGGGTTTGAAGTATAAGAGAACAAATTTATTAATTTCCTGAACCTGGTTTTGGTGCCTCGATTTGCTGCATATTGTGAAAGAAAAATGGTAACTGTTCAGCGTATTGATGTTATAAGGTTGATAATTGGTCTTGTTTTTCCGTTCCGGTGAATAATTTCTTGTTTTTCTAAGGCTTGCTACGCTAAAATCGCGAAACTCGCTCGTTCCTCGCTCAGACAGACACGATTTTCTGGCTCCGCTTCACCAAGAAAAACTACGAAATTCTTCATAGTCACTCCAAACCAAAACCAATTATCACGGTGAATAGATACGGAAAATGTAATTATATCCGGTAAAACCTGTAATGACAACATGACGCACAATGCAGGGGAACAATCCCCGGGCATCAAGGGAGGACTGGACACGGCCGTAAGCAACCTGCTACTTTAAGTGGTAAGTCAATCCAGGTCGATATTTCAGACACGATCTGAAAACAAACGCACCGCCCCAAAAGGACCGTTTTTTGCTTAAAGCAGATTTTCACATACACACATCCGAAGACCCTGAAGACCTTATCCGCTACAGCGCCACTGAACTAATAGATATGGCCCACGAAAAAGGCTACCGGGTGCTCTCAATCACCAACCACAATCACTGTACGTGGAGCAATTGGCTATGTGACTATGCACGGGAACGAGGTATAGTCCTGATTCCAGGCATGGAGGCAACCATACAGCGAAAGCATGTACTGCTCTTTAATTTTGATTTCAATAACATATCAGTAAGCCGTCTTTCAGACCTATACGACCTGAAGGACAAGAACAACATGATAATAGCTCCGCACCCCTGCTTTCCAAGCACTGTGGCACTTCAGGGCCTTTTCTTCAGCCATATTGAGCTGTTTGATGCAGTGGAGCTGTCACACTTCTGGTGCCCCACCATTGATTTTAATAAACGTGCCTTAAAAGCCGCCAAGCAGTACCGTCTCCCTGTTGTTGGAACATCAGATGCCCACCAGAGACGGCAATTTGCCAAGACATGGTCACTTGTGGAGGCAGAACCCGATCCCTGTGCTGTGATTCAGGCAGTAAAACAGGGACGAATAGAGGTACAGACCAATCCAATCCCGCTGGACATGCTTGCCCGCATCAACGCAAGGATGTTTTACAGAAATCATGTTATCCAGAGGGTACAGCGCACTGCCTCCTGGCTGCGATCATTCACAGGCAAAGAGATTGATTGAAAGCGTATTCGTGATGTGCTAACCTCCAGACAAAATTTGACGTTTTGTAACTGTTCAGCATATTGATGGTAATTGAGGTTAGTGAATGGTCTTGTTTTTCCGTTCCGGTGAACAATTTCTTGTTTTTCCAAGGCTTGCTACGCCAAAATCGCGAAACTCGCTCGTCCCTCGCTCAGACAGACGCGATTTTTATGGCTGCGCTTCGCCAGGAAAAACTAC
>WGBG01000113.1 GCA_015494395.1 Deltaproteobacteria bacterium
ACAGACGCGATTTTTATGGCTCCGCTTCGCCAAGAAAAACTACGAAATTCTTCATAGTCACTCCAAAACAAGACCATTCACTACGCTGAATAGATACATAATATGGTAATGGTTCACTGTATCAAGGGTAATTAAGGTCCGTAAATGGTATTGTTTTTCCTTTCCGGTTGATGAAACGAACTATTAGCGAGGGAGATTGCATGAAGTTGAAAATAATTATTCACAAGGCAGAAGAAGGTGGTTTCTGGGCGGAGGTCACTGCAATACCTGGTTGTGTGAGCCAGGGAGAAACAATGGAGGAGCTTCTTGAAAATATCCATGAGGCAGCCCAAGGCTGTTTAATGGTTGATGTAAGTGCCTGAAATTAATGGAGCCGACAAGCGGAGTCGAACCGCTGACCTGCTGATTACGAATCAGCTGCTCTACCAACTGAGCTATGTCGGCTTTTCATCCTAAATTTTCATGACATAGGGAGTGTCACCCCTGACATGAAAGTTAGCCCAAAGCTCAAAGGCGGAAGCTGAAAGCAAACATGACTTCTCTTACTTTAAGCCTTGAGCCTTCAGCTTTGAGCTATTTTCACGGTAATGTGGCTTCCTTTTATCACGGCAAAACATCACTGGTCAAGGGGAGTGATGAAAAATGGAATTGCATAGTGTTTCTGAAAAAAAGCCGTCATCGGTCATTGGCTCTGTACAGGACTGGATAACTGCGCCTGTTTCCCAGTGGCCTGATAACAGGCCTGTTAATGCCCTGCGTATATTCCTGCGTATTGTTTTTATGGTTGTTCGCAACTCCGAAAAGGATCTTTTAATGCTCCGGGCTGCAGCCCTTACCTATACTGTGGTGCTTTCCATTGTCCCGTTGCTTGCCCTTGGTACAGCAGTGCTCAAAGGGCTAGGGGCAGGAGACGCTATAAGGGAAGCTGCATATACCATGATAGCAAATTTTGAAACCACATTAACAGGAGAGTACCATGCTGTTGGCATGGGTGGAGACAGCAGCCAAGTGGCGCCGAAGCAGGGGAGCAATGCCTCGAGGATGGTTTATCCCGGGCATGTGAAACAGGAACAGGAGGCAGAAGAAGTCGGCCTTGAGGATGAGACCGCCGTACTCAGGAGCAAATCAAACAGCATGATTGAACACCTGAAGTATGCGGTTGACAAGGTGTTTGCCTATGTTGACAAGACCAATTTTGCCACACTTGGGATTGTGGGGGTTGGTGGCCTGCTTGTTATTGTCATTTTACTCCTGAACAGTGTGGAAGAGGCCATAAATGCCATCTGGAAGCCTGTTAAGCCCCGTCCCTTTGGCCGCAGGTTCATGGACTATGTTGCCATGCTCATCATCCTTCCACTTGCCGTAAATATGGGTTTTGCCGCCATCGCAATTATCCAGCATCAGACATTTATCGAGGTGGCAATGCACTGGTTTCCATTCAAGTTTCTGTTTGTGCTTATCTTCCGTGTAATACCTGTCTTGATTGTAATATCAACATTCATGCTGCTTTATCGCTTCCTTCCCAATGTCAAGGTGAAGATAACCTCTGCACTGGTGGGGGGAGTAGTTGGGGGCCTGATATGGCTGATTGTCCAGCTTGTATATCTGAAACTTCAGGTTGGCGTGGCAAGGTATAATGCCATATACGGTTCCTTTGCCACGGTCCCACTTATCCTGGTCTGGATTTACATGGGTTGGGTGTCATTTCTTGCAGGCGCTGAGGTTTCATTTGCCGTACAGACATGGAAGCGGTTCCGTTTTGATGACAGGGTGGTTTTGCCCGCAGACATCATGGCAGCAGCCTTTGATTCAACTGTTGCAGTCTTCAGGGGATTTCGTTCGGGAAAAACGGTATCTGAGAGGTACATTGCAGACACTACGGGAGTTCAGGAGGCAGATGTAGAGGTAGCCATGCAGTCTTTGAAGAAGGCCGGAATAATAAGAGAGGTCTGGGATTCATCTGTTCTGGATGAGATGGCTTTTCTGCCTGGGCTTCCATCGGATACCCTTTCTCCTGCCAGGGTTATGAGGGCCGTATGCGGAGAGCCTCAAAATAAGTCATGGGGCGCAGAGATCACGCGCCGGGCAATTGATGCTGCAGAGAGTGCGATTAAAGGGGAACACTGGCCTGAAGGCTGTTGATTGAGGATACATTTAGTTGGATAGCATTTACTTTAATTGTTCTCTTTGAAATTTGATTGCTGTCCAGCCTGATGCCAGTCCAAGCAGTGCTCCTGCCATGACATCGCTTGGAAAATGTGATTCTCCCACCACTCGCCCTATGCCTATAAGCATGGCAATGCCGAAAAACAGGGGAGCGAAACGGGGATAAAATTTTGACAGCACATACGCCACTGCAAAGGATGTGGCTGTGTGGCCTGATGGAAATGAGTGAAAATCATTTGGCATGGCAAATGGATTTACAAACCAGTTTCCAAGGTTTTCCCCAGGTCTTGCCTTGCCTACCACAAACTTGAATATGTTGGCCAGAATCCCGGATGCAATCAGGGCGTAAAGTGTCGCAGTTATCTGACTGAAAAGTACTTTGTTTTGTCGCTTCCTGGCATAAAACAGGATGATTGCAAGGGGAATGGCCTGGTAAAAACCATTCCCCAGGTATTTGGCTCCTTCCACCAGTATCATTCCAGGCCCGGTATCTCCAAAGGGTTGGAGAAAATCAAGCAGTTGCCTTTCCCATGGAATGAAAATTGAGGAGACAATACCAGCTCCAAGCAACAACATTGATGCAGTTACGGTGTAAACGGCAAGGGGCCGGTTAAGGGTCCTTCCGGTTAAGGATTGATTGGCTGTCATGATGGAAGAAATGTTTTACCTGGATTGAGCGATTGTCGGATTTGCTGCAGATCCGCGAAAGAGGAATTCCCATAATAGTCGGCTATATGGGAATTCCTCTGACAAAGGAGATGCAGTGAATCCGGCAATCCCGAAGGGTTTTAAAAGTTGACGAGTATGATAAATGTAACTCCTGTTAATATCGTATAAAATCATTTTTTCAAACTTTTGAAACATTCAATTCAGGTTTTAATATTTTACAAGCACCCGGTATGTAAGGGTTGCGCTGCCCTTGGCAGGCACTTTGACATCCCATCTCGCTGCGTGGGCTGATAGTTTTTTGTGAGGCAGAGACTCTGACTTGACATTCCAGTCTCCTGGTATGGTATCCCGCACCTGAACGGTGCTCTCTTTTTTGAGTGCATTTTTTATAACCACTTCAAAGGCTGCCTCATAGGTGTAGTTGTAACCGCTGAATCCTGAAACCTTCTTGAAATCTGTCTGTTTGCGCCATGCGGTTACATCAAAGGCATCCCCAAGTTTAAGCCTTATCTCCTCGTTTTCAGGTGTGTGATCAATCCTGTCTTCCCCTACAAACTGCAGAGCACCAACTGAATCTTTTTTATAAACTCTAACCGTGCCTGCAGGCATTGGAATACCAAGGTGATTTGTTCTGGTGTTTTCAGTGGTCAGAAATACTCCCACCTTGATTTTTCGTGCTTCGTCTCCCCGCTTTGCAGTAAACATGGCGTTGTTTCCCCTTACGATATATTCCTTTACGCAGGGGACAGAGGTGGCTTCAAGGAGTGATACCTGCTTGTTCTGGTTGTTTTTGATGGTGGTGGTTCTTCCCAGGGTGTAGAGATGGAAGTCCAGCAGGGATTCTTCTTTCATTGCAGTATCCATAACACTGGCCGGTGATGCTGACTTATAAAGCATTGCCCTGGGCCTCACCTCTGGTGTTACCCTGTTAACATCACCTGCCACAAGCTGCAGGCGGGCATTTGAATACGTGGTCCCGCTGTTGTTTTTGAGCGTGACCCAGCCCCTGAGGTCAACGGAATTTTCTGCATTGTTCAGCTCTGCCACATAGTCAGCCTGCCAGCCAAGGCCCGTAGTGAGATAGGTCAATTCCATCTCACGGCTTGCAGATTTGTTGCTCTTTGCAAGCAGGCACAGTGTTGGCTTAACGCGCAGGTTATCAGGCACATCGGGAAATGCCAAACGTCCCGGTATCCCTGTCTCAATGCGGTTTCCAATTTTAATCACCACGCCGTTGTTGGTGCTTAGTACCGTAGCGGGTATGGTTGTTTCTTCGCCGGTTGTGGGGTGTTTTTTTATTATTTCAACCTGATGGCCAACATATTTTTTCAGCAGGGAATCCGGGGTGAGGAGATCATATTCAAAATTCTGTTCCAGTATGTTTACTCCTTTGGCCTTGAACAGGGCGGTTTCAGGCATGATTCTGGCACTGATGCCACTGTATGCAAGGACTATCTCTCCCTTGGGAAGTGTGAACTGTCGTACATCCCGGACCAGTGCAAGGTCACGATTATAGATTGTGATAGAGATATTTTTTATGGAATCCGTTGTTATTACAGTCTCAGGTGTTGCTGCAAACGAGGTGCTTATAAATGATAAACAGATGAATAACGCTGCAATGAGGCAAACTGCAGGTTTCCTGCTTCTGATAATCTTGATGGTAAGGGGATTCATAACTGGTCCTTTAAAATAGCTCAAAGCTCAAGGTTCAAAGCTAAGGGAGCTCTAAGTTGGTAGTTCCCAAACTTCAGTCTGGAAACTAAAACTGGAACTCCTGCTTCTCCATGCCCTTGAGTATCCAGGTTCATAAACTGAAAGGGCGTATTTTGGGTTAGTTGGTGATAAATGCTAATGTTATGAAAGTTTCATTAAAACGTAATTTTTTGTCTTAACTTTTTAATTTTACTCCTTCTGAGCTTTTCTTCCATTCTTTTTTTCTGAGAGGCCCTTGTAGGGCGGGTGAGCTTTCGTGGCAAGGGCGGTCTGGTTGTACCCCTTTTTATAAAATCTTCAAGCCTTTTTAAGGCATCTTCCCTGTTTTTTTCAAATGTTCTGTGCTGTTGAGCCTTTATAATCAGAGTTCCGTCTTTGCTGACTCTTCTGTCATTTTGCGCAAGAAGCCGTTCCTTCACTGCATCCGGAAGGGAGGAGGCCGGAATATTAAACCTGAGATGAACAGCACTGTTTAGCTTGTTAACATTCT
Organism: Deltaproteobacteria bacterium; assembly: GCA_015494395.1. GTDB lineage: Bacteria > Desulfobacterota > Dissulfuribacteria > Dissulfuribacterales > QOAL01 > S144-17. The sequence goes on from WGBG01000113.1 coordinate 5,039, forward strand.
GGCCGCCCGGCCCACCTGATCTTGTAGCACGTATGATTATTTCATTATCAGGTATGTAAAGTCTGTGGTTTATGTTCATTTTGTGAAATTGGAATGGTCAGTGCATAATTATTGACTTGCAATAATAAAACGACTACAAAGGAGGACTGTCCAAGTATACTGCGTTTCGGAATACATCTCCTGAACAGGAAGCCGTCCTGGTCTGTTATCCCTATCAAGTCACTGTTTTTTATATTTGTTGAATTTTTCAAAATACTGTCAGAAATTATAATCTAAGGAGGAAAAAATGAAATACGCCATAAAGAGAATAATACTGCTTATAGCAGTTGCCGTACTTGCCGCAGGGCTTTGTGCGTGCAATAACCAGCAGACAGGCAAGTCTGCCTCTAAAGAAAGCACATCATCCGCACCTGCCGTAAAAAAAACAGCTCCAAAAGGACCTGAGTTTCTGGGCGGTAAGGTTGAGGAGACCATGAACAGTGGTGGCTATACCTACATGCTGCTTTCCATAGGAAATGACAAGCTCTGGGTTGCTGTACCCCAGATGCAGGTAAAGGTTGGTGATGATGTGGTGCTCATGCCTGGAAACGAGATGCATAACTTCAGGAGCAAGACCCTGAACCGTACCTTTGAGAGCATTATATTTTCTCCTGGCCCTGTAGGCGGCGGAAGTGCTCATGGCGGTATGGGCTCGGGAGGCATGGCCGGTGGCATGGGTAGTGCCCCTTCCCACGGAAAGACTGTGGCCCCTATTCACAGCGAAATAAAAGTTGAAAAGGCACAGGGTGACAATGCCTATACAGTGGCAGAGATATATGCCAAGGCTGATGAGCTTGTTGGCAAGGATGTCAAGGTTCGTGGCCAGGTAGTTAAGGTTGCACATGGCATTATGGGAAAGAACTGGATCCATATACAGGATGGAACCGGAGCGGTTGACAAGGGGAACTTTGATCTTACTGTCACTACCAAGGCAGATCCTGCCCAGGGAGCAGTTGTTACTATTGTAGGAAAACTTGCCAAGGACAAGGATTTTGGCTTTGGTTATCACTATGCTGTAATTGTAGAAGATGCTGCAGTAGAATAATTTTCGCCTGGATTGAGCGTTTCAAAACTGGAAAGCTACACTCGATAACTCCTTTTAACCTGAATTGAGCGTTTCAAAAATTTGAAGAAATGATTTTATACGATATTAAAAGGAGTTATATCTCTCATACTCTTCAACTTTTGAAACCCTTCGGGATGGCCGGATTCACTGCATCTCCTTTGTCAGAGAAATTCCCATATAGCCGACTATTATGGGAATTTCCCTTTCGCGGATCTACAGCAAATCCGACAATCGCTCAATCCAGGTTTAATATAGTTGAAAAAACATTTTTCCATATTTTGAAACATTCAATCCAGGAAATACATTCTGGTCTTAAAAGGTGGGCAGGTTGTGCGGGGGTGGTTGTATTATTCAGGATAACACCGTCTGTTTCGTTAGGCATTTTGAGTTCCTATATTCTGATATAATCGTTTTATAACCAGGTAAGGGGCACGGAGCGCTGTGTCCCTGCAGGTTTTGATGCCTGATCTTTGTTGGGGTTTCTTGACTTATGTCAATTAATTTTTCTCCGCCCCTTGATAAAAACGGATAAATTTAATATTATTACTTGAGAAATGAGGTGATTCCGTTGAGAATTGTTAGAAAAATTATAGAGATAGACCAGGAACTTTGCGATGGGTGCGGGCAGTGCGTTCCTGCATGTGAAGAGGGCGCTATTGAAATTGTTGACGGCAAGGCCCGGCTTGTTGCTGAAAAGTACTGCGATGGCCTAGGTGCCTGCCTTGGCAACTGTCCCACAGGCGCTCTGAAAATTATAGAGCGTGAGGCAGAGGATTTTGACGAAAAGGCAGTGGAAGAATACCTTGCTTCCAAGAAGGGAGTGGCATCCTGTCCTTCTTCCCAGGCACAGGAACTTGGGACAGTTTCATGTGCTGATGCAAACCAGCCTGTGGTAAACCAGTCAAATGTATCTCAGCTTGGGCACTGGCCTATTCAGATCAGGCTGATACCGCCGGAAGCACCGTTCCTGAAGGATGCCAACCTGTTGGTAACAGCGGACTGTGCCGCAGTTGCTCTGCCTGATTTCCATCAGCGTCTTGTGGGCGGAAAGGTGGTCATGCTTGGCTGCCCCAAGTTTGATGATCAGCAGGGGTATGTAAAGAAATTTGCAGATATTTTCAGCAAGGCGAATATCAAAAGTATTACCTGTGTCATCATGGAGGTCCCCTGCTGTTCCTCAATGCTGGGTATTCTGGATACAGCTCTCAAAACTTCTGGCAAGAAAATTCCTGTTGAAAAGTATGTTGTAAGCCCTGTGGGTAAAATCATAAAGGGTGATTAGGGCATACTGTTCAACAGGTTTTTACCTGGATTGAGCGTTTCAAAATCTGGAAAATGATTTTTTCATTGAAATTAAAAGGAATTATATCGATTATAGCTTTCCAGTTTTGAAACCCTTCGGGATTGCCGTATTTACTGCATCTCCTTTGTCAGAGGAATTCCCATATAGCCGACTATTATGGGAATTCCTCTTTCGCGGATCTACAGCAAATCCGACA
>WGBG01000114.1 GCA_015494395.1 Deltaproteobacteria bacterium
GGCCAGGCCACTTTTTACTCGCTGTTCCGGCGGCCATGTGGTGATATCCTTTCCCAAAAATCGCACTTTCCCCTTTTTCAGGGACAAGAGGCCGGATATTGTTTTGAGTAGGGTTGATTTTCCAGCACCATTTGGTCCCACGAGCAAGACCCTATCACCCTGTGTAATGGAAATAGAGGTTTCCCACAGAACTTGCTTTGAACCGTAGAAGACATCCACGTCCTTTACTTCAAGCATCTCACAACCCCAGATAAATTTCTCTCACTTCCTTGTCACCAAGCACATGATCTGTTCTGCCAAAAAAGGCAATACGCCCCTCATTCATGAAATAAACCCAATACGCCATCTCAGTAACCACTTTCATGTTGTGCTCTACAAGAACAACAGTCTTTTCTCTGTCTTCAGCAATTATCCTTTCCAGGATATCCAGTACCTTTTTAATCATCACGGGATTCAGTCCGGCTGTGGGTTCATCGAGGAGCAATACATTGAACTCCCCGGCAAGGAGCCTCGCAATGGCAAGAAGTTTCTGCTGACCAAAGGATAATGAAGATGCGGACTGATCCCTTTTGTCTTGAAGCCCCACGAAATTTAGCCAGTATAATGCCTTGTCCAGATTATGTTTCCGGCAGGCATGCCACTTAGCAGGATGAAAAAAGGAGAAAAAAGGACTTTCCTGTTCAGGGGTTAGACATGCTGCAAGCACGTTTTCGAGTACTGTCATGTTATCGAAAATTCTTACGTCCTGGAAAAGCCTGCCAATCCCTTTCCTGGCTATCCGATATGGAGGAAGACCGGTAATTTTTTCGTCCTTATAGAATATATCTCCATGGTCTGGCTGAAGTTCTCCTGTAATCAGATGAAAAAGAGTGGTCTTGCCAGCGCCATTCGGGCCAATGAGCGCAGTTATGCAGCCTGGAAGAAAGGTTGCTGTAACCTCACTAACAATTTCCACATTATTGCTGGATTTACTTATTGCCTTGACCTTCAGCCCCCGCATTCATCAGATCCTATTATCTCAGTTTGTATTTTCCTGCAATTCCCTGGGGCCTCAGGAACATAAGACCGACAAGTATCAAACCATAGATTATCTGCCTTGCATTTGGAGCAATGGTATCGGGTAGGCCAAGGAATCTCAGCGCTTCCGGCAGCAGCACCATAAACACAGTTCCAACAAAAGGGCCTGCGGCGTTTCCTGCCCCGCCTACCAGCAGGATTACAAGGAGAAAAATGCTCTCATCAAGCGTGAATGAAGTTGGATCAATATACGTGACATAGGTGGCATACAGGCCGCCTGCGACTGATGCTGTCATGCCGGCGGTCACAAATGCTACAAGGAAAAGATGGAAAGGGGATTTGCCGAGACCTTCCGCAGCCATTTCATCATCCCGTAGCGCCTTCAGGGCAAGACCACAAGGTGACCTGTAAATGATAAACAGGACAGTCATCATCAGCACTGCAAAGGCCGTAACCAGCACAAGATATTCTTTGAGGCCTGCAACTTCGTGTCCTGCGATAAGAGGCCTGGGGATGCCAGGAATGCCGTAAGGCCCTCTTGTAAGTCCTGTCCAGTTGTATAGTATTGTGAAGACGATCAGTTGCAAACCAAGTGTGACAAGGACAAAGGAATCCCCCCTGAATTTAAGGGCAGGTATCCCGACCAGCATGGCGACAGCGCCTGTTATGAACATGGACGCTATAATGGCAGGCATGAAGGTGAATCCCGCTTTCATTATCAAGAGTGTAGTGGTATAGGCGCCTATGCCATAAAAAACCGCATGGCAAAGTGATAGCAGGCCTGCATACCCAACCACAAGGTTGAGACTGAACGAGAGGATCAAGTAAATACCAATCATGATCAGGAGGTGCAGAATGTAATTCATCTTTCCTCCCTGCGTCTTTTTGGTGAAAAGAGCCCCTGCGGCCTGAAAAGCAGGGTAGTTATTAACATTCCGAATGTAATCACATCAGTCCATTTTGATGAAAACTGCCAGACTGCAACGCCCTGCAACAAAGCAAGCAAAGTTGCCCCACCTATCCACCCCTTGAAAACATCCACCCCTCCAACTATAACAGCAACCGCCCCTGTAAGGAGTGCTCCCATTCCAACGTGCGGGTCTGTCCCTACATCAAGAGAGGTTAGCAGCGAGGCGGA
>WGBG01000115.1 GCA_015494395.1 Deltaproteobacteria bacterium
TATGATTGTTCTGCATTGCCCCTTCGGATTTTCGTTTCCCTAACCGCCTAACGTGTGGGCCTGTGCCTGAACTTTGGATTCTGACCGTAGAACCTGCACGGATTGTTATAGAAGATATCTTCAATATCCTCCTCCCTGTGACCCCGCATGCGCATCTCAAAGATGGCATCATGGAGGGTTGCGGGATCAGAAGGTCCCCAGTCCCCTGACGCATCGCACAGTATCTTCTCTTTTCCATACCGTTCAATGGTGTCAATGCAGCGTTCAGGAGAATTTTTCGTAATGGGGTATATGGTCATGGCAGCCCAGTAACCTGCATCAAGAACCATCTCTATTGTGTGCTCCTCCATGTGGTCAAAGAGCACCCGGTTCCTGTCTATATCGCTCCTGTTATTAAGCAGATCAAGCATTATCTTCACACCCTTCAGCTTGTCATCAAGGTGCGGAGTATGAATCCAGATAAGCTGATCATACTCCACGGCAAGATCCACCTGCATTTCAAAGGTCCTTATCTCGTTAGCTGTATTTTTATTCAGCCCTATTTCCCCAATGCCAAGCACAGTAGGTCTGTCAAGAAACTCCGGTATGAACGAGATCACCTCCCTGGAAAGCTCAAGATCGTCGGCCTCCTTGGGATTTATGCATATCCAGCAATAGTGATCAATCCCGTACTGTGCCGCACGGGTAGGCTCAAATTCAGAGATATGTGTAAAATAATCATGAAAGGCTGCGGCACTGGTTCGGTCATATCCTGCCCAGAAGGCAGGCTCACAACACGCCACGCAGTGCATTCGCGCCATACGCTCATAGTCCTGGGTAGTACGGGCTATCATGTGAATATGCGGTTCTATTATCTTCATTTAACTTACTCCACGCTCATCATTTCCAGAAATGTTCTGACCCTGTCACTGCCGGATTTTTTAAGGATGTCAAAAGAATCCATAAGCCGTTTGAAACGCCTGTCATTAAGGGCCTTTTCAGACTCAGCCGCCCTCTCCAGGCGATCAAAGGCGGACGCCAGCTCAAGTATGTGACACCTCATGTCAAGGTAGTATCTGTCAAGCAACTCCGGGGCACTCATTGGACAGGGAAGTTTGTCAGCCATTATGTTCCTCCTGTATCACTTTTGGTGCTGTCAAATTTTTCAAGCAGCCATTTAAGTTCATCGGCAATCATGCCAGTAATCAGCCGCTCCCTTTCTGTACCTGTAATGTTTATTAACTCAGGAAAGACCGAAAGGGTATATATCTCAAGCTCAAAACATGTTACACCAAAGTCCATTGCCTTTTCAATAAAATCAGAAGTTACACTGTGATAGGCTGTTAAAGGACCTGTACCCTTCCACGTAAACGGCACGTGATAATGTACTAATGCATTACCATGCGGGGAAAGCATGTCCGCATCTTCCAGAAAAAAAGCCAGATCAGGAAATCTTGTAACTGTCCTGTCATGGAAAAATCTTGTCTGGTGAAGATATACCGGGTCATTAAAGGGCTCAAGTCTAGTAAAATCAGGGCCTTGCACCCTCAATACCGCACCAAGTTGTATTTTGCCTGTCCTGATTCCCTCCGCTGCCAGTGTTTCCAGGCATTCCACCATGTCATCCCCACAGACCGTTGCGTGAACACTGTCCAGGCACATTCCCACATGGCGTCTTACAATCCTTTCCGACACTGCTGGGGTAAGATTATATCTTCTCTGGAGGTATTTGATGCCTGAACACAGCAAACGATCATTATAAAACTTCAGAAATGTTTCCAAGTCCTCCACAATGCAGTCAGGCTCAGGCTCTATTGACAGGACAATCTGCTTTCCGTTCTGCTCAGCGCATTTATGCAGGTGCCATGCACACAGGGCCATGTTCTCAGCACTCCGATCTATGACTTCGTTACTGCACAACCGGGCATAGCCAACGGGCAGCGTGCTGATACTTGCCCATTGCCTCTGGGGCATTAATTCTGAAAGGATCTTCACCAGTAAAAGCGTATAGTCAAGACGTTCCTCTGATGACCAGTCAGGCTTATACACCAGCTCCTTCACCCTTTGCCCATGAAAAGTACTGTAAGGAAAGCCGTTAAGCGTAATGGTGATTAAATTATGATCATGAAGCCTCTGTTTTAATGATTCCAGGATATTATTTTTAATGATCTCATGCGCCACCCTGTGATTTAACCAGGGGCCTACCGCATATGCGGGAGAGTCAGGCATGACCTTCTGGAATACTGCTGGGGCAGATGAAAAAAGTGCGTACTGAACATCTTCCAGCTCTTCTCCTGGATGAAGATTTAGAGAGTATGTGAGGAAAATATTATTATGCTTTAGAATCAAAATTTCCTAACCTCTAACTTGAGCTGAACTTCTCTGAAAGCAGCTCACTTGAATAACGCATGAAAAACACGCCACCAGCAACAACCGCAACGGTGCCGGCATCAGGTTTTTCAAGATACAGTACTATCCATATCCCCTGAACAATAATCAAATTTCTTACCAGTGTGCCTATATGCTCTGACACACTCCTGAGCTGTTTTTTACACGCGTTGGCGCTTTTAAGGGTATCAAGCACTATCCACGAAAAAAGAAGCATAACCGCAGGAAGCTGCATAAAATTAGACGAATCAGGCAAAAACGTCATAGGCACCATGAGGGCTGTCAGAGGAGAGATGGCCAAAAAGAATGGGAGTGAATGTTGTTTTGCCTCATCGGCTGCACAGAGTGTAAGGAGGAGGATGTACACAAAATGCGAAGAGGCAGGCACTATTGCTGAAGTCTGTATGGCACCAGTAGCTGCTGCACCGAGAAGTATTGCTCCTGCCCTGCAACCTGCCATAAGCAGCACTCCTGCAAATCTGTGCCGTGCATGTAAATACGAATAGGCTAGGACCATGAGCGCAAGGACAAAAGCCGTAAGTCCTGCCAGGCTCCCAGATGCACAACCTGCTCCAACTCCTGCCACAAGGAGCAGCAAACCTGCGCGCAGCACATGCAAAGGCTCTATCTTGCCTGAAGGAATAGGCCGTTGGGGTCTTTCTGCCGCATCTTTCTCCCTGTCACAGTAGTCATTTAGAAACAGGCCTGCGCAGTACATCAGCAGCACCGACATAACAGGGAAACCAACGGTCTCAACGCTGAAATCTGCTGAAAGACTCATTATCCCCACAACAGGATCAAGGGGGACAGTGAGGAGGTTTGGAAGCCTTAAAAGGGTAAGATATGTTATTAACCTGGCGAGAGGCACCACGTTTTTTTCAGATGAACCCTTGGCTGGTAACTCTGTATTGAGGATATCTGTTACCTGGTTCCGCACAAGGATATAGTGACGGTATGATCATGCCGTGTGTCCACCGAGATACTGTTTAAGTTGAAGTGCTATATCCCCAAACTCATGCGCCTTGATATCTAGGGATGTAGCCCAGGCAACGTCACGTTCCTCAGAGTTATGGCCGTGTGTACCGCCTACTTTGGAAGTATCCGTGCTGATAATACAGGGATGCCAGCCGAAAAAGAGTTCACAAGGGTCAAAACCCGGTTTGTTGTGAATATCAACGTGGGTTGCAAAATCAGGGGCTTCACCAGGCTCTTCCCACCACGGATAGGCAAACCATGTCCCGGGGCTGGCAGTAATTATGAAATCGGGTCCGCTGTCTGCAAAAAGCCCTGATGCGGCCATCTGCTCCCTCTCCATAACAGATATCTCAGCATCAATAGCCCTGATCGCCTCAAGACACTTTTCATATTTCTCTTTATTATTCAGGTAGATAAATGCCACTTCATGATCAGTAACCGCAAAGGCGTCTGATGAACAGTAGTCTGGATAGAGCCTGTTTTTAACTCGCCTGGCCCGGAAAAGTCCGTGCAGGTACAGCGCCCGGTTTGGAAACAGAACCCTTGTTGCCTTGCCTATGGCATAGTCACCAAAGAAGAGAAACTCGTAGCCCCTTTTAGAACAGCAGGATACTATCTCTGAGAGGAGATCCATAAGTTCAGAAAGGGCCCTTAATGCCTTTGAATGGTCAGGCCCATGCTTCTGAAGGGCATAGTCAAGGTGGGGCAAATAGGAAAAAATCAGTTCAGGGGCACCATCCCTGCCCATGAGATTACACGTGGCCTGGGCAATAAAAGTACTGCTCTTTAGCCCTGCCAGAGGTCCCCAGTAGCTGTGGAGCCTGAAACGGCTGCCAATATCAGAACAGATATTATCATAGAGGTCCGCCGGTTTTGCATAGACGGCATCAATCATGCCTCCGCCATGGGTGTGAACCGGCGCCGGAGAAAGCAGGTAATCAACCTGCTCCCCAAGGGACTGCTGCCAGAAGAGCATGGCGCATTTTCCGCCATTATGACGGTATTCCTGCCATATCCTTTCCCCCTTTACCAGCCTGCTTGACTGTTCCCAGAAAAAGGGACGCTGCAGATCATGTTCGTAAAACCCGTTAAAAAACATGGCGTTTCGGGCCGGGGGCAAACCGGTCCTGAACATTGCCTGTACAGGACAGGTCAAGGCTGGAAACAGGCTCCTGACCCGCCTGAAACTAACGCCGCCTATCTCTTTAACGCCATTTTGTTCAAGAAATGCATAGCCAAGGGCGGCTATTTGCAGGACCAATATTCTTCTCATAACAACCATAAATACCTAGCTCACGAGAGGGGATAGCATCATTCCTTCAACTAGTAAGGCCTGCACCTCCATATAAAGTCAAGGGCCTGGTCCACGCCGTTATCAAAACCACCACCTTCCACCTTTTTGGTGTACTCCTTTGTATATTCGCCGGTAATATTGTCCAACTCGGCCTCGATTGATATGGAAAATCCCACCATAAAGGTTACTCCACCCTTAAATGCGCCAGGAATGGCTGCAACATCTGCAAGAGGTATCCTTTCTGCCATCTTATTACTTACCCCAAGGAGGGCTTTAGTCCCCTCCATATGGCCTTTGGTCTTATTATAGGCTATAAGCCACCATAGTCCCTTGGCATCTCCCTGGCCAATAAGATCCATATAATTTGCCAAAAAACGCATGTTCGTTATGCTGTAACCCTGGAGGAAACCCGCAAGGGCCGCGGCCACTTCACGTCCCGAGGGAACTGACATGGATAGGGTGTAGCTCACCACCACCTGCTGGCCGCTTGGATCAATGCAGTTTACCGGGTTGTCTCTGCAGTAGGCGTATAGGTTCAGTGATTGGGGCGCAAGCAGTTTGCCCTGCAGGCCGTCACGCTGCAGGAATCGGCCAAGATCCGGGCTGTAGGCCCTTGTCCTGTAGTGGTAGAGTCCGCTTTCAGCATCGTATTCCCTGCCGGTATAGGTAAATGTATTGACCAGTCCGGTCTCACCATCAAACGAGAATGGACCGCTGTTCAATACAATTTTGCCCCATGCATCATAACCGTAACGCTGAACCACCTCTCCAGCAGAGTTGGTTATCAGTGTGATATTGCCCCTGGCATCGTGGTGATAGAACCACACCTCACCGCCCTGGATGGTCATCAACGGCTCATCGGGTGACGGCGAGTGTATGAACAGGGCAAGGAGTGCACCATCACGATACTGGGCAACCACGTTTTCATTATCATAAACATATTCGAACAGATGGCCGCCAGCATTCTTGCTGACACGCCTGCCAAGGAAATCGTATTCATACCTGGCCTCTGTTACGCCGTGCGAGTATCCGGTCAGCCTGCCCCGGTCGTTGTATGAATAGCTGTAACCGCCGGTATACGAAACCATATTTCCGTTCCTGTCATAGCTGAAGGATATGGTCCCGTTGGATGCGAGACTATTGTCAGCCCTATAAACCTCGGAACCTCCAGCAGAGAACCGGTTTCCGGCATAGTCATAACTGAAAGTCCGGGCAGCAGTGCCAAGGGCTGTTGAGCTGATGGTCTCGGATGTTAGCCTGTTCGATTCGTCGTACTCCCAGCGGATGAATCCGTCATTAAGCATAACCTGGGTCCTGTTGCCCAGGGAATCATAGGTGTACTGGTAACTGGCTGCCACTGCACGTGAACTATCGTATATTGTCAGGGTATCCAGGAGACCCGCGCTGTTATATGTATATTCGGTCACAGCCCCGCCTGAGGTCTCCTGTCTGACCCGTCTTCCGGCAGCATCATATTCAAACGAGATCCACGCACCGCTGCACTCAACCCTTGTGAGCCTTCCGGCCGGATCGTGCCTGTAAATCACCGTGGTACCATCAGGGGCAATCATACCGGTACGGCGGCCTGCCGCGTCATACTGATAGGAAACAGTCCTGCCCTCTGCATCCGTAACACTTTTAATCAGTCCGGCAGGGGTGTAGCTGATATTTACGGTATCGGTTCTTCCTGCGGATATTACACGAACTGCCTTTACCAGCCTGTTTCCAAGATCATAAGAGTAGGTGATTGTGCCCTCTGACGAAGACTCCTGGACTGTCCTTCCCATTCCATCCCTGGCATAGATACGGATTGAGCCTTCCGGCAATGCCTCCCCTGTAAAATAATCGTCGTTATCATAGGAAAAACGCCGTATATTGCCCAGCGGATCGGTACGGGATGTAACCCTTCCCACAAGGTCATATCCATACATCGTCTCAGAGGCGTTGACCCCGTTACTGTCTTCAAATCGCAAGGAGGTCATGTTCAACACCTCGTCATACCCGGGCGTGAGCATGGAGCCGGCCTCATCAATAACAGAGGAAAGCCTGCCCATGGCAGTCCAGTAAAAGTGTGCAGTACCGCGCTCATGCGTAAATGATAGCGGCCTGCCATCATGATTACCGGTTATGGAAAAGGCGGTAACACCATTCCTGGCAACTGAGGCCAGGTTACCCAGGGCATCGTATGTAATCTCCGTACGTTGACCCAGGGCATTTATAATGGCTGTTCTACGTCCCATTGCATCGTACTCATAGCTGACGGTTACTCCAGACGCATCGGTCTTTGAGATCATGTCTCCAAAACCGTTGTATGAGTAGCGGGTTGTATTTCCCAGGGGATCGGTATAACTGAGCCTGTTTCCCCTTTCATCATAGGTCCAGCTCTCATCAGACAGGACGTTCCCGTCGCTGTCCTTTCTGATCCTCCTGATCAAGTTAAAGTTGTCATCATAAGTCATTTCAGTACGGCTGCCATCCTCCATGACGGCAAGTAGGGGATTACCGAATTGGTCATAGGCAAAACTGCGGGTACGGGCTGTTGAATTGTCGTCAGGATCAACGTACCGCGTTTCCGTAAGTTTGTTGGCCCTTTGGTCATATGTAAACACACTCCTTCTTCCCTCAGGGGTGACCTCTTCTAGCAGGTTGCCGTCCGCATCCCGTTTACTGAGTGTTATACCGGTAAAGGAGTTATCTCTCCTTACCTCGTACCCGTTCTCATCATAGGTATAGGTAATGTAATAACCATTTGGCCGGATAATGGTTTCCTTTCTGTTTTCTACATCATACGTGTAGGATATCCGGTTTCCGTTCTCGTCAATACGCGCCTTGACCCTTCCATCATCATAGTATTCAACGGTCATTGGTCTACCGCCCTCAGGGGCGATGATCTCTGTCATCTCGCCCCGTTCATTGTAAATATAGCGGGTCTCATTTCCTGCCTGATCCCTGAAGGATACCAGGTGACCGGCAGTGTCGTATTCATACGCAATTGTGCCACCTGAAGGATCGGTAATGGCAGAGAGGAATCCCTGGGCGTTATAGAAAAATGCAACATTTCTGCCTGAACTGGTGGTAATGCCCGAGCTATCAATAATGATCCAGTTTCCGTTTCTGTCCTCAACTCTGCGCACGCCGAAATCTTCATCAATGGTATAGACAAGGCCATCACGGGTCCTCAGGATGTATGTTGAGGGACTGAACACACCTGATGGATCCATAAAATAGTACCAGTCTCCACCGGAATAGACTATGTCGTGGTTGCCTACAAAGTCGAGCTCATCAAACACACCAGGGGGTGCAGTAAACTCTGCCCGGTACAGGGGGAACCACGGAGAAACACGAACAGGGGTGAATGCGAAGGCCGTCCTCCGCCCGTCGGGAAGGGTGATAAACACATTGTGATTCGGGGATTCCCTGAGGTCCACGTTTTTCATATCAAGCGTCCAACCCCTTCCAAAATCACCAGCCGCACTCCGTGTACTCCTGTAGGTGCGCATGAGCCTGAGTTTCATTCCCATCACAGGCAGTGTGAGGTCATTATAACTTACTGAAAAACGGCCGAGTTGCAGAGGATTAATTATAGTATAATCATTCCAATGGGTCGCACTCTGCCTGCCGTCTGTTGCAGTAAGCCTGAACCGGTAAGAATCAGAAGGCCAGGAGCTGACATCCACCTCAGCCAGCAGGCCATTATCAACCCCGCTGGTCCCATCAGCGACTTCCGACCACTCCTCACTGCCTGAAGGCGCGTATTCCAGCCTCCAGGAGACAAGGTTCTCATCAGATACACTCCCGTAGAACCGGACTGTGCCGCTTAGCATTGCACCTGGTTCAGGACTTAAAATCTCCACCTCGGGTGGGACGTCATCCCCTGGCGCATTGGGATCGAATATATCTATAGTTGCCGTGTCACTGCTGTTGCCGCCAAGACCATCCCTTGCATATACCGTGGCCGAGTAAGTTCCAGGCGAATCAAAGACAAGCTGGACATTCTTGCCCGAATAGGTATTTCCATTACAGGACCATGACCATGTAATATTGTCGCCATCAGGATCTGCACCCTCTGCCATCAGCGTAATCGACTCTCCCACGGCACCCCTGTATGGTCCCCCTGCGTCAATGACCGGGACATTGTTGGGGGGATGAACAATTACAACCTGCCTGGTGGCATTCCCCCTCATGCCGAAACTGTCCGTGACCGTAAGAGTCACGGTATAGTTTCCTGACTCGGCATAGGCATGACTTACGATGGTGCCAGTGGTATGGAGACCGTCACCGAAATCCCACTCATAGGAAACAATATCATGCCCATCCGGATCGGAAGACGTCGAGGCATCAAAAACCAGGGTGGTCCAGCGGAAAAAATCACCATAAACGCTGAAACTTGCATCAGGGGCCTGGTTTGGAGGATAAATCAACACATCCACCTGGGCAGAGTCCAGACCGCCCCTTCCATCATCTACGGACAGGGTTGCGGTATATGAACCGGCCTGGAGGTAGGTATGGGATACCTGGATGCCGCCCTGGGCAGGGGAGCTGTCTCCGAAATTCCATGTAAATGTCATGGGGTCATCGTCTGGGTCGTATGAGTTGCTCCCGTCAAACTCTACAGGTGTGCCCACAAAGCCGAGATAAGGACCACCGGCATCTGCCAGGGGCGGCCTGTTTGGGACCTCTATCTGGCACAAGGTTTCGGCGTGCCCCGTGGCGCCCCTGTCGTCGGTTACAAAGAGTGATACGGTATATGTTCCTGCGGCTCCATATACGTGGGTTACCTGCTGTCCCTCTGCCTCTGTTCCATCGCCAAAGGCCCAGTGCAATGATACAATGGCATCTCCCTCAGGGTCGGTGGCTGATGCGGAGAATGAAACCGTCTCACCGGTAAGGGCGCTGTACGGTCCCCCTGGATCTGCCACAGGAGCTGAATTGAAGCGGGGCATTACCATTATCTTGAAAAAATGTGTTGCCGCTATCCCTGCTTCATCAGTCACCCTCACCATCACATCCTGGACACCAACCTGATCATTGCCAGGAACCCATGTCACAAGGCCGGTAGAGGCATCTATCTGCATCCCGTCCGGGGCAATGTCAAGCTGGAACACCACAGTGGTACCTTCAGGGTCATAGGCCTGGACATGGTATTCATAAGTTCTTGACTCTGTTGCGTTTACCGTTGGCTCACTTGTAATGACCGGCGGAAAATTCTTGATCTTGCCCTGGGACTTCACGTATGCAGGGGCGGAGAGCTTCTGTACCCCATCCTCCTCTGTCATAATGCGGTACCAGTACTCCTTGTCCATTTCCACGCCTGTAACCTGGAGGCACTGGGCACGGCCTATCTCTGCTTGGAAAAAGGCGTTGTCAGTACCGTCAACGTCTCCATCACTGTCAAAATCCCCAAGGCACGGCGCGGTCTCACTGCAGTTTCCCGCCCCCAGTTCATTGGCAAAGATGGCGGCATCAATGGAATCAACGACATAGTCGTTATTAAAATCACCCCTGCAGGCGTTCACGGGCTCACCCGGCTCAGGGGCCAGGTTATGATCCACAAACACGGCGTAGCCAGAGGTGGTGGTACCAATCTGAACAAAGCCTTCATTGGGGCCCTGGTCGGAACGTAGTATCCTGTACGCCTGGGCAGATGTGGGCGTCCATGTAAGCTGACACTTTGTATCTTTTGGGCGGGCATTGAGGTCAATCACACCGGTTTCATAGACAGTCACCTTACCGAAATCTGTGTCAGTTAGATCAGGCTGTCCTGACAGGGGAAAGACTGTAGCCGTATTGTCCGAAACCCTCAGGATAATATCGTAGTGACCTGGACGGTCAAAGGGTGGAAGCACTGCCTGGCGGCCATGGGCCTCATCAAAACCATAGGGCGGAACCATATCGCTTTCCCAGTCCCACGCGGTTATTGAATCACCCTCAGCCTCATCGATATCATATGATCCTCCACCATCTACATGCACACCCTCCCCTGCGGCTGCTATGTATGGCCCGCCGATAACCGCAGTAGGCGGATGGGGAGGAACCGTTATGTGCAAGGTTATGTTGGAGACATCAAATCGCTCCGGAGTGCTGTTATCAATCACCTTCAGGGAAACAGTGTAATCCTGAAGGTTTCCATAGGTGTGGGACGCGGTAACTCCCGTGGCATCCGGGTGTTCAAAGTCAACGCCATCCGAGGCATCAAAATCCCAGAGGTACTGCACTATCTGCTTGGCAGGGTCTGTATGATATGATGCGGAACCATCAAATGTGATGATCTGACCCACAGCACCCGGATTGGGCTCTGCGTGGATAACTGCAACAGGGGGCTTTTCAAATAGGGTTCTGGTAAGAATAATAACATTCCATGCACCGGCCGTATTGGGACCCACATAGGGCCATCCGTCATAAGGCCAGGAACCGTCAGGATTCTGGGTATCTACAAGGAGCCTGGCAAGGCCGTACACCTCGTCACCGTACCAGTTTATGCCACCTGGCAGATATTCAACCTCCCTGGGCAGGGCAAGACGCATTGCCTTTGCAAAGGCATAGTAGGAGTAATAACGACCATCCCTGGTCTGATGTCCACCGGCCCTGTCCCAGCCAAGGAAATCACTCCAGTTAGACTCAAGATACTGCTCACATGCCCTCCACCTTGCGTCGGCAACATGAATATTATCAAATGCCATCTGAACCATGCCGCTTGGCCCGGTTGCAAAACCAGATCTATAGGCATTTCTGTCTGTATAACCGAAAAATCCCGCACTGTTGTAGGAGGTGTCCAGCCACGTTCTGTTATAATCGCGTACCCATTCAGGCACACTGCACCCGAAATGTCTTTCAGCCGCAACAATCCCTATGGCTGCCCACTGGGAGGCGGAATTATCCGCATCACTGTTCCACGCATACCTCCACCCCCCGGTCCTGCTGCCACTGTCTACCTGTCCCCAGGCATACATATCCACCATATCCTGAACGATATCCTGGTACCGCCTGCCAAGCACGTTAACCCCGCCAAACTGGGCTATGGCGTCAGGGGTGCCGCTGGCCACCAGGGCATCCATTATTGCCCCAAGCTCATAGATGGGCCTGTTTCCCGGCCAGCCAAGGCCTATGCCATTACCATTGCTGTCCGGATTGTCATCGTGCTGCAGGTTAAGATCGTAACTGGCAAGCCCGTTCAAGAGGAATGCTATTCCACCACGCACAACAGATGCATAGGGGTCTTCGTCAGGGTCACCTGTCTCAAGGTGCCCGTTGATCTCAAAGGCCTGCACGGCAGAGGCAGTTGTGTTGCCATAATAATCATTATAGCGGTTGTCAGGATTGGCGTTACCCCACCGTACCGTAGTCATTGCAGTCCAGTAGATTTGCGCCTGGGCCCCGCAACACGAATCATAAAAATCAAGTCTAAAGCTGTGTTCACCGGCACTAAGCCACAGTTTCCGTGAATAGCGCCAGGTTGGTGGGTGACCCCGCCAGTCATCGATTATCAGCTCTCCATCGATGTAAAGGCGGGTTCCGTCATCATTGTATGACGCAAAACCGTAAACTCCATCTTCGGGAATAATTATGGTTCCTGTCCATCTTGCACTGAAATCAGTATTAACACCCTCTCCCGGGCTACCACCCCAGACAAAATTGACTGCCGGATCTATCCTTTCCAGGACAGGATCGCCTGAAAGGTCAAAATTATTAAAATACTGACCAAGCAGACCAGGCAGACCAGTTGCTGTCTTAAACGCCGTCATGGGGATTAAGGTGAACTCGTCCTTCCGGGTATACAGCCACCACAGGCCATCATCTATGGCCTTGTTGACCTCCACATCAAGGGTCTTCTCCTTGACAAGCACCCTGTAGTCATCAACACCCTCTTCACCGGCTTCATTGATGACATGAAGATGCGCGATAAAGAGTGTGCCAGGAGATGCGTCATATTGGTGGATTATCGCAAGATTATCACTGTCAGTGATTGACATAACCTGAGATGAATTTCCGTCTCCAAATTCCCAGTAATATGTACCGGTGGCCACACCTCTGGCCACACCCTTAAGAATGGTAGGTTCACCTGCCCAGGTTTCATGGGGTATGAGCATGTCTGAAGGCACGTGTGGAACACATATCACCTTGGGAGGAGCGGCATACACAGGGGCCGCTCCAAACATGCCAGATATCAGCCAGTTGTAAAATCTATGGCCGGATGCAACGCCTGTCTCGCCGAATGGAAGTTGGAACAATGAAATACACAGAAAGGCAACGGCCAGACAAATAACTCTTGTGGTATATGATCCTGAAACATTTACTCTCATGACCTTCCCCCTGCCCTGTTGATGAGTTTCCTTGCTACACCTGACATCACAAGCCCTGCCGCAAGCAAAACGCCGGCACCAGGGATGGGTACCGGATTGGGAGCACGGGTTATGACCAGATCACCCTGAAAATATACGGTCTTATGGGAATCGGGATCAGTGTGTGAAAGAAAAAATGCGGCCCCATCAATATCCGCATCGTCTTCAGACAGTATCAATGCAATGTCAGCCCTGTCCCCCATATTCAACACAAAATTCCACCCAAGTGCCATGGAGACATCATCCCCCTCTATACCGTCTCCAGTAGGATCCGAACCGACAAATATGGAATTGGATGAGTCAAGCACACCATTGTTTACATTCCAGGCAATATCTCCAAACAGATACATGGGTTCGTCAATCTCCCACATCTGATAAGGGCCAGGCACTCCGCCGGTACTGCCATATTCATTGATAAAGCCGTTTTCATATTCATCAATTTCATGATCAAACCATGAGATAAAGAGCACATCTTCTCCCTCTGCCGCAGCCGTGTAGTGCCATGTGAGGGTACCAAGCCCGCGTTCCGGATCTAAAAGGTCGTGACCAAGACCCGGAACATCTCCAAAGTGGTTTCCATACGTCACATTTCCATAATAGAAGGTACCATTCAGATTAATACCCCACTGGTAGAGAGAAATAGAAGCATAAGAAGTTGAACTGATTATCAGAAACAAAAGAGACAAGATTAAAATAGATGAAAATTTGTTCCCCATGCCGCCCCCCTGGAAACTGCATTTTTTGGTGATTAACCGAGGTATCGTCCGCCATCTGCCAGGCCAGTTTGCGTGAAATAACCCCTAAAGAAAATAGAAAAAGATTCCCTCAAGGAGGAAACCATCTCCCACTCCCTTAGTCGAGACAGAAAATACTGTATTATTAAGGTGTTAACTATTTTTCTTCAAAGAAGAAGATTTTTCAGGAATTGATTTATAAACATTATGCAATGTTTATACCGCCCAAACAAACCAATAAAATAGTCAATAAACAGCCCTTAAAAACCTATTTTATGACTTATAAACATGAATATGGAAAAAATTTCCACACCAAGAAAAATATTACTCTGAAAATAGTGGATTGGTTCAGCGGTAAATGTTATTTAAAAAGGATTGTCAGCGTGACTCAGTAGGAAATTAATTGCAAACATAGGCAGGCGGATTTTTGTGAGACTTGGACAGGAAAGACCTAATTTAGAAAAAACAGGAGCAATTGTAGATTAATTGCAACTGTTCAGTGTAATTAAGAATTACTATATCTGTTCAGCGTGGTAAACGGTCTTGTTTTGGAGTGACTTTGAAGAATTTCGTAGTTTTTCTTGGCAAAGCGCAGCCATAAAAATAGCATCTGTCTGAGCGAGGGACCAGCGAGTTTCGCGATTTTGGCGGAGCAAGCCTTAGAAAAACAAGAAATTATTCACCGGAACGGAAAACAGGACCATTTACCTACCTTATTAAGAATACGCTGAACAGTCACGAATTACTTTTTGTTTGCGTCCAAGCCATTCAAAAAAACAATAGCATTTTCCACTAAACTATGACGCAACTCGTATATTTCTATTCGGTCTCCGATCCCCTTGGGCATTGTAATGCAAAGTGAACCACCGAGATGTTCCCTGAACTCCTCAATCCCTTGCAATACCTCAAGTGAACCGCGGACATTTCTCTTTTCCAGCATGCGAGTAAAGATCGGGAGCCCTGCTGTACTCAGCGCCGAAATGATCCTGTCCCTTTCCGTAACTGTTATATAACCCAGCATACAGGCTATGACGGAATCCAGCGCTATTCCCACAGCCACCCCGTGCCCATGACTGATCTCATACCCCGACATGGCCTCAAGCTTATGGGCAGACCAGTGACCAAAATCAAGTGGACGCGCCGCACCCCTTTCCATTGGATCTCCTCCCTTGCATATATGATCCAGATGCAGGATGGCGGCCCTCTTGACCACTGCTTCAATCACGGGCCAGGTACAGCCTTTTATTTCCCTGGCATATGCCTCAAGATAGCCAAAGAATTCCGAATCTTTGATAATGGCCACCTTGAATGCCTCGGCAACTCCATCTCCTATAACCCTGGCATCCAAGGTCCTTAAAAAATCAAAATCATTGATAACCGCATAGGGTGCTGCAAATGCACCAATGATATTTTTAACGCCATTATAGTTAATACCGTTTTTCACCCCTACCCCTGAGTCATCCTGGGAAAGCGCCGTTGTAGGCATGCGTATAAGCCGGATTCCACGATGCACCATGGAGGCAGCAAAACCCGCGGCATCAAGCAAGGCCCCGCCGCCTACTGCTATACAGAAGCTGTGCCTGCACAGGTGGGCCTCAAGCAGACGATCCATCATGTCCCTTACATAATGCCATCCGTCCTTTACCTTTTCTCCTCCCGGATATACCAGCGGAGCTAAAGGGCATGAAAATCCATAATAATGAAGGTATGTGGAAATTTTATGAATGATATGCGGAAATGCCTTTGCAACGCCGCTGTCGATAAACACCATCACCTTGTTGCTGGCACTACCCTTTAACACAGAAGATAAGACAGGATTTTCAACATTAAGACTATCCCTAGTGAAGATGAGATCAAAATTAATGTCTGTATTTATTCTCTGGTGAAATATCTCTGGTGTTTCAATAGAAGAATGCAATTTCTCACTACCAAATCTGGCTTTCACCTGACCGGCTTCCGAAGCCTTTACATTAATCGGGTGGGATGAAGTTACTTTTAACAAATCCAGAGCGTATTATAAGAAAAAAATTCCTTTTTACCAATTTTAAATGGGGATTGAGTAAAATAAGACAAAAAATACCGTTCGACAGCTATTATTCGCTCTTTTGGATAATCCAACCTTTTGGATAATCCAACAAAGTTAAGACATCTTACACGGTGGACAGAAAGACAAAACAAAAAATTCCTGAACAACCCTGAAAAGATGACAAGACCTTTCTTTGATGAAGTTGTCAAAAGTCAAAAAAATACGTTACTGTTCAAGGTATTAAGTGTAAGAATGGTTCGTCAATGGTCTTGTTTTTCCTTTCCGATGAATAGACACAAAAACACACAAATAATACGGCATCGAATGTGTCTTAATGCCTCAAAACTTCAAATCAAGAGCGGAGACAAAATTTATGCCAGGTTCGTTTACGCCTGAACCATGAATGCGATAATCAACATCCGCCAGGTTCTCCAGGGCGCATGAAATGGAAACATCAGGAGTTATATTCCAGCCACCCCTCAGCGTCAGAACAGTGTAGGAGGGGGTCCCTCCAGGAGGAATGCGGTCTGTATCACTTTTATCCCTGGTGGAGAGTTCATCCTGCCGGTTTGCATGAATAACAAGCCCCTCTATCCAGCAGGATGCATAAGGCTGCCATTTTATCCCGCCCTGATACGTTAGGGGCATGAGTCTTGAGATGGGTTCACGCTCCTTATCTGAAGAAGAAGTCGGATAGGTATCAACTTCTCCGTACATCCATGAAAAAGAGGCATGGGCCAGAAAACCTGGATAAAATTTCCAGGCCGCGCTCAACTCAACGCCGTTTATATAACCGTCACCGGCATTCTTCTTTGTAACCTCGTAATCTCCATCAACGACTCTGCCAGTTGGAGTACGAATTATCATGTCATTGATATCAGTATAGAAGTAGGCCAGCTGGGATGAAAACGTCTTGAAACTGGTTTTAAACCCGACCTCATAGGAGACATACTGCTCAGGATCCAGATCTGTGGCCGGGACCTCAAACTCATTTGTACGTGCAGAATCAAATCTGGTGAGGTCTGATAGATTTGGAGCCCTGAAAGCCTGGGATATCCCTGCATAAATTGAGCAGTGTCCTTCCTGGTCCAGGAAATACACGCCGCGCAGACTGCCTGTTACAGCATTCCAGTTGTCGTTCATGGATGTCCTGGCACCGGTTAGAGGGTCAATCACCTTGTCAGATTCGGCATGGGCATATGTAAAACGCCCTCCGGCTATGAGCTGGAAGCTGTCGCCCCAAAAAATATCATCCTGCAGGAAAACGCCAAGAAGATCATATGTGGCGTCATCTGCAACTGGTCCCTGGACAGCACGGGATGACAACGCGCCGTCAGCGCCATATTTCCTCTTCCAGGAGTTAATGCTGTCACGATAGTAGTCTACGCCGTATGTAAAGGTGCCAGCCCCAGTATCGGAACTTGCCTGGACCCATACTCCTAGGGTGCCCACATCCACACCCTGCTTATCAGACTTATAGCTGCTTTTTACCCTGTGCCTCTGCTCCCTCTGCTGTTGGAAAGAAAGGCTGAAGACCAGGTCCTTGGCAAAAGTGGAGAGTCTGTCCTGATAGTATTGAACATATGTAAGATTACGATCCTGATCCAGTATGCGTTCCCTCTCACTACCATGAGTTGTGCCCTTCCAATTAATACCGTAAACAGTTTTATGAGTGCGCCAGGCATCATCCAGGTCAACACGCTGATGGGCCAATACAAGCTTCCTGCCACCCCCTGGCCTGTAAATCACCTTTATATCCCCGTCCCACTCCCTGTAACCGGTCCTGGGCTGGGTTCCAACTTCATCGCCACCAATGACATCCCCGAAATCCTTGTAGGAATACCCTATAAGCAACCCGGCTGTTTCATTATAGCTTCCGCCTATTTCACCCCTTCCGATCCATGCTTCTTCGCCACTTGAATACCTGCCACAAACCCTGCCCTGGCTTTCATAGCCTTTTGCATCAAGCCCGGGAGAGATAGTGCTGACATTAACTGTACCACCCACGGCATCGCTCCCATAAAGCACAGAGCCGGGACCCTTAACGACTTCCATCTTTGCAATGGAATAGATATCCACGGTGTTCCAGTACTGGTTTGGGCCATCCCTGAACGTAGAGTTATTCAGGCGGATTCCATCTATGAGAAATAATGTCCGGTAGCCGGTAAATCCGCGAATATATGGGGAACCCTGTCCCTGAGCGGTCTTCTGGACCATTATTCCAGGAACCTCCTCAAGGGCCTCGGGCACGGTGCGGACCATCCTCTCCTGGAGCAGGACTGAATTAGTAAGCTTGTAAACCTGATTTGGGATAAAAAGAGGCTCCTTCTCAGTACGGGAGGCAGTAACATAGATATCAGGAATCTCTCTTGATTCCTGCTCCCCCATAACGATTTGGGTT
This sequence comes from Deltaproteobacteria bacterium, assembly GCA_015494395.1. Lineage (GTDB taxonomy): Bacteria > Desulfobacterota > Dissulfuribacteria > Dissulfuribacterales > QOAL01 > S144-17. The sequence goes on from WGBG01000115.1 coordinate 18,137, forward strand.
GGTAAACATGCCCATACTAACAACACGAGACAAAAAAAAGACCTATAAACAACAAACATTGGTGTGATCTTTCCGGCCACCGAACTCTCCTCTTGATAATACTCTGCCTCCTACTTTCTCTTTACCCCCCATAACACGGAGATCATAATCCCCTCCACATAATCTCCATGGCCAACAAAGAATAGGATGTGACCAATACAGGGTCATTTTCCCACCACCTTCCATTTTCGTTAACCCATGAACCATCAGGGCGCTGCAGATCAAGCAATTTACCAACCAGTTGGTCACGCCAGTTAACGGTTTTACCATCTTTGAGTTTCAATTTATCAATCCTCGCGGCAGATAGCGCCTTGGCCATGGTATGATAATAATAATACAGTCCCTGTTTTCCCATTCCGGGGTTTTCATCAAGAGAAAAATTTTCACTTAGCCACTGGACAGCGGCCTTTACCCGTGGGTCATTGGTATCAAGGTCCGCGTAAATGTAGCTCAAGAGTCCCGCATAACTCATACTGCCATAAGAGCGAAGCGCGATTTTTCCATTTGCAAGCTTCATCTCGCCAGCCTTGCTGTTCCCCGGAAAATAGACAAAACCACCACGATTAACCGGGTCTTCGCTTGCCCAAGGCTGATCGTTATACTCTGGGAGATTCTGACATCGTTGGACAAACTTCAAGGCTGCCTTCCAATCCAAATCACTCTTTTTTGTCTGCTCACTGGACAGCGGAGTCATACGGTTACTGTAATAAACAGCTTCAAGGGCCATCATGGTATTGGAAAGATCGGAATGCTTGTATCTTCCACCGTATCCAATACCTCCATAATACGGATTATCACCGCTTATATTTTTATTCTTCTCAGTATCCTGTTCCCTGATTATAAATTCCCTGGCCTTCTCTATGACATTTTTATAGGCCGGGTTCCTGGCCACCAGCAATGCCATTAGTGATACAGAGGTGTTATAATTTGCAAGACCTGCAACGTATATTCCGCCATCTGGCTTTTGGCACTTAATAATATAATTGTATCCTGTGATTATATTATTACGCGCTGCATCACGATAATATCCGGAAGGATCACCGGCAAATGCAGTGAGGACAAGGCCTGTCAGGGCAGGATATTCTGCCTGTGACCACCAGCCACCGGACTGCTGCTGCCTCATAAGGTATGTCAGCCCCTTACCTATGGCGTGCTGAATCTCATGCTTTAGTGATATATCCCCCGTTACCGGTTTCTTTACCATTCCAGCATCAATACCCTTACCAGCAAAGGAAGCGCTTACCAACAGAAGGCAAAAGGAGATCACCATTAAGCCCAGTACAACTGGTCGAATATCAGGAAACATCTTGTTTTTCATCAATTACACCCCTTATCTTTCAGCAGAAGATATCTTTATAATAACGTCCGTACCAGCCGGGGGAACGGTCTTCTCATTTACATACCATATCTCATCATTGTCTCCCTGAGGGTCAGTATTATCCATAAGGGCTGCTGGATCATGGTAGAGTGCCACCATGCTTCCTGATGTCTGTGCAAGGAACTTGCCCTGCATAACCATGGAACCGGTATAGACCCACTCCAGACGGGGCAATGTATCCTCACCGCGGCTCCCTTTCTTAACTATCAATTGCTCAGGGGCGACGGAGACCGTCTTCCCCTCTTTTTTTACTAGCAGTTCGACCTTGACAGGTGCGCCCTGGGGTCTTTCATGTGCGCCCTGTTCAGCAATTGGCCTGTCGGAAGGCTCGAATCCCAGAAGGAGAAACGCTATATTTAAATAATAGGGCTCAACGCTTGTCCTCAAAAGGCTTTCATGGGTTTTACCTGTTGATTTTACCAGCACATACTCGAGAAGCCCCTTATCCATATTTACTTTGGCCGGAAATAAAATAGTCCTGGTATTCCTGTTGATCTGGATCTCTCCCAGCCGGTACAATCCATTTCCCTTCTTCAGAATTGGCAAAAAACCAGCATTACGCTCCAGTGCCGGTTTCATTGGATCCAGACCTGACGGCTGCTGGGCAAAAACAGCAGAGTCAAGTGCAGCACAATGTAATAGCACTAGGGTGATCCAGATAACACACCTACCAAAAAAATTTTGCACAACTATCTCCTTCAAAAAAGCAAAACGTGAGATCAGAAAAAACCTCGTCTGGTCATTGTGGATTTTCAGTACCTACCCACCATAAGGCCCTATTTAGATACGATTAACTTAAAGATTATATTCAAAATAAGGTAGTGTCAAAACAGGAAATAATACAGCACTCCTGATATCACTACCGTAACCACTCTAAGGACCTGGCCGGCCAGCAGGAGCTGAATGCCAATTCGGGGCTGGTAAATACCAAGGTAGCGCGGAAGCTGATGACGGAGCGCCCTCACAGGCGTGGCTATTATGTTGCCCAGCAGCAGTGCCGTAACCGTCTGCTTCATGGTGAGAACCCCGGCGCTGAGCATTGCCCCTGCTGCTGCAGCCCCTGCAGTAAATTCAGCCACAATACTGAAAA
>WGBG01000116.1 GCA_015494395.1 Deltaproteobacteria bacterium
GAAAAGGTCACTGAAATCCACGTCAGGCTCATCAAAGGTGATGAGGCCATCTGTTGATGTGCCATTGAAAAGGGCTTCCAGAAAAGGCCCCAGATGCGGAATATCAAGGTTGAAGTCGTTGTCCGTATCGGATATCGGCTCGGATTCAGTTGGATAAAAGACCGGAAGTGTGGCAGATACCTCGCCATCAATGGTGAATTCCACCATCTGGTCTATGCCGGATATATTGTCGAGATAGTATTTGCCCCCACCGCCATTTACCAGGTCAACCAGGTTAATGGCAAAGGTGGCCGGGGCGTTATCATCACTCTCGCTGCTGAGCCTTGCGGTTCCATTCCTGACAAAGACACCAAGCGGGCCCAGGGCAAGGGACAGGTCAAGGTCTGAGGCATTAAGGAGCACACCAAGGGTAAGGCCGCTGGTGTCCAGTATATAGGGCCTTGGCTGCATGGGATCAGCCAGGTCAAGACCAAAGCTTAAGGCAAAATCTACTTCAGGAGTGAGTGTGATGGTGCCGCTTCCACTCACGTCTATCAGGCTGCCCACCCCTGGAAGATCCGGTACATTTAATCCCAGTGATCCAAAATCAAAGTCAAGGGGCAGGCTCAAAGATTCAAGGACCGGTTGATAATTGAGGTCGATACGGAAATCACTCAGATCAGGTCCCAGAGAGGGGATCTCGATCATGTCCTGAACCGCTGTGGGGTCGAGGCCAAGGGCACCTGCCAGGGCGTCCTCAAGTTTTGCCTCAATCTGGTCCAACGTGGTGGCGGGGTTTGCCTGGAAGCTCTCCAGGGTCTGGACAAGGGTGTCCAGGAAATCAATAGTCTCGTTGATACTCTTGTTGATAAGGGGCAGCTTGGTATCAAGAAGGGTATCACTTCCTATTCCCCTCAAGAATTCGATAAGCTCGTGGATTGCCTCGAAGAGCGAGGGCATCTCAAACCCTGAGAAGTTTGCCAGGTTACCCAGGCCGCTTGTGTCAAAATTCCATGAAGAGGGACTGAAAAGTTCGTTTGAACTTATATCCATATACAGGCCTGTGCCGGTTCCCAGGCCCAACATGTCAACTACTGGACCAAATACTGAAACAGGGAAATGGAAATTGAACTGGCCGGCAGGCACAAGGGAGGCTGGGTTCAGGTTAAGGTAATGGACAATATCGCCAAGGTTCTGGAACAGATCGATCAATTTAACCGGCTCTGCCACATTGAACAGACTGTAGTTCAAATCCCCTGTCAGAGAGAGAGATGCGTTCTGTATGGCAAGAGATGCGAGACCAGCGAAACTTGCCTCTGCGCTCATTCCCCCGTCTATTTCCAGGTGACCGGAAAAGGAGACATTATCCAGCACAAGCTGGTCCAGCATACTGGTTGCAGCCACCTGGGAATTCCTGTAGGGGCCTGCACTCTGAGTTTCTGCCATCCCAAGCGTAGTAATGGCAGGATCTCCGGCGGTTGCCGTAACCTCCATGGTACTCCTGGTCCCTATTACGCTAAAGGCCAGGTAACCCTCGCCTGTAACAGTGGCAAGGACACCGGATAGCCCCGCTGAAGCAAAGGCGCTGTTTATGTCATCCACCAGGTCTCTTCTTGAACTATTGTCCGCGGTTGAAGTGGCCTCTACCGTCACCGCCACAGGAGTGGCGCCATTTATGGAGACATTGAAATGGGCGTCGTTGGCGAGCTGTCCGTTTTCGGGAAGTTCCGTCCCTTCAAACCTCAAAGTCACCGTGCGGGCTACTTCATTTGGCCCCTCCTGCTGGTCTGTTGGAAGACCCAATTCTGTTACTGCCGGATCACCGCTCTCCGCGGTCACGTGAATGCTGGCTCCTCTTCCCGTGGCGGTTAGGGCGAGTCTTTCACCAATCAGGGTGGCTGTTACGTTGTTTAACCCCTGGGTATGAAAGGCGCTGTTTATGTCATCCACCAGGTCCTGTGCCGTAGTGTTGGAGGCATCGCGATTCACGGCGATGGTAACAGGGTCGCCCCCGTTTACCGAGACAGTAAATGTTGCGGCACCTGAAAGTACCCCGTCTGAGGGAAGATACGCGCCGGTTGCCTGCAATGTGACAGAATCCTGATACAACTTTGTAAATCCCAGTTCAGTAACCGCCGGATCACCAGGATCGGCGTACAGGACAAGAGAAGTGCCTCCCATCGCTTCCTTTACCGATAATTTCAGGAAATCACCTTCATCCGTGGATTCTGCAGACGCCACCACCTGGTCTCCATCGTAGCCCGCGGCCCTTAGAGCCATCTGCAGGGCGCTGTTAAGGTCTGCTACAAGGTCATCCACCGTGGTGTTGGTGCTTGTGGCAGAGCTCCCCAGGGTCACATCCACGGCTTGAGGCTCGTTGCCTGGGCCTTCTTCTGAACTGAATGCATTTATAATGAGTTGGAAGTGGGCATCCTGGCCGGCAGTAAGCTGGTAGCCGGCAAGAGGCCTTACGGCCTTAAGGACAGAGCCGGTGGTCGAAAGGTCTATCCCAAAACTCAAATCTATTCCCCCATTTGCCCTTACCAGAAAGTGGCTATCCTGAATTGAGAGATCGGTCAGCGGGGAAAGATCGACGTTGAGGTCAAAATCCGTGGAGAAATCGGCAAAGGTGTGATCAAGGTGCAGGGTGTAGAGAAGAAGCTCATTGTTTCTGTCAAAGTTTATGGTCAGGCTGTCCGGGGCTATCCCACTAAGCTGTTCTTCCATCAAACCGAGTTGAGTAAAGGCACTGTTCGATTCACCCGGGTCAACCTCTATTTTCATTTGGTGGGCGCTTTCAGGCGCAGTGAAGGTAATGTGACCGTCAGCGGTCATGCCTGCTGAAATGCCTGCGAGTTCAGGAATGGATGAAATAACGCTGTTGGCATAATCTATCAGCTCTTCCCTGCTTGTAAAAGCACTCGTTGCCGCGTCATCCAGGGTCACGGGGACGGGATCTCCGTCGTCCAGGACAAGATTAAACACGGCATCCGCATCAAGGACCCCATCTTCTGGCAGGGCCGCACCGGTTGCCCTGACGAGGACCCGTCTGAGCAGGGCCTCAAGTTCGTCCGTGCTGTCAAACGCGGGAGAGCCATCGGGGTTGTAGAGCAGGCCTGTTACCTCGTCGCTGAATGCCTGCCCGAAATCAAGCACATCTGCAATTGATACATTTACAAGGGGAATATCGGTA
>WGBG01000117.1 GCA_015494395.1 Deltaproteobacteria bacterium
CTCTTCTCCTCGTTAACCAGCAACTCTATTCGTACTTGAGATGCCTGACCTCGCCCTTGCCCTCCAGCGGGTAGTCCTTTCGTAGCGGATGGTCTTCAAACTCATCCCACATGAGAAGCCTGCGGAGATTGTAATGTCCCTTGAACTTGAATCCAAACATATCGAAGGCCTCCCTTTCCGGCCAGTCAGCCGCCTTCCATATACATGTAACAGTATCCACTGTCATATCATCCTCTGGGACACGAATCTTGACCTGAAGTCTCTCGTTGGTCTTCAGAGAGAGCAGCAGGTAGATAACTTCAAATCGTGGTGGAGGAGGCCCCTTATCCTCCTCCACCTTCTCCTCTTCCCCTTCGGCCTTCTTTTTGGGCTTTTTCTTCTTTTTGTATAGATCAAGATTGTCCACACCGAACAGGTCGCTGAGAAAATCAAAGGATGTATCAGGATCGTCCTTCAGTCTGGTAAGGACAGATACGATCTTCTCCCTGGGCACCTCAACACTCAGGTCACCCCGGTGCTCGGTTACTGCAATCACATCGTCTTTTAGACAGTTTAGTACTCTTTCCTTGAGGCTCATTTTGTGGCCTCCAGTGCTTCAGCCACCTCTTGGCGCTTTTTGTAAAGAGGATGATCCTCTTGAATTTTATCAAGGAGTTTGAGCAGTGCGTAAAGGATACCCTCGGGCCTGGGCGGACAACCAGGGATATACACATCAACAGGAATTATGCTGCCTATGCCCTGCTGGGTTGAATAGGTCCTGAATACCCCACCTGTACATGCGCATGCACCTACTGCAATTACCCACTTTGGTTCTGCCATCTGATCATAAATGGTCTTCAGGATGGGAACCATCTTCTTGGTAATTGTTCCCGCCTCAATGAGTACATCGCACTGACGGGGGGAGAAACCTACACGCTCCGCACCAAACCTTGCCATGTCATAACTTGATGCCAATGCTGCCATCAGCTCAATGCCGCAACATGCAGTACCGTACGGAAACGGCCAGGGGGACCTGCTTCTGCCCCAGTTGATCAGTTGTTCTGCCTTGGTAAGTAGCCAACCCTCACCCTGATATGCCTGAAATGCCATAATCCAGTCTCCACTATTCCCAGTCTATTGCACGTTTCTTAATGGCATAGATAAGACCTGCCAGCAAAACCGCCACAAAGATGAACACTTCGATGAAGATTCCCCAGCCAAGCTGTGCCAGGTCACGATATTTTACTGCGAGGGGATAAATCAGAACTGTTTCGAGATCGAACACAAGAAATAGAACGGCCACCAGAAAATACTTGATTGCGTATCGCTTGTGGCCAGGGTCTAAAAGAGGGACACCACATTCAAACGTGGTGGCTTTTCTCGGCTTTGGACGATAAGGGCCGAGCAGTGCAGAAACGACCAGCATGATCACTACTACAATGAATGACATGCCAAGATACATGACGATGGTTTCAAAACCGCTCATCATGACCGTGCCTCCTCTCAGGCTAAAAAAGCCAGCCTTATAAAATGAATATCAATTCAGGCATGAGGCAGCACTGCTGCCATGCCTACCATTATATGTCAGGCTGAACGGCATTATCGTGATTCCATTCGGCTCCCTGATGCTGTTACACAGCATCCGAATGGCAGGCGTAATGAATTGCTCACTACTACCCGATGACTATGCCTGCTGAACAGGTTGTGCCAATTATTCAGTATCGCTGGCCTGCCGCAGTTCAGCATATTAAAGGAATAGTCGGAGGCAAAATATGAAAGCCTCTTCCCCCTCTAATTCAACTTATGCTGGAAAGAATTATCACACAGAAATTGCACTGTCAAGCAAAAAAATGAATGAGGCTTCATTTATGTTATCAACGTATCCCAACGACAGGACATCGGCCCTTTCTGAGAGCAGAGCCGCTTAAGCATGGCAAGGAACTCACTCCTTGGAATATCACGGGCACCAAAACGCTCAAGATGGCCTGTGCGCACCTGGCAGTCAATTAGCTCCACGCCATTTTTCTCAAGCCATTTGACCAGGGTGACAAAGGCAACCTTTGAAGCATCAGGCTGTCTGAAAAACATGGATTCACCAAAAAAAACCCTGCCAAGACAGACTCCGTAAAGCCCGCCGGCAAGCCTTCCGTCCCGCCATGCCTCAACCGAGTGCGCAAACCCCAGCCGATGAAGCTCCATGTATGCAGCCACCATCTCCTGGGTTATCCACGTGCCTCTCTCGCGTCTGCCGCCTTCAACCGCACACGCCCTTATCACACCTTCAAAATCCCTGTCCATGGAGACTTTGAACCTGCCCTGCCTGAGTATCCTTGAAAGACGTTTTGGAATGTGAAGTTCCTCAGGAAAAAGGACCATGCGGGGATCAGGAGACCACCACAGGATTGGATCTCCCGGGCTGTACCAAGGGAATATCCCAGAAATGTATGCAAGAAGAAGCCTTTCCGGGGAAAGGTCTCCCCCTATGGCAAGAAGCCCATGGGGATCTGCTTCATCCGGATGAGGAAACCAGATATCCCGTGTAAGAAGGATGGGAAACATCACAGGGCAGTATCATCCCCTTCCAGCGCTCCATGTGGTGCCTTCCGGGCCATCCTGAAGGACTATATTTTTTGAAAGCAGCTCATCCCTGATACGGTCTGCCTCTGCCCAGTTCCTCTCCCGCCTTGCCTGATTGCGCTTTTCGATGAGTTCTTCAAGAGCCTCCTGATCAAGGCCTGCCTCAGAAAGCGCTGCCAGGTTGCGCTCCTTGAGGTATGCCGAAGGGTCCTGCCGCAGGATTCCAAGCACACTGGCCGCTTTTTTAACTGCCTCGGCACCTGCCTTCAGAGGCTCGACATAAAGGGCAGAGGGCTTTTTGCCTGCCTGGTCATTCAACCGGTTCAGGGCGCGCACTGCCTCAAAGAGGATACCGGTTGCCTTTGCGGTATTGAAATCATCATCCATTGCCTTATTAAACTTTTCAGGAAGTGCCTCAAGCTCCTGGATCGCCCCTGATGCTGCGTCAGTCACTGGTCTCTTCTTCCTGACATTCATCCCGGAAAGGCGTTCTGCCTCTGCTACCGCATTGTAGCACCGGTCAAGGGCAGCCATATTCTCACTTATTGCCTCAGGGCTGTAATCAAGGGGGCTCCGGTAGTGTTTTGAAAGCAGAAACAGACGCAGTGCTTCAGGATGATACTCCTTCAGAATATCCTGGATGGTGATAAAATTATTCAGCGACTTTGACATCTTGTCACCTTTTATGGTGACAAAGCCGTTATGCATCCAGTATTTTACAAACCTGCTGCCGGTTGCAGCCTCTGACTGGGCACGTTCGTTTTCATGATGAGGAAAGATGAGATCAAGCCCGCCACCGTGTATGTCAATGGTCTCCCCAAGGTACTTCATGCTCATTGCCGAGCATTCTATGTGCCAGCCCGGACGCCCTTCACCCCAGGGGCTCTCCCATTTGGGCTCGCCAGGCTTTGCGGCCTTCCACAGGGCAAAATCCCCTGGAGAGCGCTTGTTCTCACCCGGGGCAATCCTTGCACCTGCAAGCATCTCCTCAATATTCCTGCCTGAAAGCGCACCGTAGCCTGCAAAATTTTCCACGGAAAAATAGACATCGCCCCCAACCTCGTAGGCAACGCCCTTTTCAACCAGATTCTCTATCAGATTTATTATATCCGGGATATGCTCTGTTGCCTTTGGCTCTATGTCTGCGCGTAAAATTCCCAGGGCATCCATATCATCATAGAAGTGGCCAATCTCACGCTCAGAGAGCTCCGAACAGGAAATCCCCTCCTGGTTTGCCCTGTTTATTATCTTGTCATCAATATCTGTAAAATTGCGCACAAAGGTCACGTCAAAACCGCGGCTCCTCAGATGACGCACCACGGCATCAAACACAACTGCTGACCGGGCATGGCCAATGTGACACCTGTCATAGGCAGTTATGCCGCAGACATACATGCGCACCTTCCCCTCTTCCAGGGGCGTGAATTCCTCTTTTTTTCTGGTAAAACTGTTATATATCTGTATGCTCATATCAAATTCTCTCCTAAATTGAGCGTTTCAAAATCTGAAAAATATTTTTTCAGCAAAATTAAAAGGAGCTATGGCAATTATAGCTTTCCAGTTTTGAAACCCTTCGGGATTGCCGTATTTACTGCATCTCCTTTGTCAGAGGAATCCCCATATAGGCGACTATTATGGGAATTCCTCTTTCGCGAATCTGCAGCAAATCCGACAATCGCTCAATCTAGGTCTCTGTAGCTTTCATCGCTTGACTTCTCAGGAACGCTCCTCCACCACTCCTATACCGCTCTCTGCCGGGACCCTGTCCTGAATCGAGGCTGCCTCCACGGGCTTCACCCTGCACGCAACACCGATTGTCTCCTCAAATGCCTGCTCCACCTCTCTGATCCACCTGTGAAGCTCAGGCAGGCTGCCTGAAAAATTCTCAACACCTATTGCAATCCTGAGCTCCATGGTCATGAGGTGATCCCGCCGCCTCAGGATCATAAGACAGGGGAGACGCACGCCGCCTGCCCGTTCTGCAATAAAGTTTGCAATATATTCAGGAGAAATCCTTATGCCCCGCAGACTCACAAGGTTGTCACAATGCCCTGAAACCGGCATCATACGCCAGGTTGTCCTGCCGCACTCACACGGTTCTGTCACTATTGAGGTTATATCGCCTGTACGGAAACGAATAAGCGGATTTGCCCTTGCGGTTACTGTGGTTATCACAAGCTCCCCAGGCTCTCCGGGAGGTAACTGACGGCCAGTTTCAGGGTTAATTATCTCAGGGATAAAGTGATCCATTGCCAGGTGCAGACCGGACCTCTGGCTGCACTCATAGGCCATGCCTGCGCCCAGTGCCTCAAATATTCCGTAACCGCTCCATGTATCCACGGAAAAGCCGTCCTCAAGCCGGCTTCTGGTCTCTTCTGTAAGGGTTTCTCCTACAAGCACGGCATTTTTGAGACTGAGGCTTGCAACAGGTACGTCTTCCCTCATGAGACATGAAAGAAGATGAAGCCCATAGGAGGGAGTAGTTACAAGCACGGTTGTCTTGAAGTCTGCAAGCACCCTGAGCCTCGCCCCTGTGCTAATGGAATCCGGTGGAATTACAAGGGCTCCAATCTGTTCAGCGCCCTCCCGAATATCCTGCCAGATGTTTGACATGCCGGGATCAAGGCAGATCTGCACTATGTCATCCGGCGTCACCCCGCATGCAGAGAGAAACCTTGCAGATAATGCCCGCCTGTGCCTCAGATCACTCTCGGTATAGCCAAGGGCAATAGGATTTGCCTGGGCACTCCTTAATGTATGGATGCGGACAATATCTCTAAGGGGCACTGAAAAGAGTCCGTAGGGATAGTTAAGAGAAAGATCATCCCTTGTGGTAAAGGGCAGCCTGGAAATATCATCAAGCGAGGCTATATCGTCCTTGGTGACACCGGCCTCCTCCATTGCCTTCCTGTAAAAAGGAATCCTGTCCCAGGCCCTGTTAACAGTGCTCTGCAACAGCTCGGTATGCCACTGCCGCCACGCATCAGGAGAGAGATATTCCACCTTATCGTTCTGCATCTTATGTTCTCCGTAAATAGCTCAAGGCTATAAGCTGAAAGCTCAAAGTAAGGGAAGTTCCACTATCTACAACCTGGATTGAGCGATTGCCGGATTTGTTGCAGATCCGGCAATCCTGAAGGGTTGCAAAAGTTGAACAGCATGATAGATGTAACTCCTTTTAATGTCGAACAGAATCATTTTTTCAAACTTTTGAAACGCTCAATTCAGGTAAAACCGTTTATCCTCCAACAGCTCACACCCTGCTGCAGGGACCGGTTCTTTCAGAGACGCTGTCATAATCCCTGCCAAGATAGGCACGCCTGACCTCACTGTCCTCTGCAAGGTCAGAGGCAGGACCCTGAAGTATAATCCTGCCTGTTTCAAGCACATATCCGCGATTGGCTATCTCAAGGGCCTTGCTCGCATTCTGTTCCACCAGGAGAACCGTCATGCCCCGGCTGTTCAGGGTCACGATTGTCTCCATGATAACATCAACCAGCTTGGGGGCCAGGCCAAGTGAAGGCTCATCCAGCAGCAGTAGCCTGGGCCTTGCCATCATTGCCCTGCCCATTGCAAGCATCTGCTGTTCTCCTCCGCTAAGCGTGCCTGCAAGCTGCCCCTGGCGCTCCCTGAGCCTTGGAAAGAGCTCAAACACCTCCTCAAGGTCTTCCATAATCTCTGAAGCAGCAGCTCTGCCCCGTGGATATGCGCCAAGTTTCAGATTTTCAAGCACTGTAAGAGGAGCAAAAACCTGTCTTCCCTCAGGTGAATGGCTCACCCCCATTGCAACAATCTTTTCAGGGGACAGGCCATTAAGCCTCTTGCCTTCAAGGAGTATCTCACCCTTTTCCGGCCTGATCAAACCGGAAACTGTAAGGAGAAGCGTGGTCTTGCCTGCACCGTTTGCACCAATGAGACATACTATGTCACCCTGGTCCACATGAAGGGATATATTTTTTAGAACCGATACAGGCCCATATTTTGTATAAAGGTTTCGGATAGTAAGCATATTTTTATCTATTCGTAAGCAAAAGGGCATGAATACAGCGATGTAGAAACACTGTACTTCAACACGGTAACAAAATCAGGATGACAAGGCAACGTCTCAGGCAATGCAGGTGCAGTACATACAATCTGAACGGATACGAAAGAGCCGGGAACCAGGAAAAACAACCTTCCGGTTTTCTGTCCCCCATGTATGGTGCGCACTGCGCACCATACTCCTGGAGTTTGGGAATCGGCAAATCAGCCTGAACCTGAGCTTTCATAAAAAAACAGCGCTGTCTGGCCGTAACGCCTTTGGTCAACAAGCTCAAGCGTGCATGCATCACCGGACACCCTGTCCGGAAGCTCCACCCTTCCAAACTCCTCTACCACAATCATTCCCCCTGGTTCAACAACGGGGAAGCGCGCACAGAAAGCAAGAACGTCCTGGCCCAAGCCCATGTTGTACGGCGGATCAGCAAAGACAATGCCAAACGGAGCAAGGCATTTGAGTCTGTTCCATGCTGCCCTGGTCTTTTTAAGATCTGCACGCAGGAGAGTGCCAGGGCTGTCAAAGCCCCCTGACCCAAGATTTTTCCTTATGCAATCAAGAGCACGGCTTGAGCTGTCCACAAATACCGCCTTTTCAGCACCCCGGGACAGCGCCTCAAGCCCAAGGGCGCCGCTTCCGGCAAAGAGATCAAGCACCTGCTGATCCTGCCACACTACACCATGCCTTGAAGTGAGTATCTGAAACAGTGCCTCCCGCACCTTGTCTGTGGTAGGACGGATATCCAGACCCTTCAGCGTGGAGATACGCCGCCCCCTGGCCCTTCCGCCGGTTATACGCATGTTTTCAGAATAAGGTTGAAAAATGGATCCACAAAAGCACAACGCCTCACAAAAAAGGCGTACAGCCTCTCTTTGGCTGCACGCCTTTTGAGCCATTATCATGCAGGGGAATCAGTCATCAAAATCCCCCTCAGGTCCCTTGTCGCTCTCAATATGGCTTGCCTTTTCCCGTATTTTCTCCTCCGTCCACTCATCAGGGGATTCTATCTGCTCTGCCTTGGGACCAGGATCACATGAGCCTGCCTTCAATATCTCCTCTATGCAGATGGGGGCGGAATCCCCTGCATTAAACACATTTACCAGCAGGTCATAGACAAACTCCTCGACACCCTTTGCCATACGCTCCCTTATGTGAAGTGGCTGGCCCATTATCTTGTTTTCAAAGGGCAGGTTCAGTTTCTTGTAATTCCCGCCTGTCCAGCCCTGGCTGGCTGCATACGCCTTCATCTCCTCCCACAGCTTCTGGCTTACCCCCTGGCCTTCAAGTTTTATAAACTCGCCATTTTCATCCATCTCGGCATTGCCATAATCGTCCACCTTTACACCCCATGAAATCATCTGGAGTGCAGTTGCAACATTTGCCTTGGTGGTGCGGGTGCGTGAGGCAATATCCCTGAGCCTCTCAGAATTATTGCCGGAGGTGCCGTGCTGTGCACCTGACACGCCATAAGGTTCAAGGGCGTTATGTATCTCTGCTGTAAGGTCAACCTGGATACCTGAATCACTCTTCTCAATCCCGTGGGTTGTTCCGTTATTGAGTGCTATCCAGTCCGGGAATATGCCGTGTGCATTAAGCCCCTGTATGAGGAACAGCGCCTCCTCAGGTGTGGAAAGTCCCTGTTTGCCCTTAATCTCACCCACCTCTGTCTCAAGACCGGCCCACTTTGGAACAAAGGGGTTGAGGGCTATATTTGCAAGGAGATTTTCATCATCAGGCATGTGGGAGGCATCAATGGCAATGGAAGTCATGCCGGCCTCAAACAGCGTGGGTATTTCCACCTTGGCAGGCCAGACATCTTCAGGCTTCTTTATTCCATAATGGTCTGCGTGGATGGCAACCGGAACAGTTATGCCAAGCTCATTGCAAACGGCATCCACCTGCCTTGCGATATTCCAGTAATTGGTGGCGCAATAGGCATTGGCTCCGCCTTCTGAGCGGGCTATCTCAACTATAATGGCAGCGTTTGCCCGCTGGGCGGCTGCCAGCACACCACGTATAATGATATGATTCCTGCCATTGGCAGCGATTGTCATGGCATTGCCCTTTTTAAGCATTGCCCTGTCAATAAACTTGCCACTAACTATCAACGCCTTTGAGTTTGGAAACAGCTTTACCACATTGGGCGGACGGCCCAGATCAACGGCCTTCTGGAAATCAGAGGAACTCACACTGCTCATAATGACAACACCTCCTGTTGCGTTTACCAGAACCACAAGATTCAGGCTTAATTAGCGGGGCTATCTTTCTGATTTTTGTAACATGCTAATATATACACTGAACTGCTGCAAGCCAACAGGATTATTCTGAGCGCAGGCGTATTGACCAGTTACGTTGGCCTTTTGGCATTAATTGCATTATCTGTAACTGTTCAGCGTATTTTTTTTAATGAAGGTTGGTAAATGGTCTTGTTTTCCGTTCCTGTGAACAATTTCTTGTTTTTCTAAGGCTTACTCCGCCAAAATCGCGAAACTCGCTCGTTCCTCGCTCAGACAGACGCGATTTTTGTGGCTGCGCTCCGCCAAGAAAAACTACGAAATTGTTCAAAGTCACTCCAAAACAAGACCATTTACCACGCTGAATAGATACCATTATCTTTACTATTCGCTTCACGGCTATTAAAATCTCCAGCCTGTTGCTTTGTTGTTCACGCCTGGACAAATCTGCAAGACATACTGACCACTAAAAATACCGGAAGATAAATTTTACTGATATGCGCAAAAAACTGTTTATAGCCACATTTGGCTGCCAGATGAACGACTATGATTCGCTTACCATGGCGCGGCTCCTTAACCCGACCCATGAGCTTTCTGATGCACCTGAAAATGCAGACCTTATTATCATAAACACCTGCTCAATACGGGAAAAGGCAGAACACAAACTCTACAGCCTTGCAGGCAGGTACCGGACTCTCAAGGAGAAAAACCCTGGGCTCAAGATTGCGATAACAGGCTGTGTTGCACAGCAGGAGGGAGAACGCCTGATTGAGCGTATGCCCTACGTAGATATTGTCCTGGGTCCCCAGGGCATCTACAGCCTGCCCGAAATCGTTAACAGCAACGGAGTCGGCACTGATAAAAAAATCTGTATCAACAGCCTTGATCCCGACTTCTCCATACCCCTTGTAAAACAGACTGCCCCACCCCCTGACCAGGTAAGGGCTTCTGTAACCATAATGCAGGGCTGTGACAACTTCTGCACCTACTGTATTGTGCCTTATGTAAGGGGAAGGGAGATCAGCAGGGACCCGTCCCATATAATCCAGGAAATCAGGGATGCGGTGGAGCTTGGAGCCAGAGAGATCATCCTGCTGGGACAGAATGTCAACTCCTATGGCAGAAAACATGGTGGTAGGCCGCTGAAAGATCATCCAGGTTTTTCCCAGCTGCTTGAGATGGCAGACAGCGTGCCAGGGGTCAAACGGCTTCGCTTTACCACAAGCCACCCTAAGGATGTGGATGAATCAACTGCACGGTGCTACAGGGAGCTTTCAAGCCTGTGTGAACATATTCACCTGCCAGTTCAGTCCGGATCCACTGCGGTCCTGAAGCGCATGAACCGCCACTACTCCAGGGAGGAGTACCTTGAAAAGATAGCCATGTTGAAAGAGGCGTGCCCCGGGATTACTATTACCACTGACCTGATTGTGGGCTTTCCCGGAGAGACAGAAAAAGATTTTGAGCAGACCATATCCCTGCTTGAAGAGGTACGGTATGACCAGATATTTGTCTTCAAATACTCTCCCAGGCCAGGGACACCTGCATCCAGACTGCCTGACCAGATTCCGCCTGATGTGAAAACCAGGCGCATCGAAACCGTACTCAAGCTCCAGGAGAAGATCGGCCTTGAACAGTATGCAAAACTTGAAGGCAAGGAGGTGGAGATACTGGTTGAGGCAGAGGGCAGGGAGAAGAGCGGTGACATGCAGGGAAGGACACGGGGAAACCACGTGGTCCACTTTCCCGGAAGCCCGGATTTGCTTGGTAAACTTGTGAATGTAACCATTGAACGAGCGTGCAAGCACTCATTACGGGGTAGATTACCTTACCCAAACTGAGCGTTTCTATAGCCGGATCTATTCAGCGTGGTAAATGGTCTTTTTTTGGAGTAACAAAGTTTTATTAAAAGGTATTAGCTGACATGAAAAGCATATCAATGTATGTACATGCCATAACCCTTGACCCTTCATCAAAATCTCCCATCCTAATTCTGAAAGAAAAGGACGGGCCAAGGTCACTGCCTGTGTGGATTGGGCTGCTTGAGGCAACAGCCATTGCAACCCGATTGGAAAAGCTGGAGTTTGCCCGCCCAATGACCCATGACCTTGCTGTAAACATGCTCAAGGCAATGGATATAAACATGCCGCTCATAGAGATAACCGATATACGGGACAACACTTACTATGCACGGATAACACTGGAATCAGCGGGCAAAAAGACCACTGTAGATGCCCGCCCAAGCGATGCCGTTGCCCTGGCGCTGAGAACCGGTGCTGAAATAATGGTAAACGAGGAGCTGCTGGAACATACAGGGGATGGCGGCAATTTATCTGCCGAGCACAGGGTGGTATCCGGCCATGATGACAACACCCAGACCCAGGAACAGTGGCAGAAGATTCTAGAAGAACTGGATCCTGATTCCATAAAATACAAAATTTAGGGGGTGCGCCCATGTTAATGTTTGACCTGCACTGCCACTGCCTCTTCAGTGACGGAGAACTTATCCCGGCAGAACTTGTAAGACGCCTTGAGGTAAAGAACTACAATGCAGTTGCCATAACTGACCACGCTGATTCCTCAAACATAGACTTTATAATCCCGCGCATTGTAAAGGCAGCCGAGGATATCAACCGTTTCAGCCCTGTACACCTTATTCCAGGCATTGAGCTTACCCACGTTCACCCTGAGATGATAGCCCCACTTGCTGCCCAGGCAAGGGAGCTCGGGGCGAAAATAGTGGTCTGCCACGGGGAGACCATTGCAGAGCCTGTGATACCAGGCACCAACCGTGCTGCCATTGAGGCAGGTGTTGACATACTTGCACATCCCGGGCTGATTTCCCCTGATGACGTGCAGCTTGCCTCTGAAAGAGGAGTACGCCTTGAGATATCCGGCAGAAAAGGGCATGGACTTACAAACGGGCATGTTGCCTCCCTTGCTGCAAGATACGATGCGCTTCTTGTGATCAACTCTGACGGGCATGCCCCGGGTGACTTTATGACACCGGAATTTGCACGGCAGGTGGGCATTGGCGCTGGAATAAGTGCGGTTGATGTGGAACGTATTTACGAAAATGTATGGGAATGGTTAAAGGGATTGCTGTCTGGGCCGAAAAGTTAACAAGAGGGGATACGCACGCCATTTTTAAATAGCTCAAGGCTCAAAGCTCAAGGCTCAATGTAATGGATGCTCGAATTTGCTGGTTCTCAAACTCCAGTTTGAAAACTATACACTCCTCACTTCCTTGAGCATACAATTTAATAATCTGCACTAAGGCATGATTACTTGCCTTCAGCTTCGGACTTTGAGCTTTGAGCTGACTTTCATGTCAGGGGGTGTAAACCCCATGTCATGAAAGTCTAAGCTTAACTTTTCGGAGGCATTAAAAGTGCTTGAGGCAAAGGTAATCAATCCATTTCTGGAAGCAGCGGCAAATGT
The DNA here is from genome assembly GCA_015494395.1 of Deltaproteobacteria bacterium. Lineage (GTDB taxonomy): Bacteria > Desulfobacterota > Dissulfuribacteria > Dissulfuribacterales > QOAL01 > S144-17. Next base: position 12,268 of record WGBG01000117.1, read on the forward strand.
TCTTGCAACAATGGCCATGGTCCAGGCCACTCCAGGCAAACCGTTCATCAAGAAAGATGGGGCAGCGCTTGGGGATGTAACAGGCATTATAGGCATCACCGGAGATCATCAGGGCTCTCTCTCCATATCCTTTACCAAGCCGTGCATTTTACAGGTAATGGCAAACCTCCTGGGCCTGGAGGTCACGGAAATCAATGAGGAGGTGTGTGACGCTGTTGGAGAGATTACCAACATGATTTCCGGGGATGCCAGGAGGCGTCTTGAAGCCCAGGAAATCATGCTCCAGGGGGGCACGCCAACGGTTGTATCAGGTGAAAACCACTCCATTACACACATCCATGACGGCCCTTACCTTGCAGTACCCTTTTCAACGCCATCAGGTGATTTTACTGTTGAAATCGCCTTTAACAAGCAGTAATCCGCCAGTAAAGAAATTAAAATTCAAGGCAATTTAAGGGTTGACAAACAATATCCTTCTGAGGCATAATGCCGCCACCAAAAGGGAAGCCGAGATAGCTCAGTCGGTAGAGCAGTGGACTGAAAATCCTCGTGTCGGTGGTTCGATTCCGCCTCTCGGCACCATTAACAACAATACCCGTAATCAACATTGATTACGGGTTTTTTTATTTCCTGTGCAGCCCAAATAATCTGCCTTGACCCTAGCCTTGCCGATTCAAATCCTAACTCCCGTCTGCAAGCAGTATTGGGCAGACAGAAAATTCAATAACCCTTTCAGCAACGCTCCCCAAGAGTATGCGTTTGACCCCACGCCTCCCAAGCTTACCCATGACCACAAGATCTGCCCCAATGGTATCAGCGGTGTTAAGAATAACCTCGTGGGGCGAGCCTCTCTCAACCATGGTTTCGGCCCCTACCCCGGTGCTGCCAAGCTCGCGCTTCATATCAGCAACCAGCCCCAAGGCCCCTTCTGCCATATTGTCCCTTACTGACTGGCTTCCCTTGAACCTGCAAAGCTGGGCCTCCACCTCCTGGTCAATGACGTGGAGTATCCAGATACGTGACCCGTGGACAGAGGCAAGCCTTCCGGCAAGCCTAACTGCGTTCAGGCTGTACGAAGAGCCGTCAACAGGGATAAGTATTTTTTGAAAGAGTTTGTCAGCCACCTTCTTCAACCTTGCCCTTTATACGTTTTAGCTGGAACAGGGCCTCCCGCTCCTTTTCCTCAAGCCTTTCCGTAACGCTCTTGAGAGTTGCCTCATAGAGGGGGATGTAAATGTAAGACAGGGCGTTGATACGCTTCAGGGTCCTCCTGGTTTCGTCCATCAGGCGTTTAAGCCCCACCTCCACCTCGGCAAGTTCTGAGAGAATACTCATGGCGGAAAGTATCATCTCCCTTACCCTGTCCATGCGTGAGGATGTGTCAACAAAGCTGTACTCCGACCGAAATCTGGGGCTTGTTACAGTAACGAGCGGAAGAACCACCCCCATGAGGCTTCGCTCATCTATACTCACATCAAGCCCTGCATCAATGGCAAGGCCTGCTGCCTCCACATCAGCCCTCCCGCTTTCAACAACGGCAAGTTTCAACTCCTGGTATGCGGCAATGAGTTGCCTGTCCAGCTCTCTTCTCACCCGGTCTGTCCGCCCTGCCAGGAGATTGATGCGGTTTATAAGGATATCCTTCTTCTGGTCAAGGAGCTGTTTTCCATCCCTGGCAAGGGCCAGCTCCTCCCTTAGCCTTATGGCATTACTCTTGGTGGCGGATACCGGCAGTCTTTCCATATTTCTCCAGCTCCTCACGGGTGACCCGTACAAGTTCCTCTTCAGGAAGCATCAGTGCAAGCCTCCAGCCAAGGTCAAGGGAATCCTCTATGGCCCTGTCCTCATCTTTACCCTGGCCCACAAAATCCCTTTCAAATGCCCTTGAAAACTCGAAATATTTTTTATCAGTCACCCCAAGGTCCTCTTCTCCAATGATGGAGGCAAGCCGTTCCACCTGCTTGGACCTGGCATATGCAGCATAGAGCTGGCTTGAGATATCCCTGTGATCCTCACGTGTCTTGCCCTCCCCGATACCGTCACTCATGAGCCTTGAAAGAGAGGGAAGGACATTTACCGGGGGATAGATGCCCTTCTGATGAAGCGAACGGTCAAGGACTATCTGTCCTTCCGTGATGTAACCTGTAAGGTCGGGGATGGGATGCGTGATGTCATCGTCAGGCATGGTGAGTATGGGAATCTGGGTCACCGAACCATCAAGCCCCTTTATCCTGCCGGCACGTTCGTAAATGGAGGCAAGGTCACTGTAGAGATATCCTGGATAACCCTTGCGGCTTGGCACCTCGCCCTTTGAGGTTGCCACCTCCCTCAGGGCCTCGCAGTAATTTGTCATGTCTGTAAGGACAACCAGCACGTGCATCCCTTCTTCAAAGGCAAGATACTCTGCAGCAGTAAGTGCCACCCTTGGGGTAATGAGCCTCTCCACGGCAGGATCATCGGCCAGGTTCAGGAACATGGCTACGTTGTTAAGCACACCGCTTTCCTCAAAGCTCAGCCTGAATGCCTCGGCTTCGTCGTGTCGGACCCCCATTGCGGCAAAGATTACGGCAAAGCTGCTCTGTTCCGAAAGGATACGCGCCTGTCTCACTATCTGGATGGCAAGGTCATTATGCGGAAGCCCGCTGCCTGAGAATATGGGAAGCTTCTGCCCCCTTACCAGGGTATTCATCCCATCAATGGTCGATATGCCGGTCTGAATAAAATCCTCCGGGTACTCACGGGCCACAGGGTTTATAGCAAGGCCGTTCACATTCCTTGCCTCCCCCCTGAAGGGCAAAGGCCCGCCGTCAAGGGGCATGCCAAGGCCATTGAAAATCCTTCCAAGCACCTCTTGCCTTGAGACCACAATCTCAAAGGGACGTCCCATGAACCTTACCCTGGTATTCTCCTGGTCAAGCCCCGATGTCCCGTGAAAGACCTCTACAACAGCGGCCTTTTCACTAATGGCAAGCACCCTGCCCTGCCGGATGGCCCCCCTGGAGGTGACTATCTCCACCCTCTCTCCAAAGCCAACATCCCTTATACCCTCTATCACAATCAGAGGGCCTGTAATCCTCTGAAGCCCGCTGTATTCCAGCACATTTGAACCAATACCGCGTCCCGCCTCAGACACCATCTCCAGCCTCCCTGCTCCTTGAAACAAGGGCATCAACCTGCTCATCAACTGCCTGGAGCAACTCATCAAACCTTGTAACCTCATCATCGGAAATGGAATACTTTGCCCTGTGGATCTCCTCCACAACCGGCAGCTCCATTGCCCGGAACAGGGGAATGCGGCTCTCCACAACGTCCCCCAGCCTGGTGATGAAATGAATGATCAGCTTCAAAAGCATGAACTGCTTCCGGGGAAGACAGTAGGTATCCACCGGGTCAAAGGCGCTTTGCTGCAAAAAATCATTCTTAATCATCCTTGCGCCCTCAAGTATCATGCGCTGATCGTCAGGCAGTGCGTCTTCCCCCAGAAGTTTTACGATATTCTGAAGCTTGGCGTCTTCCTGCAGTATCTCAACGGCCTCATGCCTTAATTCCATCCATTCAGGCCCGGTCTGGCCCTTCCACCACTCTGAAACCGCCTCTACATAGGCTGAATAGCTCTGGAGGTAATTTATGGCAGGAAAGTACCTGGCACTTGCAAGTTCCTTGTCAAGCGCCCAGAAACACTGTACAAAACGCTTTGTGTGCATGGTTACAGGCTCTGAAAAATCCCCTCCCGGCGGAGAGACCGCACCGATAATGGAAACCGAGCCACTTGAACCGGACAATGTCTTCACCTGCCCTGCACGCTCGTAGAAAGCGGCAAGCCTTGTGGCAAGGTATGCAGGAAACCCCTCTTCAGCAGGCATCTCCTCAAGCCTTCCGGAGATCTCGCGAAGCGCCTCTGCCCACCTGGAGGTAGAATCCGCCATAAGGGCCACATCATAACCCTGGTCACGGAAATACTCCGCCATGGTAATGCCTGTATAGATACTTGCCTCCCTTGCAGCAACAGGCATATCCGATGTGTTTGCAATAAGCACAGTGCGTTCTATGAGAGGGCGCCTGTTTTTGGGGTCAAGCAGCTGGGGGAAGTCTGTAAGCACCCCTGTCATCTCATTTCCCCGCTCTCCGCAGCCAATATAGACAATGACATCTGCGTCAGCCCACTTGGAGAGCTGGTGCTGTGTAATGGTCTTTCCTGTGCCAAACCCACCGGGGATTGCCGCAGTCCCCCCCTTTGCAATGGGGAAAAAGGTATCAATGACACGCTGGCCGGTAAGGAGCGGCTCTGAAGGCATGAGCCGCCTGCCATAAGGCCGCGGCTGACGGACAGGCCACCGGTGGAACAGGCCTATCTCAATATCCCTTCCGGAATCCGATTCCACCACGGCAACCTTATCTTCCAGGGTAAGGGGACCAGGAGATGCTATCTTGCTTAGAACGCCGGAGATGCCCGGAGGACAGAGCACCCTGTGGAGCATTGCCTCGGTCTCCTGCACTGTGCCCAGCACCTCTCCCTGGCTCACGCTCTGGCCTGCCTTGACTACAGGCTTAAAATCCCATACCCGCTCCCTTGAAAGGGCAGTTCCGGCCTTTCCCCTGCGGACAAAATCCCCCCATCTCTCCCTGAGCTCTGCAAGGGGACGCTGGATGCCGTCAAAAATCTGCCCCACAAGACCTGGACCAAGCTCTGCATAAAGCGGCATACCCTGCCCCTTTATCTCAGCCCCTGGTTTAAGCCCCGTGGTATCTTCATACACCTGGATTGTGGCAGTACCCCCGTCAAGCCCAATCACCTCTCCGGTAAGCCTCTCCTCTCCCACCTCCACCATCTCGTTCATGGAAAGCCTGTGGCCCCCGGTGGCCTTTACCACCGGGCCGCTCACATAGGTGACCGCAGGAGCGGCGCTGCTATTACTGCCATCCATATTCATCAATCTCCCCTGAAAAGACGCTCTGATACCAGGGCACGTATCTGCGGCTCCATTCTCTTCAAAACCGTATCAAAGGAGAGATCTACAAGCTGCCGCCCGTTATCTGCTGCGGCAAGTATCCCTCCGGAAATGTCAACAGGTTCTTCAGACACCTTCAAACGCCCCCTTATCTCTTGAGGAAGAACGGAAACAGCCTGGCTGATGAACTCCCTGTCCTGTACTGCCCCCCTTATCACCACACTGCCCCTGACATCCTTCATGATATGCAGGGCATTTGTGATCATACCCTGAAGGAGCTCAACGTACCTCCCAGGTTCTTCCTCTCTCATTGCCTCAAGGCCCTGCCGTCCAGCCCTGATAACAGCATCCAGAATCTCTTCACGCACGGCCATAACCATGCGCCTTGACCGAAGCTCTGCAGCATCAACCACACGTCTTGCATCCTGAAAGGCCTGCCTCTTGAGACGCAACTTTTTATCTTCAAACTCCCTTTTAAGCTGCTGGCGCCCACGCTCAACAAGCCTCTCATATTCTGATCTAGCCTGTTCCCTGATCTTCTCCGACTCTGAGGCTGCCCTTTTTTCAACTGCAAAACATAGCAGTTCAACTGCATCAGGAAGTGCCATTTCGTCTATCCTTTAAGCATTGCCGCAATCTTGCTCACAGCAGACACCCGAGTCCCCATCTCACTATTGATATCAGGTATCTCTATAAACAGGGGCAGGTGACGCTGGCGCATCATGTCTTCAAACCGCTCTCCTGCTGCCCGGGCAAGCCTTTCGGTTACAAGGACTATCCCTGTATCCGGCATGTCAGCGGCCTGTTCCACCAGGGACAGGGCATTTTCATCCCCCCCTGGAGTGAGGGTTTCAATGCCTGCAAGCCTGAAGGCAAGGGCTGTGTCTGAATCGGTAATTGCGACTATTTTCATGTTATAAAGGTGTCAAGGCCTGTTTCTATTCAGAGTAGTGAATGGCCTTGTTTTGGAGTGACTCTGAATAATTTCATAGTTTTTCTTGGCGAAGCGCAGCCAAAAAAATCGCGTCTGTCTTAGCGAGGGACGAGCGAGTTTCGCGATTTTGGCGGAGCAAGCCTTAGAAAAACAAGCAATTATTCACCGGAACGGAAAAAACAAGACCATTTACGAATCCTTATCACCATTTATATACTGACCAGTTACCAGGGCCACTTATATCTTGCCCAGTATCATTATGGCGATGATAAGGCCATATATTGCAATCCCCTCTGCAAGTCCAAGGAATATCAACGCACGCCCGCTAACCTCAGGACGTTCACTAATTGCCCCCATGGCAGCGGCTCCCACAAGCCCCACTGCTATCCCCGCGCCGATTGTAGAACTTCCCACAGCAAGGGCAGCACCTATATAACCCCACTTTGCAGAGCCTTCAGAGGCAGCCTCCACATTTTCAGCCGCAATGGCCAGTGAAGGCATTGCCCAGAGCAGTGTGGCAACCAGGGCGCCCAGGATATTCTTGTAATTCATCGCACTTCCTCCTGTTTGACCAGGGGCTGAAAGGGCCTTCCTCCGCCCCTGAAAAACTTGCTGAAAAACTCAAAATACTCAAGCCTGATAATCTGTATGGAGACCACCATGCCTTCAAGAAGTATTATTACAATATTCCCGCCAACGAGCGTAAGCCAGTATCCAGCCCCCCTGCCGCTTCCCTGTGCCACCATGTCTGCAATGGCAAAGACACCGGCAAAAAGGGCTGCATGGGTAAGGGCAAAGGCAGCCACACGCACAAATGACACAGTATTGGCAAGGAAACGAATGATACTGTCAAGTGCCTCGATTATGGACTCTATAACCATTGAGCCAATGCCCTGCTCTGCCTGCGGGCTTTTGCCCTTGCCGCGTTCCCTTCGCCTTCTTAATATGACACGGACTGGCCGTTCGACTATCATTACCAGAAGCAGTACTGAACTTACGGCCTTTGCAGCCATAATTTCAACAGGGGCAGGGGGGCCTGCCATGACATACCTGATGCCAAGACCGGCAAGCAGCCAGTAAAGAAGGGCTCCGACCACCCCGCCTGCAGACAGGAATTCCTGAAAATTCCTGGTCCTGATCATATTGATTATATTCAGTATAAATCCCATGCTTATCATGCCAACGCCAATATAAACAGAGAACATCATGAACCTGTTTATATCCTTCATGGGATGAAGCCAGATTGCCGGGATAATGTCTTCCACTCCAAATATGCTCCCGTACAGCACACCGAACACCATGGATGAGACCCCGCACTCCATGAGGATTATGCCGTAATCCATGTAACGGTAGAGCCTGCGGAAGACGTAGAGGCCGACGATAAAAAGCACCAGACCGTGGCCAACGTCTCCGAACATCATACCGAATAGGAGGACAAAGCTTAATGCCAGAAAGACCGTGGGTTCAACCTCCCTGTAAGAGGGTGTGCCGTAGAGAGATGTGAGTTTCTCAAAGGGACGAATAAGAAGCGGATTATTGAAAAGTATGGGTATTTTCACAATACCTTCCCTGACCTCCCTTACGTCCTCGGGGTCAACACTCTCCACAATTGCCCTGCCACGGGTGGCCTTCATAATGGCATCTTTGAGCCTTGGAAAGATTTCAATGGGAAGCCAGCCCGTGACAAGATAGGTATGATCTATCTTGCCAAATTTTGACTGGGCCTTCAGCAGAAGCCTTGCCATAAAGGCCTTTTCCCGCATGAGGAGAAGCGCCTTTTGGAATCTTTTCTTGAAGGCCTCCTTTTCTTCACGGGCCTGGGCGGCCTTAGTCTCAAGGGCCGGCAGCTCCTTCTTAAGCCCCTCTATTACCTCTGAAACCGTGCCCTTAAGGCCTGAAGGTATATCAATTTCTTTGAAAAATGCGCTCTTGAGTGCCCTTTCCAGCACGTCCCTGTCCTCATTAAGGCAAAAAGCAGCAAGGACGAATCGGTCCTTATTCCGACTTATGGTTACCAGGCTGTGATGTATGTCAGACAGGCTCTCCTCGAGCCTTGGCATGTTATCCGCAGGAAGGACACCGAAAGTGCAGTAAACAAAACAAAGCCTTGAAAGCCTTGTAAAATCTATATCAGCAGGCCCGAGCATTGAGAGCCTGGAGATAAGTTCCTCTGTTTTTGCAAGCTCCTTTGCCGCCTCTCTCCCCCTTACCAGGCACCCTGACACCTGGTTTTCTATGTCAGCCAGGGTCTCTTCCATATAGAAGATATCCCTGTCGGGTATGGGGGCCTTTTCAAGCGGCGGCACAGGCCCCTTTATCTCAAGCTCTCTTACAAGAGAGGCAATGCTCTCCAGGACATTGTCATACCTGTCAAGAAGATCCGACGGCACTCCTGCAGTATATCCAAGCTTTCCAAGCCTGGTTTCACTGATGTTTATCAGGTGGAGGAGTTTGAAATCACCAAGTATGCCCATAACCCTGGACATATACTCCTCAGGGACATGAATAGTTACACGAAAGAGCTTAACCGGCCTGAACAACCCCTTCTCCTCCCACTGAATCTCCTGACTTCAGGAGTATGCCTGGCACAAGTTCTGCCTGTGGCCTCTGGTACTGAGTTGCCTTTGCCTGAAATAGCCTGACCAGACTCCTGACCTCAATCTCCTTTTCAAGAAGGTGGGCTACCTGGACACCCAGATGAAAGGGATAACCAAGAAATGCCCGGCGCATACGCCTGAGGAGCCACTCCTCAAGTGCCATCCTGAGTCCAGGGATATCCTCCGCGCCTTCAGCAGCAAGACGTATCCCCAAAGGCAGCAGTTTGATCAAAGCCTGAAGGTCCTTGGCCTTTGCAAGGGAATGCAGGCCCTTTATGGTAAGACTGCCGCCGGGATAGCTGTAATTAAGGGCCTCCTCAGCACTCAGGCCGTAAACGAAGCGGATGCGGGCAACATGGCAGATGTTAACCACATCAACATAACTGTTAACCACCTCCACAACCGATGTCCTGTCCCTCCTGCTTCGCACCCCGTGAACCGCACTGTTAATCTGCCTGAAAAAGACAATGTCAATTGCCATCTCTACAGGAAAAAGCCTTCCCTGGGCATCAACCTGAGAGAGGGCATGTCTCAGCATAGGCCCATAGGCGGTCTCAGCGAGGAGCTTTACTGCATCACCCAGGGAATCCTGCCTCCACAGGCTGTCAAATGGCAGGCGTGAAAGTTTTTGATCCAGGGGATAGAGGAGATGGGAAACCTGGGATTTTTTTAGCCCTGAAAACAAAGCCCTCAGGACAATTTTGAGATTTTCTGCCTCGAACCGGGCTGCAAGGGCGCGTACAAGGCCAAGGGCATCATTATCAGGAATTGACCGGATTATCTTCCTGTAATCATCAAAGAGTGCAGCAAAGACGAACCTTTCAAACTGCTCATTGCCCTCCTGCCTGGCTGAAAGCAGTCTTGATACCCAGGGAGCATAGGAGGTTGCGGAAAGGTATCTTAAAAAGGCTGGAGGGTCCTTGGTGGTTTCGAGGATGTGCCAGTCAGAGGGTTTAAGTCTCCTGGCATGCATGGTACGGGTCTTGGCGTTAAGATATGAATACTTCAGGGCAGCCCTGAGCATTATCCCCTCCCCGTGAACCGTCAGTGCCCTGTGGCATTACGGATAAACATGGAAACCAGTTCCCTGGCCAGATGGTCTTTGTGACGGTTCAAACGCTCCTTCAGGGCATCACAGTACTCTTTTGCCTCCTCTTCCAGTGCGTTGGCCTTTTCAGAGGCACTGTCAAGGATTCCTGCCAGTTCATCTTTCCGGAATTTATCCAGCTCTTTTGAATACTGCTCCCTGAGTTTCCGGATCTCTGTATCTGCCGAGGCAACAAGCTCGCTTGCCTCACGCCTTGCCTTTTCCACCAACGTCCTGCCATTCTCATCACAACTGAATATTCTTTCAATTTCCGGAATTGGCACAAGCCCGCCCCCCCTCTGATGCTGGCATAAATCTTAAAAGAGCTGAACCGCAAAGGCGCAAAGGACGCAAAGAAAGTTATACTTTCCCCACAACCAGTGGGGAAAGACCTGGAACAAAAGCCTGCTATTACCTATTATTTTAGGAACTGTTTCAAAATTTGCAAGAAACGGGTGGGGAAATGAAAAGAGGAGGAGGGAAAGGGCGTTCCCAAACCGCAGTCCGGGAACGGCTTTCATAGCGCTACCTCTCATGCCCGGCAAGATTAAGGGTAGAGCAGGAACCTGACTGACACTGCCGGTGCTCAACAAAACTCCCGGCTGATGTCTTCCTGAGCATGGAGCTGTCCGTCTGAGAGGTGGACTTGACACTGCCCCCCACATTTATATTTGAGGCACTCATAAGCTTACCAACATCAGGACTCTGGCACTTGGGACAACGGACATTTTCCATCTCGGCCTGGCTCATAAGAAGAAGCTCAAACTCATATTGACAGCTTTCACACTTGAATTCATGTATAGGCATTTTTACTTAATCCCCCGTGAAAATATTCCTGAACCAGGCATTTCAGATGGAAGTGCCCGGTTCAGATCGGATTTATGCTCAATATAATCGGGACACAAAAAAAGGGAAGGGGCTTTGCAAAAGCCCCTTCCCTGATTGAGTACTTGGATTCTATGAATATTCGGCTTAGAAATAAACCTCAAATGTGAGATAGAGGTTGTCCATGTGCTCTACAGGGGCACCACCGAATGCGGTAGTATAATCAGCTGAACGAGAATCAGTCATGTCAACGTCGTCAACATCCACGGGACGGCCCATCCAGTTTCCGCTACCTGTGTAATTGAACCAGTAGTACTGGTAACCTGCACGGATAAATGCCTTTGCATACTTGGAAAGGGGATTTTCAGGAATATCCCAGATCCAGTACACTTCTGCAACGTGACCACGTGTTGCAAGCTTGCTTGAGTAAACGTCATCTGCAGCAGGAGTGAAGTTAATCCAGTAACGGGAGCCGTAGTTGTACTCGAAGCCGATCTTTGAGCTCAGCATCTCAACGGGTACGCGAGCACCAACATAAGCTGCCCAGCCCCAATGATTCTGTTTGGTTTCTCCCGGGTTGGTCAGGAGGCCATATGACTGATGTACTCCGCCATTAGTGTCTCTATCATCTGTGCGGCTCAATCCGCCACTTACAAACCAGTTAACGCCGCGGAATTCATCCATGTAGACAAAGCTGGCATGGTAGATATCACCTATTTCGTCACTGGCATCAACATAAGTTATATCGTCCATAGCGGCGTCTGTGTATCTCTGATCGCCTGTACCCATAGGATCATAAGGATCCGCCATAGGATACTGAATACCCTCCATCATGTTGGGGATGTTGGCTGCACGGAAAAACTGCAGGTTAGCAAACCTGTGGGCCTCTTTATCATTAATGATATCCCAAGAAAATCCATAAAGGTCAGTGTCAGACAGATCACCAGAGGTATTACCAGTGTAATCCAAACCTGATTCATAACCACGACCGTAGCAGATACGGAATTTGGCGCCAGGGAAGTAAAGCTCGTCACCGGCCCAACCTAAAGTTGCACCATCGAAGGTCCAGTCAACTCCAAGGGCAGTTGGAGTGGCATAACGGCTGTCGTAGTTGTAGCGGAGCTGTGCTGGAGGACCGTCAACAGTGGGGCGACGACCTACAGAAATCCACATTGGAAGGTCAAAAACATTTACCCAGTTTACATAAGCCATCTCAACCCTGAGTGTATTGTCCTGTGGGCGGCGGCTCATGTTAGGATCATAAGAAAAACTGTTCGCGGGGAAAAGCCCGGAACTGGTTTTGTTGGCAGTTTCCATGCCCCAGATCTTGTACATAGTGAGACGCCCTTTGAAGGTAATGTTGTCTGTTGCCTTTACCTTCATGCCAAGACGCAGGCGGTTGGTGTACAGGGTGTCATTGGTGATGCGTTCCCCTCTTTGGGTACCACCCGTACGGGTGGTGTAACCGTTGGTGTCAAGCCGTGTAGAATCCAGCCTGAACCGATAGTCCCCGAATACCTGGAAACGGTTCACACCATTGGTGTTGATCTCCTCAATGCCGTCGGCATTTTCATCAACCGTATCAGCCAGGTCTTCCTGTTTTTCAGCAAGCTCGCCCTGCTGTGACTTTACCCTGTTAAGCTCTGCTTTTACACTTTCAAGCTCACGGGTAAGCTGATCCAGCCTCTGTAGAAGCTGATCACTGCTTGGAGACGCATATCCCCCTGCAATGGCCCATGCTGGTGCCATGAGAGAAAATGCAATAAGTCCTAACCAGAATTTCTTCATTTGGTGTTCCCTCCTTTAAGTAAAAAAATGATTAAGAACAACTCAGCAAATGTTAACACTACCTAAAACTACCCTAAAATTTGCTTATATATTAGCAACAGGGAAAAGTCAAGCTTTCATTGCAGTTATCGGCGTTTGAGAGAAATTTTAACATTTTCGAAACCTCAGAAAATTTACAACACAACAATTTGTTAGCATGCTAACATTCTGCCCCAATATGTAGCCATCACAGCGCTATGTAATGGCCGTTGCCTGGAAAAATAATTACTTTTTTGCTGTCACAACTAAATTTCACAGCAATAGCCATTTACACTTCCTTCGGCATATAAAAAACTGTTCTTTAACAAAAAATGAATAATTTTTTGAATTTCTGAACTTTTTACAATTGTAAGCTCAAATTGAAAGCAGAAGTCTGGGAACCAGAAACGTCTTCCCATGTACAAACGTTCCAGCCGCCCCAAAAAAACGAAAAGCCCGAATCTAAAAGATTCAGGCTTTGCAAAAGCGGTGCTTCACATCTGAACAAACAGAAAACCGCCTAAATTATTTTTTTCGAAGATCAGGCAGACGCCTGCTCTGCATAAACGCTTACGTGCTTTCTGTTGCGCTTTGTCTCAAACTTGACAACACCGTCAATCAGGGCGAACAGAGTATAGTCCTTTCCCATCCCGACATTTTTTCCAGGATGAAACTTGGTGCCAAGCTGTCTTACAAGGATATTGCCTGCCCGCACGGCCTGACCGCCAAACCTCTTGACTCCGCGCCTCTGTCCCTTACTGTCTCTTCCGTTTTTTGAACTTCCGCCGGCCTTTTTATGTGCCATGACTGATACTCCTGAAAATGTTAATCAGATTATTTTAATCAGGCACTAACCGCCTGTATCTCAATAGCGGTATAGGGCTGCCTGTGACCATTCTTGACCTTGTAGCCCTTGCGCCTCTTCTTTTTGAAAACAATTACCTTCTTAGATCTACCCTGCTCAATGACCTTTGCCTTGACTGATGCACTCTCAACAACCGGCTTGCCAATCTGCACATCTTCACCGTCAACAACCATGAGCACATCTGATATTTCAATCTCATCGCCAGGAGCAGCATTGAGCTTTTCTACCTTTAAAACGTCTCCCTCAGAGACCTTGTACTGCTTTCCGCCTGTCTTGATAACAGCGTACATTATTAAATTCCTCCACAGTCATTTTGCTTTGCAGGACATAAAAGCCCATACCACAAAGCCGAAAGGGAAACATACCATGAAGCCACACCATGTCAAGGGCGTAAATGGCAATGAAAAAAAATTGCCACTCAAGGCACAGAATCCCCTGCATGACATGCAGCCCTGAATCACGCTCTGAACCCTCGGAAAACTCAGGCGCTTCAATAACCATATTCCGTGGGTTTCCGCCACCTGATCTCCTGCCCACTGACACCTACTCAAAAATGTAGGAATTATCACCAAATATTACATTTTTGTTAAGTATCTGTTTTATCTTAATAAAAAAATATATAAAATTGCTTGACAAACCCGATAGTTGAGTTAATACTAATGCCCACTGAATTGCGGCTCATTTTATTTAGCATCAGCTTTTTTGAGCAAAATAATAGTTACCCAAATACCTAAAAACGAAAAAATACAACATGCAACTTTATCGTTCTGGTCTGTGCCCTAAAGGTCTGATCCGGAGCGGACCGCCTGACCAGATAAATTCTTTATGAGGTGATTAACATGAGCGAACAGGACAAGATTACCAGTCTTCTGCAGGAACAGCGTCTATTCAAACCTTCACGCAAGGGCCAGCAGCATGCCCACGTAAAGAGCATGAAGGAGTACAAGGAACACTACAAGGCCTCCATGGATGACCCGGCGGGTTTCTGGGGCAAAAGGGCGGGTGAACTGCTCACATGGTTCCGCAAATGGCGCACAGTTGTAAAGGCAGACCTGTACAAGCCTGAGGTGCAGTGGTTTGTAGGTGGTCAACTCAACGTTGCATACAACTGCCTGGACCGTCATCTTGAAAACGGCCGCAGGAATAAGGCTGCCATCATCTGGCAGGGAGAGCCCGAAGATGACGTAAAGGTATATACCTACCAGATGCTGCATACAGAGGTATGCCGCTTTGCCAATGTGCTGAAGAAGAAGGGCGTCAAGAAGGGGGACAGGGTTTCAATCTACCTCCCAATGATTCCCGAGCTTGCAATTGCAATGCTTGCCTGCGCCCGCATTGGAGCGATGCACAGCATTGTCTTTGCCGGTTTCAGTGCAAGCAGCCTCAAGAACAGGATTCAGGACTGTCAGGCAAAACTTCTCATCACTGCTGACGCAGTTTTGAGGGCAGGCAAAACCATTCCGCTCAAGCCAAACGCAGACGAGGCACTCAAGGACTGCCCATCAGTAGAATCCTGCATTGTGGTAAAGAGGGCAGGCAATGAGATCAACATGCAGGATGGCAGGGACACTTGGTGGCATGACGAGATAACCGCTGATGACATCTCTGACAAGTGCGAAGCAGAGCCAATGGGCGCTGAAGATGTCCTCTTCATCCTTTACACAAGCGGCAGCACAGGAACTCCAAAGGGAGTGGTTCACACAACAGGCGGATACCTGACCTACGCAGCCCACACAACCCAGTGGGTATTTGACCTGCACGATGACGATGTGTACTGGTGTACTGCTGATATCGGCTGGATAACAGGTCACACATACATTGTTTATGGCCCCCTTGCACTCGGCGGCACATCAGTAATGTTCGAGGGTGTTCCGTCATATCCTGACCCTGCACGCTTCTGGAAGATTGTTGAAAAGTTCAAGGTAAATATCTTCTACACAGCCCCCACTGTTATCAGGGCTCTCATGCGCGAGGGCGTGGAGTGGACAAAGAAACACGACATCTCATCACTGCGCATTCTCGGTTCTGTCGGCGAGCCCATCAACCCTGAGGCATGGATGTGGTACTACACCTACATCGGACATGAGAAACTCCCCATTGTGGACACCTGGTGGCAGACAGAGACCGGTGGAATCCTCATCTCCCCGCTGCCATTTGCCACACCTCTCAAGCCGGGTTCTGCAACCTACCCGCTGCCAGGCGTGGATGCTGCCATTCTGCGCGAAGACGGCACAGAGGCTTCAACCAACGAGGGCGGCCACCTTGTAATCAGAAGGCCATGGCCCGGCATGCTCAGGGGTGTTTTCAACAATCCAGAGCGGTACAAGAGCACATACTTCGAACGCTTCCCCGGCGTTTACGATGCAGGTGACGGTGCAAGGCGGGATGAAGACGGATACTTCTGGATCATGGGACGCCTTGATGACGTAATCAACGTATCAGGCCACCGTATGGGAACCGCAGAAATCGAGTCTGCGCTTGTCTCTCACGAAAAGGTTGCTGAGGCAGCGGTTGTTGGTATGCCGCACCCGGTCAAGGGTCAGGCAATCTACGCATACGTTACCTTAAAGAGCGGCGTAGAGGAGAGCGAAGAGCTAAAGAAAGAACTGAGGACCCATGTCCGCAAGGAGATTGGACCCATTGCCTCTCCCGAGGTTATACAGTTTGCAAGCGGCCTTCCAAAAACCAGGAGCGGAAAGATCATGCGCCGCATCCTCAGAAAGATTGCTGCAAATGACACCAGTGATTTCGGTGACACCTCAACCCTTGCAGATCCTTCAGTTATTGAAAGCCTGATTGAAGGACGCCAGGGCTAACAGCAACAGATAGCCGTAAGGGCCAGATGTGTCTGGCCCTGCCATAGCAGTGCAGGGCTGTTTACCCAGAGCAGAGTGCGCACTGCGCACCCTACATGTGGAACGTCTGGCCACACATACTGTGCAAAGGACACATAAACTCATACCCGGGAAATACTTATGCCAAAGGGAACAGAGGGTGTACATTCAGTTTCTCCAGAGGTTGTACTTCTCTTTCTGAAGAAGACCATCCCCTTTAATGAGCTGGATGACGAGACCCTTCAAAACATAGCCCGACACATCATTATTGATTTCTACCCCAAGGGCACAGTCCTGTTTAAACAGGACGAGACCGAGGTGGAATATCTTTATATTATCCAGAAGGGCGGAATGAAGATCTACCTCAAGGACGAGGAGGGCAACATTACGCTCAAGGATTTCAGGGGTGAAGGGGCTTATGTGGGGGCACTGCCCATCATCCAGGGGACAAAGGCAAACCTCAATGTGGAAACAGTGGAAGACACATTCTGTTTTCTTCTGCCCAAAGATGTATTTCTCAACCTTGTCCAGTCCCACTCACGGATTACCCAGTACTTCCTGAAAAGCTTTTCAGAGAAGTTTATCCGCACTGCATACCGGGAGCTGAGGCACCGGAACATGGTGCCGCGCACTGAGGGCACACTCTACCTCTTCAGCGCACGGGTAAGGGATGTAATCAAGAAAGAACCTGAATTCATTGATGCATCAAGGCCGGTGCAGGATGCTGCACGCCGCATGGCTGATCTGCACATCGGTTCACTGCTTGTCAACGCCGGTTCAGAAACAGGGATTGTCACAGACAAGGACCTGAGGACAAAGGTGGTTGCAGAGGGCAGAGAGCTTTCCACTCCGGTAAGCGACATCATGACAAGCCCTGTTGCCACCATAAATGCCAATGCAGTCTGTTTTGATGCGCTGCTAACCATGATGAAACACCAGATCCACCATCTGGCAGTGGAAGATGATGGCAGGATCATAGGGGTAATCACAGCCCATGACATCATGGTATTACAAGGCAGCTCACCGCTTTACCTGTTCAGGGAGATTGTTGCACAGCGCACCATTGAGGGCCTGTATCCTCTCTCACAAAAAGTACCCCTGGTTGTAAGGACACTCATTGAGGAAGGTGCAAAGGCGAATAACATCACCCGTATGATCACCATTCTCAATGACCACATCCTTGAACGTCTGCTTACCCTTCTTATGGACAAGATGGGGACTCCGCCTGTCCAGTTCTGCTGGCTCCTTCTTGGCAGTGAGGGCAGAAAGGAACAGACCTTCAGGACAGACCAGGACAATGCCCTTGTTTATGTCACCCCTGAGAACGAACACCTGGCAGCGCAGGCAGAGGAGTATTTCAGGGAGTTTGCTGAGACAGCCATTGAACACCTGGAAAACTGCGGCTATCCAAGGTGTCCCGGCGATGTCATGGCATCAAACCCCAAGTGGCGCGCCCCTTACCCCAAGTGGGAGGGATATTTTGACCACTGGATAGACTCCCCTGAGCCCCTGGAGGTGCTGCACGCATCCATCTTCTTTGACTTCCGTTCAGGATTCGGTGATGCCTCAATGGCGGAAAAACTCAGGGACCACATAGTGGAGCGCAGTGAAAGACAGCAGATATACATGCTCCACATGGCAAGGGACTATCTGTCCAGGCGTGTTCCTCTCTCCTTCTTCAAGAACTTCATTGTTGAAAAGAACGGAGAGCACAAAAACAAACTGGATATTAAACACAAGGGGCTTACCCCCATTGTAAACTTTGCCCGCATACTCTCCCTGAAGCACGGCATACGGGAAACCAACACCATATCCCGGCTGCAGGCGCTGGCAGACAAGGGCCATATTGCAGAAGAACTCTGCTCAATGGCAACTGATGCCTATGAACTGCAGATGCAGATGCGCTTTGTCCATCAGCTTGGCCAGCTTGAAGCAGGCATACAGCCGGATAACTATATTGATCCTGGCAAGCTTAGCGACCTTGAAAAACAGATGCTTAAAGATGCATTTGCTGTTATAGAGCGGCTTCAGGGTGTGCTGAAATCCATATTCCCTGCCATCTGAAATCATGAGGTGGTTCCGGGAGTTATTTGCCGGGGTATTCCGTAAGCCCCATGAGGCAATACTTAAAAACAGGGAGCTGTTTGCTGATTTTGACCAGTCCCGCCCCCTGAGCCATTATGATTTTGTTGTCTTTGACACAGAACTTACAGGGCTCAACAAGAGAAAAGATGAGATAATCTCCATAGGGGCTGTTAAGATACGAAACCTTCACTTAGAATTAAGCAGTGCGTTTCACGAGCTTATCAGGCCGGCAAAGCTGGATTCCACAGACTCCACGCTGATTCACCGCATAACCCCTGATCAACTCAGAGACGCCAGGGAGGCAGCAGAGGTACTGCCCGACTTCATCGACTTTTGCGGAAACGCCCTGCTTGTAGGACATTTTGTAGGAATAGATATGTTTTTCCTTAACAAGGCTTGCAAAAAGGCGCTGGGAGGCTACATCCAGAACCCCAGTGTAGATACCATGCGCCTTGCAAGGGGATACATAGAGGGGCAACGGAGTTTCGACTACGGTCACACAGACCAGTCTGTTTCATACAGGCTGGAGGACCTTACAGAAAGATTCAACCTGCCCCGCTTTAAACCCCATGATGCCCTTGAAGATGCAATGCAGACAGCATATCTCTTTCTATATTTGATAAAAAAAATGAAGAAAGGAGGAATTCAGACACTGAAACAGCTTTATCAGGCCGGTCGAATCTGGCACCTGATGTAAAAATCAGTTTGAGCAGCACGGTGCCATAAAACCGATTTGGCACTGTTTCCGGGTTCCTTGTGAATGCCGGAATATTTTATAAAAGTGTATTGTTTCCAAGATATTATGCGATGTCAGGGGCTCAGCCCCGGACGCTGCGTGTGCAGGAAATTTTAATAGATTAGGGAGGATATTATGAACACACAAAATGACAGGAATGCTTACTGGAAAGCAAATCTGCAACTGGTTACGATTTGTCTCGTGATCTGGTTTGTAGTTTCCTATGTCTTCGGCATTCTGCTTGTTGACCAGCTCAACACCATTCGCCTTGGCGGTTACAAACTTGGCTTCTGGTTTGCCCAGCAGGGCTCAATCTACACATTCGTTGCCCTGATTTTCTTCTATGCAGCCAGGATGAATGTCATAGACAAAAAATTCAACGTCCATGAAGACTAAGGGAGAGGAGATATAACATGAGCCTTCAAACCATGACCTTTCTTGTAGTGGGCGCTACTTTTGCCCTCTACATCTTTATTGCTATCAAGTCACGTGCATCAAGCACCGGTGAGTTTTATGTTGCAGGCAAGGGTGTACACCCTGTGCTTAACGGTATGGCAACCGGCGCCGACTGGATGAGCGCTGCATCATTTATCTCAATGGCAGGTCTCATCGCCTTCAAGGGATACGATGCCTCTGTGTTCCTTATGGGCTGGACAGGCGGCTACTGCCTGCTGGCAATGCTTCTTGCCCCTTACCTCAGGAAGTACGGCAAATTCACCGTTCCCGAATTCATCGGAGACCGCTACTACTCCAACATTGCAAGGGTGGTTGCGGTTATCTGCCTGATAACAGCCTCTCTTACTTACGTTATCGGCCAGATGAAGGGTATTGGTGTTGCATTCTCCAGGTTCCTGGAGCTTCCCTTTGAGATGGGCCTGCTGGTAGGTATGGTTATCGTGTTCATCTACGCTGTTCTCGGCGGCATGAAGGGCGTTACCTATACCCAGATCGCCCAGTACTGCGTGCTGATCTTTGCCTACACAGTGCCTGCAATCTTCATCTCTCTTCACCTTACAGGCCATATCTTCCCGCAGATCGGACTTGGTGCCACAATGAGCGATGGCAGCAACATCTACCTGCTGGACAAGCTGGACAAGACACTGGTTGAGCTGGGCTTTAACCAGTACACCGTACGAAACGGCGGCATGCTCAACATCTTCCTCTACACCATGTCACTGATGATTGGTACTGCAGGGCTGCCCCACGTTATCACCAGGTTCTTTACAGTTCCCAAGGTCAAGGACGCCCGTTCATCCGTTGGCTGGTCACTGGTATTTATTGCAATCCTCTACACCACAGCCCCGGCAGTTGGTGCCATGGCAAGGATGAACCTCATGGAGACCATCCGCCCCACAACAGGCGCCCATGCCGGTGAGTGGCTCAAGTACGATGAACGCCCAAGCTGGTTCCGCAACTGGGAAAAGACTGGTCTGCTGAAGTTTGAAGACAAGAACAATGACGGCAGAATCCAGTACGTTGGTCCCAAATACAAGGGACTTGAGAATGAGATGGTAAAGGTTGACAGGGATATCATGGTTCTTGCCAACCCTGAAATTGCAAACCTGCCCAACTGGGTAATCGCACTTGTTGCAGCCGGTGGTATCGCTGCAGCACTGTCAACAGCAGCAGGACTCCTGCTGGCAATATCATCATCCATTTCACACGACCTGCTCAAGGGCATTGCCATGCCTGACATGAGCGACAAGGCTGAGCTGCTTGCCGGCCGTATTGCAATGGCAGGTTCAATTCTGGTAGCCGGATACTTCGGACTCCATCCTCCGGGATTTGCCGCACAGGTTGTTGCACTGGCATTCGGCCTTGCAGCATCCTCAATATTCCCCGCACTGATGATGGGTATCTTTGTCAAGAGGATCAACAACATCG
This sequence comes from Deltaproteobacteria bacterium, assembly GCA_015494395.1. Taxonomy (GTDB): domain Bacteria; phylum Desulfobacterota; class Dissulfuribacteria; order Dissulfuribacterales; family QOAL01; genus S144-17. The sequence goes on from WGBG01000117.1 coordinate 32,870, forward strand.
GCGCTGTGTGCGGTATGCTTGCCGGACTTGGCGTAACACTTGTTTACATATTCTGGTTCAAAGGCTGGTTCTTCTTCCCCGGAACCAATATGGCACCCAATGATGCTGCACACTGGTTCCTTGGAATTGCCCCGGAGGCATTTGGAACAGTAGGTGCAATTGTAAACTTCATTGTTGCATTTATAGTGTCAAGCGTTACAGCAGAGCCGCCAGAACACATCCAGCACCTGGTTGAGGACATCCGTGTTCCCGGTACTGTGGTACGGCGTTAACAAATAAACTCATGCATGGGTGGGCCTTACACCCTGCAGTTAAAATTTGAAGGGGCAGAATTTTCTGCCCCTTTTTTATGCTCATCTCCATTTAATCTGATCTAGCTACAGACCTTATTCCTCCTGTGCCTCCTTAATAATCTCCATCAGAGACTGCCGCTCCACAGGATTTATATCAAGGGTAACAGCCATATTTTCAAGCTGTTCTTCAACATCCCCAAGTATTGAAAAGAGCCGGTCCTTTTCAATGCCCGCCTCACTGCAGTTCAGTACAAGCTTCCTTGCCCTTTCACTGCTCCTGAATGCCTGGGTGGCAACTGACGACAGGGCGACTGGGGTTACGGCGGTCTGGTCAAGCTCAAGCTCTCTTATCTCATCAAGCGATGCAGAATGAAGACCGGTACAGCAGACCATGAGGTCCGGAAGGCCCCACTGACCTGCAATCCATGCTGCTGCCTGGCAGTGATTCCATGAAAGTCTCTGGGTTTCAACCTCATGTATGGACTGTTCTGAAGAGCTCCATTTGTCATACACCGGTTTGTACACATCAAACCACTCCGTCAGTAGCACCGGGATTGCCATATCCTGAAGAAGCCCTGCGGCAAATGCCTCTTCAGCCTCAACATCAAGTGCATTTGCAGCATACTTGGCAAAAAGCGCCCGGTAGAGAGAATCTGTCCAGAATATACTGAAATCAAAATGCTCAAGCCCCGGGTCTTTTATGGCACTTTTAAGTGCATAGCCAAGGGCAATATTTTCAATCTCCTTAAGCCCGATCATTGAAACAGCCTTGGAGACACTGCTGACCTTTCCCGGCAGTCCATATATTGCTGAATTTACAGTTTTGAGGATAAGGCTGGTGAGCGCAGGATCGGTTTCAAGGATTTGCACCACATGATCGATAAATACATCAGGATCCTGAACGGCTTCAGTGAGCCTGAGAACCACTTCCGGGCATGGAGGCAAGGTAAATTCACCAAAAATCTGTTCAAAATCCCCGGTGGCAATAATGGCATTACGTCTTATCTTTTGCAGAAAACCCATTGTATCACTCAAGCATTACATAATCTCTTAAAACTGCCTGACAAACTGAACTGTTGACATGCTACCGTTCTTGAGTAGGCAAATCGTAATTCGGCGTAGCAAATTTCCTGACTGAGACCTGAAAACCACCAAAAAGATAACACCTTAAGTGAAAAAATTGAAAGAAAAAAAATTTGAAAAGCTGATAGAAGCGCTGCTTTGGTGGCTGGGAAGGCTTGACAGGGCAAAATTCTGGTATCTTGCCTCCCGCACAGACATCCGCACCTTGAATGCCCTGAACATCTTTCTGCACTCCACAGTCAGCATGTGTATCCTGGGAATTGCAGCTCACCTTACCTCATGGCCCCTTATCTTCCCCTCACTTGGCCCCACTATTTTCCTGCTATTTTACGCTCCCTCATCACCTATGTCTGCCCCACGTAACACAATCCTGTCACACCTTATGGGAGCAGGAATCGGCTGGACATGCCATGCCCTGCTGCTACACTTCATGCCTGAGTCGGCAAGTGCCGAAATCACAGAACCATGCAAAATCGTAACAGCAGCCCTGGCGCTGGGTACCTGCGGCGTGTTCATGTCGTTTACAGGCATAGTACACCCACCAGCTGCCTCAACCACGCTTATTGCAGGGCTTGGACTCATGCATGGCCCCTTGAGCATTGTAATGATAGGAATATCTGTATTCTTCCTGTGCGTACAGGCATGGGTAATGCACAACATTGCTGGTATAAAGTATCCACTGTGGACTCCATTTTCAAATGCCATGGGACCCGATATTACCACCAGACTTGGAAAACTTTCCACTGCATCCGGAGGCGATACGGCGAACCCGGCCCGTAATGTTGCAGCCAGGCTTGCATCACGGCAGAAACTGAAATGAAACAACTCCTGACGGTACGCATTGGTCACCCACATGGAGAGACTCAAAGCCAGAAGATGAAAACAAACAATCATGCTTTCTTTTCCTTTAAGCTTTTGACTTTGAGCCTTGAGCTTTTGACCATTTTAGGATAACAATCAGTTTAATGGACCATTCGATTCTACTATACGGACTTTCAATGCCCCTTATGATTGCAGGGCTGGCAGGCTCGGTTTTTCCGGCACTTCCTGGCGTTGCTCTTGTCTGGGCAGGAATGTTTGTCTATTATTTGCTGGATCCGGCAAACCACCTCTCTATTACATTCCTGGTCATCCAGGGGCTTATGGCCGCATCCTCCTACATAGCGGACTATCTGATTACCATGTGGGGAGTTAAGAAGTTCGGAGGCTCCAGGGCTGCGGCAATAGGTGCAGCGCTTGGCTCTCTGGCCGTGTTTGTAATGGGGCCTATCGGAATCATCGCCGGACCTCTTGCCGGGGCAATCATCGGCGATCTTTTTGCAGGAAACGCCATAAAACAGGCGTTGAAATCCGGGGCCGGCTCATTTGTGGGATTTCTCTTTACCATGACATATCGACTCATTGTTTGCGGCATAATGATAAGCTGGTTCATAGTTCGAATCATGTTCGCCTGATTTTTTCACTTGCACTTCTCTTAGCCAAATCAGGGCATAGCCTTGCCTTGATGCCAGATAATGTATGAACACTGGCTGCCACTGCACCCAACTACAGTTTATTGCTTGCTTGCCCCCCCTTTTTTTGGTATCTCTTTTTACAATTTCCTGACTATTCAGCGTTTCGCTAACTGCAGGGAAGTAACGCTATTTGAATACCTAAGGGGGGAGAGCACCTGTCAGAAGATAAACCTGTTCTTGAAATAAGAGGGCTGGAAAAAAGCTACACCACCGACGGCAGCCGTATAGACGTACTTAAGGGACTTTCTGTCACTGTCAACAAGGCTGAGGTGGTTGGAGTGGTTGGTGCCTCAGGCGTTGGCAAGACCACCTTTCTTCACATTATTGGAACCCTTGACAGGCCCGGGGCCGGGGAGGTACTGCACAACGGCGAGAACGTATTTACCTGGCCTGACTCCAAACTTTCCCAGTACCGCAATGCCCAGCTGGGGTTTGTTTTCCAGTTCCATCATCTTCTTCCTGAATTTTCCGCTATTGAAAACGTGATGATGCCGTGTCTCGTAGCGGGCATCTCCTCTGCTGAAGCCAGGTCAAGGGCAGCTGACATACTGGAGTACCTGGGGCTTTCCAACAGGGAGAATCACAGGGTCGGGCAGCTTTCCGGAGGGGAGCAGCAGCGGGTGGCTCTGGCAAGGGCAATGGTGCAGCGCCCTGGGCTGCTGCTTGCCGATGAGCCAACCGGCAACCTTGATGAAAAGACAGGAGAACAGGTGGCCAAATTGCTTTTCACCCTGAACAGGGAGTATGGTACCACTATCATTGTGGTAACTCACAACCTCACACTTGCCCGCAAAATGGATCGCTGCATAGGCATAACGGATGGGACTGCTGTTGAACTCTCCAGTGATGAGCTGGTCCGTTTTGGTGTAGGGGCTGTTCATGTATAAAATCAGTCCAACGGTATGACAGCGGGCTATTTGAATTAACGCACCTGCTTAAAACAAGTATCTGTTCAGCATAAGTTCATGGAGGCATTTGCCGCCCTCCTGAAAAAATACTGAACAGTTGCCAAGACAAAAAAATGTTTAATTATAAAAAACACTTGATATATCTCTTAATGTTATCGTTCTGCCTCTGTTTTTATGCAACAAGCTATGGCAGGGATTTTCCGCCCAGCGAAGTTTTACTTGCACGGCCTGTATTTTATGGGCCTGAACATCTTGAAGACACTGCCCTGCAGGTCGCAAACGAACTTGAGGCTGGCCTTGTATCCAACGGTGATCATGTAATTGTTATATCAGATAAGATAAATTCACCTGAAGAAGCCATGAGAATAGCCCAAGACCATGACATGCAGTGGGCTGTTTATGGCAGTGTCACCAGGCTTGGAAGCCAGATGAGTATTGACCTGCGTGTTGTAAACACCGCCCTTGCCGGAGAAACACCAAAAGTTGTATTTACCCAGGGTCCTGCAGATAAACTTGAAGGCTTGTGCCGCATAATGGCAGACAGGCTCCACAAGATATTTCTCTCCCCCTACATGGTGGCAGCGGTACGCGTTGAAGGAAACCGGCGCGTAGGCACAGATGCAATTCTCGAGCATATTGGCACATCAAAGGGTGAGATGTACGATCCCAAACAGATATCAGAGGACATAAAAAATATATTTTCCATGGGTTACTTTGATGATGTTGAAGTTGATGTGCACGATGATGCCAATGGCCGTACAGTCACATTCATGGTCAGGGAAAAACCGGCTATCAGAAAAATCATCATAAAGGGAAATGAAAACATAGACACCAAGGACATAATGGAGGTACTGAACCTTAAACCCTACACAGTAGTACGGGACAAGAGCCTGCAGGAGGCTGCCCAGAAGATCGAGGCAATGTACTCGGACAAGGGTTACACAGGCACAACTGTCACAGTATCCCTTGAACGCGTCTCTGATCAGGCAGCAGACGTGGTATTTGAAATCTCCGAGGGAGAAGAGGTCTTTATCAAAGAGATCAACATAGAGGGCAACAAGGCATTCTCGGATGATGAACTTAAAAGCATCATGGAGGTAACTGAGAAAAAACCCTGGTGGACCCCAAGCCTCCGTAATGTCATGGCAATGATCAAAGGTGATGCCGGCGTGCTGAAATGGGATGCCCTTGAAAGGGATGCCGGCAGGATAACCGCGTTTTATCACAATCACGGCTATGTTGATGCCCGGGTGGGGCAGCCCAAGGTTGTAAGGAAGGGAACCAATCTCTACATCACAATACCTGTACAGGAGGGGGAAGAGTACAAGGTTGGAAACATAGACATCGAGCAGGATTTCTTCAAGGATAAGGACATCCTTCTCTCAAACATGAAGATCAAGGACGAAGACGCCTTCAGCCAGGAGGTGCTGCGCAAAGACATACTGAAACTTACCGATATGTTTGCTGATAACGGCTATGCACATGCAGACATACAGCCAGTAATCACCAAAGACCCCAATGAGAAGAAGGTCAACATCAAGCTGGTTGTCGACAAGGGTCCCCTGGTTACGTTTGAACGTATCAGCATTGCCGGCAACACCATTACCCGTGACAAGGTAATAAGGAGAGAACTCAGGGTAAACGAGCTTGAGCCCTTTTCTGCCACAGGTCTTAAAAGGAGCAAGGACCGGCTGAACAAGCTCGGCTACTTTGAAGATGTCAACCTGAACACCACAAAGGGAAGCGACAACCAACACATGAACCTTGAGGTAAAGGTAAAAGAGCGGCAGACCGGAACCTTCAGCATAGGTGCAGGCTACAGCTCGGTTGACAAGCTGATTGTAATGGGTGAGATCAGCCAGAGGAACTTCCTGGGTAAAGGTCAGACAGTAAACTTCAAGGGCATGTTCGGCGCACAGACTGCCCGTTTCTCTCTTGGGTTTTATGAGCCCTATTTCATGGATACAAGGCTCTCCATGGGTATTGATGCCTACAACTGGAGGCAGGAGTACACTGATTACACTAAAAAGAGCACTGGCGGTGCCCTACGGTTTGGATACCCGCTTACAGACAACCTGTCGGCATTTTTTGGTGGCAAGTGGGACTATACGGACATGACTGATATTGGTGACTACACATCCCAGGTCATCAAGGACTCCCAGGACATAAAAGAGACCAGGGCAGTCCGGGCGGGTCTGTCATACGACTCCAGGAATGCCTTTTTCAATCCTACTCACGGCTGGCAGAATACAATTTACCTCCAGTACGCCGGTGGTTTCCTTGGAGGCGATGCATCTTTTGTCAAGACAGAGGCCACCGTCAGTTATTATCACCCGCTGTTCTGGGAATTTACCGGTCATATAAGGACAGGTACTGGCTATGTCTTTGAGGGTAATGGCGGCAAGCTGCCTGTCTGGGAAAAATTCTTCCTTGGAGGCATTGACTCTATTCGAGGCTACAAATGGGGCAGGGTCAGTCCCATTGACCCGGATACTGATGAACGTATCGGCGGTCACAGCATGTTCTATACCCAGATAGAGACAATCTTCCCGCTGATCAAGGACATGGGGCTTAACGGAGTTGTTTTTGTGGATGCCGGAAACGCCTGGGACAAGGATTCTGCATATAATTTCGACAAGCTCAAAAAGACAGTTGGTGCCGGTGTGAGATGGCTCTCTCCCATGGGTCCCTTGCGGGTTGAATGGGGTTATAACCTGGACAGGGAAGAGGGGGACGACAAGACCAACTGGGAGTTCAAGATGGGCGGTTCATTCTGATGAAGGTAACACTGGGAGAACTGGCAAACATTATACACGGACAGCTTGAAGGTCCTGAAGACCTTGAACTTTCCGGCCTGCAGTCGCTTAAAGAGGCAGAAAACGGACAGTTAAGCTTTGCTGTTAACCTCAAATACATAGATGATGTCCGTAACAGCAGGGCATCGGCATTCATTCTGCCTGAAATCTGGCCGGAAGATTTTGACAGGCCGTCAATAAGGGTCAAGGATCCATACCTTGGCTACGCCCTTGCCTCCCAGAGATTCAATGCCGGAGGATTTGAACCCGCCGGTATCAGCCATGAAGCCATTGTGGGCGAGAGCAGCATATCCCAGGATGTTACCATTATGCCCGGTGCTGTTATCGGATCAGGCTGCACCATCAACAAATATGTTACCATCCATCCAGGTGTTGTCCTAGGCAAAAATGTCAGGATAGGAGAAGGGACCACCCTGTTTCCCAATGTGGTGGTATATGACAACTGCTCCATTGGCAAGAATGTACGGATACATGCAGGGTGTGTTATTGGTGCAGATGGATTTGGATATGCCAGAAACGGGAACCGGCATGAAAAAATCGTCCATACCGGCACTGTGGTCATTGAAGATGATGTTGAGATAGGGGCAAACTCCACCATTGACCGTGCTGCACTGGGGGAAACCAGAATAAAGAGTGGAACCAAGATAGACAATCTGGTGATGATTGCCCACAATGTGGAAGTTGGCCACTCATCCATCATTGTAAGCCAGGTGGGAATTTCCGGGAGCACAAAGGTTGGAAACGGTGTGGTCCTTGCCGGTCAGGTGGGTGTGGTTGGGCATATTGAAATTGGTGATGGCTCAATGGTAGGGGCAAAATCAGGTGTTTCACACAGCCTTGAACCAGGAAGCCAGGTCTCAGGCATTCCAGCCATCCCCCATGCCACATGGCTTAGGGCAGTTACCAACTTCAGGCGTCTGCCGGAGATTGCGAAGGAGTTCCGGTCTGTCAAAAAGGCAATACAAAAACTCATGGATCGCTCAACCCAGGCTTGACCTGTTGTGAAAAAGGTTGTCATCATAAAAAACTCCAAAGGGGAATCAATAAAATGTCAGATAATGGTTATGGCATAGAAAAAATAAAGAGTATACTGCCGCACAGGTATCCCTTTCTCCTTGTGGACAGGGTAACCGAGCTAAAACCCGGTGAGTACATAAAAGGATACAAAAACGTATCTATCAATGAGCCATTTTTCCAGGGACATTTTCCTGACGAGCCAATCATGCCAGGTGTTCTGATACTTGAAGCTATGGCTCAGATAGGGATACTGTTTGCCGTAGGGACAGCTGAGGAGGAGCTGAAGGACCAGTTAATGGTTTTTGCAGGAATGGATAATGTAAAGTTCAGACGCCAGGTTGTTCCCGGGGACAGGCTTGACATGCATCTTGTACACCTGAAACGCAAGCGCCAGATATGGAAGATGGAGGGTAAGGCCTTTGTTGACGGCCAGGTTGCAGCCCAGGCAATTCTCACAGCGGCTGCTGCACCCAAATCATGATCAAAAGGGTCGCTTTCCGTTTGAGGCAGAAATTCACTTAAAATCAACTTCCCAGGCCTCCTGGAAATAAACCAGAAGGCCTGGAAACTCTGCGTGCGTGATTAGTCTGCCGGGTAAAAGGCGTCCTTCTCAGCACCGCACTTGGGGCACACCCAGTCATCCGGCAGGTCCTTAAAGGGAGTACCAGGTTCTATACCGTTATCTATATCACCCTCTTTTGGATCATAGATATAACCACATGGACATTCATAGGCTTGCATGTCAGACATAATTTACCTCCTTGTAATGATTGCCATCCGGTTCTTGCAGATGACATATGTTTATTAAAACGTAACTGTTCAGCGTATTAACAGTATGGTTCGTAAATGGTCCTGTTTTTCCGTTCCGGTGAATAATTTCTTGTTTTTCTACGGCTTGCTCCGCCAAAATCGCGAAACTCGCTGGTCCCTCGCCCAAACAGACGCGATTTTATGGCTGCGCTTCACCAAGAAAAATTACGAAATTCTTCAGAGTCGCTCCTAAACAAGACCATTTACTACACTGAACAGATATATTTAACCCAGATTGAGCGTTTCAAAATCTGGAAAATTGTTTTTTCAACGAAATTAAAAGGAGTTATGTCGATCATAGCTTTCCAGTTTTGAAACCCTTCGGGATTGCCGTATTTACTGTATCTCCTTTGTCAGAGGAATTTCCATATAGCTGACTATTATGAAAATTCCTCTTTCGCAGATCTGCAGCAAATCCGACAATCGCTCAATCTAGGTTTAAACTTTACTTGTGACAGGTTCCGCAGCTCTTGCCCTTGGGTACTTTCATCTCAACATGGCATGGCCAGCAGAACTGCTTATGAAAATCATTGCCAAACCCCTTGGTCTTTTTAATCTCAACCTTTAGGGGACCACCGGTATCTGTAGGGTGACACTTGGTACAGGCGAGTTTCTCCTGGTGTTTATGGTGAGGGAAGATAACTGCTGCCTTGTTCCCCTGGACATTGAACTTTTCTTTCAAATTAATGGTCTCAGGACCGGCAGTTGCAAAAACAATGGACGAAACCGCAGCCACTCCAATAACCAACAGTGCTTGTACAACTCTTTTCATTGCTAAAAACCTCTCTTTCAATTAAAAAAACATAATTTATATAAGCTGAAATAAGAATAATACCATCTTAATTATTAGGCAAGGTTTTTTATGCATATTCACATTATTCAGCCAACCCACTTTGCAGGCCATTTTGATCGAAGACTCTATAAATCCTCCAGACGGGCCCTTGTCCCTCTGACACTGCCCTATCTTGCAGCCCTGTGTCCCCGGGAGGCAAAAATCACCCTTACTGATGAACAGACCCAGGATTTGGACTTTTCAAAAAAGTATGACCTTGTACTGATAACCTCCACTATCCTCACCTCCTTCAGGGTGTACGACATAGCTGCCCAATACAGGCAACGCGGAATTCCTGTGGTTATAGGGGGGCCACATTGCACTTTTTACGGTGATGAAGCGCTTCGCCATGCAGACGCAATAGCCATTGGCGAGGGCGAGGACATAGTTGCGGAGATCGTCCGGGATGCTGCTGCAGGAAGGCTTAAAAAGAGATACAGGTCTTACCGCTACCACAATTTAAAAAACCTGCCTTTTCCGCGCTATGACCTGCTGGACAAATCCACAATCTCAAGGATTCCCACCTATGCTGTCCAGACAACACGGGGCTGTCCCTACAGGTGCCATTTCTGTGCTGAACGCTTTCACCTGGGTGAAAAATACCGCATGCGGCCAGTGGAGGAGGTGGTGGAGGAGATAAAGGCAACAGGCTGCAAACAGATATTCTTTGCAGACAGCACCTTTGTTGGCAAACGCTCCCGGACCATGGAGCTGATGGAGGCGCTTATCCCCCTTAAAATAAGGTGGTCAACCCTTTGGAACGTCCATCGCTGCCTTGATGCCGAGCTTATGAGCCTTGCTAGGCGAAGCGGGCTGCTTCATATCAATATGGGGGTAGAGAGCATAAGCGCTGCCACCCTTAAAGACATGAACAAGAAGACCACCCCTGCTGACAGGATTGCTGAAGTGGCTGCTATCTTGAACAGGCTTGATGTAAGCTTCTCCTTTAACCTCATTTTTGGCTGGGATACCGACACGTTGGAGGATTTTGACATCACACTTGATTTTCTGCTCAGAAACAAAGTACACGTTGCGTTCTTCAACGTATTCTCCCCGCATAAGGGCACAGCAATTTATGATCAGTATCTGGCAGAAGGAAGGCTCATAGACCCGTACAACATGGGACGATGGCCTGGAATCATTGCAGAGATCTATCCTGCCAACTATTCACCAAGGGAACTAGAAGAAAATGTCCTGCGCCTGTATCGGGAATTTTATTCGTGGCCAAACATGATTACCAGGCTGCCATTTCCCAAGACCAAATCCAGTATGGCATCCTGGTTTATGAACCTGCAGGAGAGGAAACTTTACTGCGGCTCTACCCACAGGGCAAATTTTGACGGAATATAAGGATACAAATACGACAATCGCTCAATCTAGGGGAACATTTATTCCTATTTTAATGATGCTCCAAAAATCTCGCGAAACCAGTTAATTCTTCGTCGAGCCTATCCATTACAGAAGGCAAACCTGCAATCAAAACGGCAAGTTTGTCTGGATTAAGATGAAAAGTATATACATTTCGGACAACATGACGAAAACCACGATAGTCTTCCAACTCTTCCTTTAATTCAGCCGACAGCACTGCCGGCCGGATTCCGTCAATCTCTAAAACCATCTGGTCCAGTAATTCACGATGCCAGTTGGCTCCAGTGGGAACGGATTCATCAATATCCTTAGCAATTTTTTCAAAAATTCGTTCCGTGGCCGAATAAAAAACGTGCAGGTTCAGCGCAACGGCATCAAGGTAGAGATTATCCTGATTTCTTTTTGCAGCATCAAAGCCATGAATAGCTCTTTTCACAACGGTCTTAATATGATCCAGCTCTCTCAGTATTCTTGAAGACAGAACTTTTCCGCCATGGCTCATAAAACAATCCCTTCCTCTAAAATTAAGGCCAGCAAATTCCCCTGACAATCTGCTCCATCAACAACATCTATTTCCCACTTGTCACTGACGCCGGTTACAAATGCCACTGCACGATAAAAAACAGCAGCAGGTATCCCCCAGACAGCAATATCTATATCAGACCAGGCTGTAAAATCTCCTCTTGCCAGGGAGCCATACAGCATAACTTTGTCTGCACCAAATTTTTTGTACAACCCATCAGCAATCTGTTTTGCAACCTTCCATGCTTCAGAGGTTACCTGTTCGGTAACTGGCCGCCGGTTACTTCCAGCATACGGTTGATACCTCTCAAACTCCTTGGGGGTCATCTTAAAAGCTACTTTAGAGGGCATAATTTTAACCATAGCATGAAAGTTTGTAACTGTTCAACATGTTATGCGGTAATGAAGGTAAAGCGAGTCAATGGTCTTGTTTTGGAGTGATTTTGAACAATTTCGTAGTTTTTCTTGGCAAAATGCAGCCATAAAAATCGCGTCTGTATGAGAGAGGTACGAGCGATTTTGGCGGAGCAAGCAGCAAGCCTTAGAAAAACAAGAAATTGTTTGCTGGAACGGGAAAACAAGGTTATTTACCAACCTCATTGGCTAAATACACTTAATACTTACAAACTGGATTATTCGTGGCCAAACATGATTGCCAAGATGCCTGCGTCAAATAGCAAATCCAGTATGGCATCCTGGTTTATGAACCTGCAGGAGAAAAAATTGTATTGCGGAGCAACCCACAGGGCAAATTTTGACGGAATATAAAAAGAGGGGTGAAAAAAGAAATGGTCGGGGCGGAGGGATTTGAACCCCCGGCCCTCTGCTCCCAAAGCAGATGCGCTGCCAGACTGCGCTACGCCCCGACAAAAAATGTGAGAATCTATTTAACACAGTGTACTTGCGGATTCAAGACCAGTTTTTAACTGGCACATGACACCGCGCTGTCACATATACCATCAACAACCTCTTTAAGGGCGTCCATGGTATATGGCTTGGGCAAAGCGGCTGTAAAACCGAATTTTTCATATGTTGCCATGACAGATTCGTTTGAAAACCCACTTGAAACTATGAGTGAAGCATCAGGATCAATTTCTTTTATCTTTTTTGCCACCTCAGAGCCACTCATCCCCTGAGGAAGAGTAAGGTCCACAATCACTGCACAGTAAAGCTCACCGCTATCCATTGCACTTTTATACTTTTCCACTCCGTCTTCACCCACAGTAGCACCATCACACCCATACCCAATCACATCCAGCATATCGTGTACCATGTTGAGCAGAAAAGTTTCATCATCTATAACCAGCACTTTACGCACTCTTTTGCTCATAATCAACCCCTTGTCAACGGGACTTTTCCTGGCAGCCAAACCCAGAGCAACTGTTGGCAGAAACGGATATGACGGAACTCACCACATTTAAAGTTTTAACCAGGCACGAAACTCAATCCCAGAACAGGATTTCTGAAACTTATTAAAAGTTAAGCATCCTCAAGCGAAATGAAAAGAGGTATGACGTTAACTGTGGAACTGACTGTCTGTGTGCTGCCAATAGACCAGTCCCTGACCTTAAATCTGGGATTAAGTGCCTGTACAACAGCATCAACAATCCCGGCAGCGTTTATAATGGGGTGACGGGAAAATACCTCTGGGAGACCATAGGTAAGATTACACGCCATGCACTTTCCAGGCCGTTCGGTAAGTCGGAACTCAAGCTGTAAAAGCCGTTGCTTTTCATCAAAACCTGCAAAATGCAGTGATATATCAAAGGCACCTACCTCTGCCCCGCCATACAGGGCATCAAAAAATTCATCTGTCTTTTCAGGTGGTAACAGCTCTTTCAAAAAACCATCGTTTATTATATCTGAAACAGCGGCTGTATTGTCATGCATATTAATCATCTCCTGCAATATTCAATATTGGCCCTCATAACCGGTGCATTTCATAACATATTTTTCAGTCATTTCAAGAAAACGAACTGCCATCCTGCGACCTGAGGACATTCACATTATACCTAAATTGAGCGTTTCAAAATCTGGAAAATTGTTTTTTCAGCAAAATAAAAAGGAGTTATATCAATTATAACTTTCCAGTTTTGAAACCCTTCGGGATTGCCGTATTTACTGCATCTCCTTTGTCAGTGGAATTCCCATATAGCCGACTATTATGGGAATTCCCCTTTCGCGGATATGCAGCAAATCCGACAATCGCTC
>WGBG01000118.1 GCA_015494395.1 Deltaproteobacteria bacterium
ATCTCCCTCAACAAGCTCAGTTATGCCCGCAGAGATTGTAATGGAGATGGAGATATTATTCTTTTTGTCAACAAAGAGGTACTTGGCAATCTTGTCCCGAATGCGTTCGGCGCACTGCTCTGCGTTTGAAGCATCTATGTGGGGCAGTATTGCAATGAACTCCTCTCCTCCATACCTGTAAACCGAATCGGATTCCCGAACCTCTTCCTGAATGAGTTTTGCTGTAATGGTTATTACTGAATCACCCACTAAATGACCATAAACATCATTAACATTCTTGAAGTGGTCAATATCTGCCATAAACACGGAAACGGGGTATTTGTAACGGCGGGCCCGCGAAATTTCCTTTTTTATATCCTTCCTAAGGGCCTCCCTGTTTAAGAGACCTGTGAGAGGGTCGAGCCTGAGCTGGCTTTGAAGTTCAGTAATTATACGGGTCTTCTCCTCAAGGATATGCTCAACCTCAGATGATTTGTAGATAAGTTCCTTGTGACTGTCCAGAATTGCATCAAGTTCCTTGGTTATGTGCTGGTCAGAGGTGGGAAGATTCTTGATATTTTCAATACTTGTCTCCATAACCTCGGTGTGTTCCCGTGCACCTGAGATAAAGGAGCTCACTGTGTTACTTACATGTCCAAGTATTTCATCAGTTTTGTCAAGGAATTCAGCCGCCATTTCACTGGCGTTGTCAAGTTCGCCGTGTTGTTTCAGAAGAAGATTTTCATAGCCTTTAATATGAGCTACATTCCAGAACTCTTTGGTATAAATATCAGGCCATGGAAGGCGATTCTGCCCTACAATCTGTTTAAGGGCATCGCGTGCCGTATCGGTAACCTGTTGAGCTACCTGGATATTATCACAGCTACTTTCCTGTTTTTGAAAGGTATGTTTTCCTGACATGAACTGTCCCTTATATACACAAGTTGTAAATGTTCACCGAATTTATGTTAATTCTTCAAAGTCACTCCAAAAAAGATCATTTATCACGCTGAAGTGAGACCAAAAGTTTACAGCTTCAGCCTGTTTTTATCTATAGTTCATATTCACACAGGGTTCAGGTGGATTTGAAGGATTCCAGTTTTTCATCACTTTGTCATTAAAATCTCCGTGGCATTCCAGGCACAAGCCAACATAAAGAATGCGTTTAATTTCTTCTCTGTTAAAAGTCCTGAGTCCTGGCCTTGATGTGTGTACAAGTGGCCTTCCGTCAATGTCAACAAAGGCGTCAAGTGGATGATCAAGTCCTGTGATGTCAGGAGACGAGGACAGAGCAGGGATAAATTTCAGGTCCCCGTTAATATACTTGACGCTTCCTCTGCCAAGTCCTACTGCCCTGGTATCAATATGACACGACTCACAGGTGCGTCCCAATTTCTGAGTGGAATGTGGATTCATAGTAGATACGGTAAGCCTTGTAAAATCCTTCTGCCATCTGCCCCCTTCGTCCAGAAAGGATATAAAATCCTGTCAGCCGGGCACGAGAATTACCACCTGACCATTACTGTTTTCGGTGAGGGGCACTTTATCTTTGGGATTCTGTTGTTCAATAATGCCAAGAGGTGGAGCATTAAATCTTACAAAAGACTTGAATTCTGTCCATTTGCCTGGAGTTTCTTTAAAGGCAATCTTGTCAAGCTGTCTTGCTCTCTTGTCATATTGGACATGGCAGCCATAACACTGGGGCACCCAGGTACTGTGACACGAGATGCAGGAAACGCGTTTATGCACCGGCTTTACACATTGCTCTGAAGGAGGATTCAAGGTTAACAGCTTGTTGTCATCAAGCCTCTTAAGGAAGTAGCGGCTATTTTTTCCTTTGATGTTAAGCCTGGGCACTGGGCTGTTATTTATCTGACGTTTCCAGGAGCTGTACGGGATTTGTGAAATTTCTGAAAGCTTTTTAAGTTCTGTAGTATCTGTATGGCAGGTAGTGCATCTAACCTCAAGTTGCTCCTCAAGGTGAGCATGGTTCTTGCCGTCTCCCATAATCTCTTTCTGGGTGTGACAGTCTGCACAGGCCATATTGGCCTTACTGTAATGTACATCCGGAGGCAGATTTTGGACAAATCTACCGTCCTGAAGTAAATTCCCGGAGAGTTCACCCTCATCATAGGGTGTTCCATATCCCTCTGATTCGTATTTTCCCTGATAGGTGAGTCCAATTCTGCCACTTCTGTTATGACACCTGATACATTGTTCAGAGGGTACAGCTTTTACCATTCTTACATGATAAATACCCTTTCCAGCATGCTTGACCTTGGGTTTTGTTGCGTGACATGCAGTGCATCCACCACCCTTTTCAGCCAGAAAGCCTTCAAACTTACCCTTTTCCATGCCAGTGTGGCAGGTGCCACACAGTTTTCTGTAATAATCTACAGCAGGAGTTTTAATATGCTCTCTCTTGATAATATCTATAGTGATGTTCTCGTTGCGGTCAGATGTTTCTCCCCAGTAATAACGAAGTGTACTAATGACACCCCGGTTGGTTGCCATTAAGGATCTTCGTGTCCTTTCCACCTCATCAGGATGACAGCCTGAGACACCACAGGTTTGTGATACGACGCTGAACTCTCCGGGATTTTTTATCATGCCTCTGTGTGCACGGTCTTTTGTCCCGGCAATGGGATTTCCCCTGTGACAGACAAAACAGCCAAGCACATCCCTTCCATGGGCCCTGTCCGGTTTTTCTTTGTGACATGACAGGCACATGTCAACCTGACCGCTGACCGTTGATGTTACATGGGAAGTAACAGCCCGTGTACTGTGATCAGAGGCAGCAGTAACGTCTTTAGAGGCGAATAGAAGTACAGAAATAATGAGCACCGTGGAAATAAAAAAAAATGATTTACATTTAAAATTTTTGGCATATCCAGAGACGTTATCAGGAAAGGTATTTAGATAAATATTTAGGAAGGGCCGGAAAGGGAGCATGGTCTTCGAATCAGGATATGTTGTCATGGGTAAACAAAAAAGGCAGCCTGGATGCAGACTGCCTTGAATTGCCTTGGAGCGGGAAACGGGATTTGAACCCGCGACTTCAACCTTGGCAAGGTTGCACTCTACCACTGAGTTATTCCCGCAAGAAGTGCCGGAAATATAAAGAGATGTTCCAAAGATGTCAAGAACCTTTTTTATATTTTTTTTGTAATGGCAACCTGCTGAAAAAAGGTAAATTTTATTGTAAAAAATCCACTGGCCTATACAGTTTTCTTAATCCATGTGAAAGCCATCGGCAATGGCAAGTGCAATTTCCTCAATCTGGCCGAGTTGCTCCTCTATTTCGTCAATATGATCAGGGGACATACCCAGATAGTTTGCAAGCTGATACCTGTTTGATCTGGGCGGATTCATAAAGCCCATGCCGATATTGTGACTGATCTGGTCTGCAAGCCCAATCAGTACCCCGGTCTTGTTGGTGTTCCTGTTTTTTACTGAGAGATGGTGAGTAGCTACTGCCCTTACATAAATTGCAGGAAGCTTCCAGTTTTTTACAAGCCAGGCCCCAATCATGTTATGGGGCATGTCAAAGTGTCTTTCAGCAGCGAGCAGGGAGAGTTCCTCTTCTTCCGCATAACGGATTGCATTATTAAACTCTTCCTGAAAACAGGCATTCATGGCTGCTCGGCCGATGTCGTGCAAAAGCCCTGCAGTGAAATAGACTTCCGGTTCATCCATATCAAGTTCAAAGGCAAGGATCCTTGCTATCATGGCAGTGGCTATGGAATGAATCCAGAATTTTTCCAGGTCAAACAGTCTGTTTTTTTTCTTCAGCCTCAGAAACGACGACATGCTGAGGCTAAGGGCAATGTTTCTCACCTGAGAGAATCCAAGATAGACAATGGCACGCTGAACCGTGTTGATTTTTGCCTCAGGATAGTAGGCTGCACTGTTTGCAACCTTCAGAAGCTGGGAGGTGAGGTTCATGTCATGGCTGATGGTCTCTTCCAGGCGTGAGATATCCTTTGGATCACTGGCGACTATTGAAAGCACCTGTTGTGCTGATGCAGGAAGAGGAGGCAGGTCTTCAATTTTTTTTATTAAATCCTGACGTTTCTTCTGAACATCAAAATTCACCAGAACCGCAGTAGCTTCACTCTGTTCTGATTGACTCATCTTGTATTTTCCATTTTTCATTTCAGGAGAGTTCAGTGACATGGTTTTACTTTGCCGGTTCTGTTTGCAGCCAAAGATTAGACAAGACCAAATTTTGGCTATCATATGTGACAAGAAAAAACGGTTTATAGGACAAGTGTGTCATATTTATTAAATCGGCAGAGCGGCTTTTTTACTTGACTGGTTTTTGAAAAAACAAGCTGGCAAAAAGTGTTCATAGGTTTGTCAAATATTGGCATGACTGTTGCAATATTCTGTTTGCAAATGTGAATTTTGAAATCCAGTTAAACAGAATACGGAGCCTTGTTAAGTAGTCAATTTCAGGGGGAGAGGGCTCCGGAGCAAAATTTGGTTGAAAAAGGAGAATGTTATGTCTGCACAATTAGCAAGAGAGATGCCTATAGCTCATGTTTCGGAAAATAAGAGGATAAGTTGCCGGGCTAAGATGGAGTATTACGAAAACAAGATTAGGTGCCTGGCAGAGATGAACCTGCCGCTTAACCTCATTCTAATGGCGTGCTGGGATGCACCGGTTGAAAAAACAAATATTCATACTGCCTGGGGAAGAAAAAAATTTATTAAGAAGTGTCTTAAATATTATAAAGGTCAATTAAAAATTTTAACAAAGCAGGAGAAAAAATTTGCAAAATAGTTTTTTTTAAAGTTTGAATGTAAAAACTCCTCTCTAACCAGGCCTGTGGATTCCTGAAATCCTCAGGCCTTTTTTGTTGCTGTAGTGTAACTACTCCCCCTCCAGTATTAATTCTCATAAAGGAAAGCCACTTTTTATTCAACGTATCTATCACAGGGTTGTCAGTGCTCAGATCATTGCAGGCACAATGGCATCTTGAAAACTCCGTCCAGTATGTTTGAATGGATAATACGCCCGTTCAGTGTTATGAAAGCATATTAAGGGGATTAACAATACATAAATCAGAAATGTATTTATTCAGCGTGATAATTGGTCTTGTTTTGGAGTGACTTTGAAGAAGTTCGTAGTTTTTCTTGGGGAAGCGCAGCCATGAAAATCGCGCCTGTCTGAGCGAGGCACGAGCGAGTTTCGCGATTTTGGCGTAGCGTGCCTTAGAAAAACAAGAAATTGTTCTCCGGAACAGAAAAACAAGACCAATTATCAACCTTATAATATCAATACGCTGAACAGTTACTCAGAAATTTGCCAGCCTGGAATTTTGCCAACATGCTGAACAGAGTAATTTCTTTGACCTGAATTGAGCGTTTCAAAAGTTTGATGAAATGATTTTATACGATATTAAAAGGAGTTACATGTATCATACTCTTCAACTTTTGAAACCCTTCGGGATTGCCGGATTCACTGCATCTCCTTTGCCAGAGGAATTCCCATATAGCCGACTATTATGGGAATTCCTCTTTCGCGGATCTGCAGCAAATCCGACAATCGCTCAATCCAGGTTTGAATTCAATCATGCTGACACTCGAGGATAAATATGCCTAAAGTAACTTTCTTACCTGCAAATTCCACTATTGAGATACCACAGGATGAAAATCTGCTGAAAGCCGCAATGCAGATAGGCGTGCATGTTAATGCTTCATGCGGTGGTGCAGGGGTGTGCAACAAGTGCAGAATTTTCGTTGAATCCGGCGAGGTCAAGGGTGAGGAACTTCCTGATGGTGGCTGGAAGGCCTGTGCAACATTTCCTTTGACAGACTGCACTGTCCGTGTTCCGGTTGAATCGGAAATGGACAGAAAGGCACTGGCAAGGCCCGGGGCATCCAAGCCAGTTTCATGGATCAGTACCCACGGTGCATCTGTAAAGTGGAGGCTTCATCCTGCAGTGTCCAAGATAAAGCTCAACCTGCCTGAGCCTTCACTGCAGGACCATGAAAGCGATTTGTCACGGCTTAGACGGGAGTTGGGGCAGGGGCCTCTTCAGGGCATATCATTCGATGTTGACAGCCAGGTGCTCTATACACTTCCTGATGCACTCAGGACCTCCGGGTGGGAGGTTACTGCAAGCATAATGGAGGGGAAAAGGGCAGAGGTCCGCAGGCTGATACGTGTTGAACCGGGAGATCGTCTCTCACACCACCTTGCCATAGCATTTGATATTGGAACCACCACTGTCTCTGCACAACTGCTTGATCTTACATCTGAAAAAATAGTAGATGAACGCTCCAATTATAACCCGCAGGTAAGTTACGGCGAAGATGTCATCTCAAGGATGGAATTTGCAAAAAGCGGCGATGGCCTTCTTGTCCTGCAGGAAAAGATAGCCTCATGCCTGAACGGACTTATTAATGAACTCCTGGATGCCAATTCAGTATCGTCTGATGATCTCAGCCTGATAACCATTGCAGCAAATACGGTGATGACCCACTTTCTCCTTGGCCTTGAAACCAGGTTTCTCAGGGCACAGCCCTATGTGCCTGTGGCAAGCAGGTTCATGCCGGTCAGGGCAGCAGAATTTGGTATAAAAGTCCCTGAACACGTGCGGATTTTTCTGGCGCCATGTGTGGCAAGTTATGTTGGCGGCGATATTGTGGCAGGAGTTGTTGGAGTTGGTCTTAATCATCAGCCTGAGCTGACACTTTTTATTGATATTGGCACCAACGGAGAGATAGTCCTGGGGAATCAGGACTGGATGGCGTGTGCTGCCTGTTCGGCTGGCCCTGCTTTTGAGGGTGGCGGCATAAAACATGGAATGCGCGCTACCACCGGCGCTGTTGAGGTTGTCCACATCCATCCCGAAACCTTTGAGCCAATGGTGCTTACAATCGGCGGTAAGAAGGCAAAGGGTATATGCGGCTCAGGGATCATAAGTCTTCTTGCCGGGCTCTTTACCTCTGGCGCCCTTGATCAGCAGGGCAAGTTCAAGAGAGACCTCGGTTCTGACCGCATAAGGCCTGGATCTGACGGCTATGAATATGTGGTTGTGGAAAAGGCATCTTCAGCAACCGGACAGGACATCGTGTTTACAGAGGCGGATGTGGAGAACCTGATAAGGGCAAAGGGCGCCATGTTTGCCGGATACCTGACTCTTCTTGAGTCAGTGGGCATGGGTATAGAAGACCTGGACAGGGTGATACTTGCCGGAAACTTTGGAAGTTACCTGGACCTTGATCAGGCAATCACCATAGGGCTTTTACCAGACCTTCCCAGGGAAAAATTTTACTTTGCCGGAAACAGCTCCCTCATCGGAGCGAGGGCTGCTGCATTTTCTCTCCACGCATTTGCTGAGATGAACGAGGTTTCAAAGATGATGACCCATTTTGACCTCAGTGATAACCCACAGTTTATGGATCATTACGTCTCGTGCCTGTTCCTGCCTCATACAGACAGGAATCTGTTTCCATCAGTGGAATTTGCAGGAGCTTAGAAAACGGGTGGCATGGTCACAGGGCAGGAAACAGCACAGTTGCTCTATAGGTTTATGCCCTGTGACTACCAGTTCCACCTGATGCATTGATAGGCTACATATATGATCTTGTTTTTCCGTTCCGTTGAATAGATAATTAATAATCAGCAGTATTTTATTACTTCATCACCTATTTCAAGCACGCAGTTCTCTGTGCCAAAGGGATTCATCCTGCGATTGCTGTTTTCAGGATCAATGCACCACCTGCCATCCACAAAGAAGAGATATTCATAGCAGCCCGGCTTGAGCTGTATTTTCTTTTTGCAGATCCCGCTTTTAAACTTTCTCATAGGATGCTTTTCCGGATCCCAGTCATTAAAATCACCAACTACACTCACCTTTTCAGCCTCAGGTGCGTAAAATACAAATTCTGTAGAGATGATTTTTTTCTTTTTAGTACCCCTCTTTTTTGCGCCGGCAGCGCATTTTTTTGTCTTGCAAGCCATGCTGAAACCTCCAATCAGATTCAGACCATTAATTTAAAAATGATGGATAACTGTATATAACTGTATTATTCAGGTCACTGAATAGTACCTGGATTGAGCGATTGTCGGATTTGCTGTAGATCCGCGAAAGGGAAATTCCCATTATAGTCGGCTATATGGGAATTTCTCTGACAAAGGAGATGCAGTGAATCCGACAATCCCGAAGGGTTTCAAAATTTGAAGAGTATGATAGATATAACTCCATTAATATCGTATAAAATCATTTCTTCAAATTTTTGAAACGCTCAATTCAGGTAGTACAATGATAGAGAAGACATAGCTTTGTGAAAACAACAATGCCTACTCATGGTATGTTATAAACTAGTATTCACGTTGAATCAGACTGTCAATCGAAAAAAGAGGGTAGGGGAAAAGTAATGAAAATAAGTTTTGAGCCAATAGGTTATGTGAGGACAGATGCTGAAACAGTGCCAAGGCACTGGACTGTATCAGATGTTAAAGGCTTTCTTGATATAAAGCAGGAGTTTACCCCGGGCCTCAAGGACATAAAAACAGGGGATCAGATAGTGGTGCTGTTTCATTTCCACAAAAGCCCGCCATTTACTCCTGACATGCTTACCCAGATCCCGCCTCACAGGGACAGGGAATTTGGCGTGTTCAGTATCTGCTCGCCAAGACGCCCCAATGCACTGGGGCTTTCTGTGGTAAGGGTTGATGCAGTACACAATAACATGATTGAGGTCACAGGAGTAGACATGCTGGACGGAACCCCAATAATTGACATCAAGCCCCATATTCTGTTCAGGGAAGAGTGTCCATCACATCCCAAAAGGTAATTTATCTACTCCGGAAGCGTCTTGATAAATGCATCGGCCTCGGCGATTGATGCCTTCATCTCCCTTATAAGTGACTGGACATCAAGTTTTACCCTGCCAACTTCACCTTT
Source organism: Deltaproteobacteria bacterium (assembly GCA_015494395.1). Classification (GTDB taxonomy): domain Bacteria; phylum Desulfobacterota; class Dissulfuribacteria; order Dissulfuribacterales; family QOAL01; genus S144-17. The sequence continues at coordinate 8,901 of WGBG01000118.1, forward strand.
AAGTCCCGCTATGGTGCTTGCATTCAGGTTATGCTTGAGAAAGAGCACATGGTCATGGAGCGTGGTAAGAACAGGTTCCATTTTGGCCTCAGCCCTTTTCATCGCCCTGTAAAGCTTGCGGTACCTGTTCTTTGATGCCCGCAGTTTTTCAAGGCTCCTTCGTTTCAAATCCGGACTGGACATTGAATCAATCTCATCCTGCCACTCCTCGAAGAGGTCCCCGGCTATCATATCGATCTTGTTTATACGATTCTTTATGGCCTCTGTGCGTTCTTTGCAATCCTCATATTTGTCTGCCAGGTCTTCATAAACATCCTGCAGTTTGCCACCATGATAGTTGGTAAGCTCCTGAAGTTGTGTCAGTGCATCCTTGAACTCCTCGGATGCCTCCATCTGATCATCACGAAGTTCTTCAACATTGTCTCTGAGAAGGTCCCGCTTCTGCTTGCCAAGCTTCTCCATGGTGGAGTAGTACACGCTGGTGCAGGCACCCAGAAGAAATAAAACCGTTAGAGATACTGCCAAAAGCAGCACAAATGCAGGAATTCTTTTAACAAAATTCATGTTTACCTCATCAGGTAATTCATATTGCGGCATAGCCATTCAGGATTTCACCCCATAGCCCCTTTGCCTTGAGTATGAGATCACATACCTCTCTTACTGCCCCCATTCCCCCCGGTTTCCCAGTAACATACTGGGCATAATCCCTTACCGTGGAGGCAGAATTTGGCACGGTAACACCAAGTCCGGCCAGTTTCAGCATTTTTATGTCAATCAGATCATCTCCGATGTAACAGGTTTCTTCTTCGGTCACCCCAAGCTCTGCAGCAAGCTCAAGATACTGTCTCACCTTGTGCTGAATATTTTCATACAGATACTCAATGCCAAGTTCCCTGGCCCTTTTTGAAAGTGCGTCTGAGCCCCGTGCAGTTATTATTGCCACATGGACCCCATGCTTCTGAAGCAGTTTTATGCCAAGGCCGTCATGGACATGAAATGCCTGGATCTGTTCTCCAGAAGAATCATATACGATGGTGCCATCGGTAAGCACCCCGTCAACATCAAGGACAAGCAGCTTGATCCTGGCTGCCTTTTCCATGAGAATATCGTAATCAAGTTTCATCAGTTTACCTTGGGGAGAATGTTGTGGAGCCCTCTGAAGAAACATCCTGACAGCTTGCCTTTATTGCCTTCCTGATTGCAGAAAGTTCCTGCAGAAGCTTTGCGGCACCTGGCAGATCAAGACTGTTTGGACCGTCACAGAGTGCCTTGTCAGGGTTGGTGTGTACTTCCATAAAGATTCCATCAGCCCCTGCTGCCATTGCTGCCCTTGAAAGCACAGGAACAAACTCCCGCTGGCCTGATGAACAGCCATCACCTCCACCTGGAAGCTGCACGCTGTGGGTGGCATCAAAAATTACCGGGCATCCAAGCTGCTGCATGATCTGCAGGGAGCGCATATCAACCACCAGGTTGTTGTACCCGAAGCATGAACCACGTTCTGTAAGGACAATATTTTCATTCCCTGACTGTCTCACCTTGCCAACAGCATGCTTCATGTCCCAGGGCGCCATGAACTGTCCCTTTTTGATGTTTACAGGGATGCCGGTTGCTGCGGCACTTGCAAGAAGATCGGTCTGCCTGCACAGGAACGCCGGAATCTGAAGCATGTCAAGGACCTCTGATGCCAACTCTGCCTGGGCAGGTTCATGAATGTCTGAAATAACAGGAACTGAAAGCCTTGATTTCACAGTTTCAAGCATCTCAAGACCTTTTTTGATTCCTGGTCCCCTGTAAGATGAGATGGATGTACGGTTTGCCTTGTCAAACGAGGCCTTGAAGATATAGTTAAAACCGCTTGCCTCTGCTGCATCTTTCATAAAACTGCCAATTTCAAGGGCAGTATCAATATCTTCAAGCACGCATGGGCCTGCAATGAGAACCGGGGCTGTGTTTCCTCCGATCTGGAAGCCTGCTATGCCAACAGTATGGTTACTGTGCATTATCCTGCTCCAAGTTTATGCTGCAGTGCTGCCTGAATAAATGAGACAAAGAGCGGATGGGGATCAAGGGGCCTTGATTTGAACTCCGGGTGGAACTGGCAGCCAAGAAACCACGGATGTTCCTTAAGCTCCACAATCTCTACCAGCTCCCCATCTGGGCTCTGGCCGGAAAGCACAAGACCTGCCTTTTGAAGCACATCGCGGTATGAGTTGTTAAATTCATAGCGGTGCCGGTGGCGCTCAAATATCTCATCCTTGCCGTATGCCTGCCTTGCCCTGGTGTCAGGCTCAAGCTTGCAGGGGTATGCACCAAGCCTCATGGTTCCACCCATGTCACTGTCAAGGTCTCTTGTCTCTACCTTTCCAGTACGGTAATCAAACCATTCTTTCATAAGATAGATTACCGGATCCGGTGTGGCCTCTGCAAACTCGGTACTGTCTGCCATGGGCATGCCAGCCACGTTCCTTGCAAACTCAATTACGGCAAGCTGCATTCCGAGACAGATTCCGAAAAAAGGAATGTTATTTTCCCTTGCGTATGCAATGGATTCCAGTTTTCCTGGAACACCACGGGAGCCGAAACCGCCTGGAACAAGGATGCCGTTTACATCTGAAAGACGCCTTGCCAGCTCTTCGCCCCTGACATCTTCAGAATTTATAAAATCTATTTCAACTTCAGCCCTGTTTGCCACTCCTCCGTGAAACAGCGCCTCGTTAAGGCTCTTGTAAGACTCCCGGAGATTTACATACTTGCCCACCATGGCAATCTTTACCTTGTACTCCGGGTCCCTGATCCTGGCTATCAGGTCTTCCCACTCTTTAAGAACCGGGGCCCTGGTCCACATGTTAAGGCTTTCAACCACACACTCATCCAGACCCTCATCGTGGAAGCGAAGCGGAACCTCGTATATGCAGTCAACATCCCTGGCAGTTATAACCTTGTCATCTGTTACATCGCAGAACAGGGCAATTTTAGATTTGATACTTGCTGAAAGGGGCATTTCGGTGCGGCAGATAAGTATGTCAGGCTGAATACCAATTGCCCTGAGCTCCTTTACACTGTGCTGGGTGGGTTTTGTTTTAAGCTCTCCCGCAGCCTTGATATATGGAACGTATGTACAGTGAATGTAAAGAGAATTTTCTTTTCCCAGATGCCCCCGAAGCTGCCTTATTGCCTCAATGAATGGCAGTCCCTCAATATCTCCAATGGTGCCACCGATTTCAACAATGGCAATGTCAGCCTGTCCTTCAAGGCTTAAAACCGCCTGTTTGATCTCGTCTGTAACATGGGGAATTACCTGTACAGTGCCTCCAAGATAATCTCCGCGGCGTTCCTTGGTTATGACACTGTGATAGATGCGGCCTGATGTGTAGTTGTGCTCCTGCCCGAGCTTGGCATGGGTGTAGCGTTCATAGTGACCCAGATCAAGATCTGTCTCTGCACCGTCGTCAGTTACAAATACCTCGCCATGCTGAAACGGATTCATTGTGCCTGGATCCACGTTGATGTATGGATCAAGCTTCTGCATGGTCACCGTGAGGCCACGGGCCTCAAGCAGCGCACCAAGGGATGCTGCGGCAAGTCCCTTTCCAAGGGAGGACAGAACACCTCCTGTCACAAATATATATTTGGTTCTCATTTAATTCACCGGGATAGTTGCTATAAAAAAGCCCCTGAACTTGGATGATTCAGGGGCCTGGAAGTGACCTACTCGTAAAAGAACATGGGCTCAACCAGTTTGATTCCCTGGCTGTCCAAGGCAGTGATTGCCTTGTCAAGAGAGCCTTCTGAAACCTTGAAGACCAGAACAGCCTTGCTTGAGTTTCCAACAAAGGCGTAGGTATAATCCACATTTATGTCTTCACTGGCAAGAATCTGAACCACTTTATGAAAACTTCCAGGTTCATCACTTACCTCCACTGCAAAGACATCCTGTTCTGCAACTGTAAAACCGCCTGCTGACAGGGCAGAACGCGCCTTTTCAGGGTTATTTACCACCAGCCTCAGTATCCCGAATTCGGCTGATTCAGCCATTGCAAGGGCCCTTATGTTTATTCCGGCATCCTTCAGCGTTTCAGTAACCTCAAGGAGCCTGCCCTTGCGGTTTTCTAGAAAAATGGAAAGCTGCTTAACAACATACTTTCTGCTCATAATTACATCCCCTCGGCTTCACGCCTGTCAATTATACGTTTGGCCTTGCCCATGCTGCGCTCAAGGGTCTTTGGCTCAACAAGTTTGACCTTTACGTTGATGTACAGCTCATTCAGCATTTCATTATGAAGTTTGGTCTTGAGCTCTTCAAGTTTGCCAATGCCATCGGCAAATGTCTGCTCATCAACCTCGATCCACACCTCCAGTTTATCAAGCACCCCTTTCTTGTCCAGTACGATTACGTAATTGGGTGTGGTGCCTTCAACCTTGGTAAGGACATGCTCTACCTGGGACGGGAACACGTTGACGCCGTTTACAATGAGCATGTCATCGCTGCGGCCCTTGACTGACTCCATGGAGATAAGGGTGCGGCCACACTCACAGGGTTCTATGTTAAGCCTTGTAATGTCCTTTGTCCTGTAGCGGATAATTGGAAGTGCCTGCTTTGTGACAGTGGTAAATACAAGTTCGCCTTCCTCACCGTATGGGAGCACCTCCTGGGTATCAGGGTCGATAATTTCAGGAATGAAGTGGTCTTCCATGATGTGAAGCCTGCCATGCGGGCAGCTTGCGGCAACACCGGGACCTATAATTTCAGAAAGACCGTAGGCCTCAATATACATAATGCCCCAGAGTTCAGCCAGAGCCTGTCTCAAGCCCTCTGACGCCGGCTCTGCGCCGAAAAAGCCCACCCTGAGCCTGAAGTCTTTTTCAAAATCATAACCCTCTTCCTTGGCAACCTCTGCCATGTGCAGAACAAATGACGGTGTGCCAGCAATTACAGTTGCGCCGAAATCCTTCATCAGGAGGAGCTGGCGCTTAGTGAATCCGCCGCTTGATGGCACCACTGCTGCGCCTACTGTTTCAGCGCCATAGTGAAAACCGAGTCCTCCGGTAAAGAGCCCATAACCATAAACATTATGTACGATGTCTCCAGGGCCTACATCAGCCATCCTGAAGGTGCGTGCCATGCACTCTTTCCAGACCTCCATGTCATTGGCAGTATATCCAACAACAGTTGGTTTCCCAGTGGTGCCTGAGGATGAGTGAATTCGTACCACCTGATCCATTGGTGTTGTAAAGAGCCCAAACGGGTAATGATTCCTGAGGTCCTGTTTGGTGGTAAAGGGAAGGCGGGCAAGGTCTTCAATCCCCCTGATGTCCTGGGGCTTGATGCCTGCTTCATCAAATTTCTGTTTGTAAAACGGGACCAGGTGATAGACCCTGGTGGCGGTTTCCTTGAGTCTCCTAAGCTGCAGGGCTTCCATCTCCTCGCGGGAGGCCCCTTCAATTCTGTTCCACATGAGAGTATTTCTCCTATAATATGACTTGTAAATCAGTGTATATGAAAAGGTAAATGTAGCCTAAAACTTGCTTCTTCAAGCCTTCAGGGTAGTAAACTGTTAGAGAGAATTACGCCAGCAGCGCTGATATGTCAACCCGCCAGCCAGGGTTGAGATACAACTATTAAGGATAAAACAGTATATTGGCTCTGTGTCACTTCCAGACACCACTCATATTGTTTAACCGCTGCGTTTTTTCTTGCGTTTTTCTCTCCTGTGCATCTGATCTACAAGGTAATGCGCCTCGGAGTTGGTGCCCAGCATGATAGCAAGCCAGCGGAGCCTGTAATTTGCCCCTGCCGCAATCTTTACGGACATTGTAAGGGGCACAGACAGCAGCATGCCAGCAGGGCCGAGTACCCAGCCCCAGAATGCCATTGAGAGAAATACAACAAGGGCAGATAGCCCAACTCCCTCTCCCATGAACCTGGGCTCTATAAAATTGGAGATGGTGACATTTATTACAAGATATCCAACTGCGCACACGCCCATTTCAGCCGGCCCAAGCTGCACAAGTGCCAGGAGAAGTGCAGGAATGGAGGCAATAATTGAACCGATGGTAGGGATGTAATTCAGAAGAAACGCAAGCACCCCCCACAACAGGGCATAATCAACTCCAAGAATCAGGAGCCATGCAGTTACAAGCAGGCCGGTTGCAATGCTGGTAAGGGTCTTTATTCCAAGGAAGCGGTTTACCCCGGCAAAGATACTGGCATAATTATCAAGAGTTTCTTTCTTGTCTGCATAGATTGCCTGCAGTTTTGCAGTGATGCCCCCTGCCTCAAATAGTATGAAGATCAGTGTTATGAGCACGAAAAATGCATTTTTCAAAAGCCCTGCAAGCTGCTTAAGCATGGTTGCTGCAATGGGCATTATGCTGGACGGGTCAAATTCAGAGATCGGGTCTATGTTTGTAACCCCGTGATTCTGCAACCACTGGATTGCCTCTACATAGAAGCCCTTTAGCCTCATCTGATAGACAGGGACATTACCGGTAAAGGAGGCAAGTGAGGAACTGATAAGGCTTGCAAGGGCCATCTCAACCAGGATAATGCAGCAGACAATAAAGAGGATGCCTACCCAGACAGGAATTCCCTTCCTGCTGAACCAGAGTATCAGGGGATAGCAAATTACTGCTAGAAACAGGGCAACCAGAAACGGAACAAGGATTGCCTCTGCTGCCTTGATGCCCGCCACCACAACGACAAATGCAGCAAGGGCAAGCAACATGTTACGCCTGGGTACATAACTGTTCTGCTGTTTGTAGCTGGATGGATTCACTGCGTGCCTCAATGCTCAAAATTGAATCATGGCATGACAGGGTGGTAAGGCGGGATTCCGCTTCCACCTGGCCTTTTTACCTTATCGTCCTTGTTGCCAAAGTTGGCAAGATTCTTTAAAAAATCAAAAGGTCCCTTTATCGGGGCTGCTATCAGCTTTCCTATCATGTCAGTGAATGTCTTTACGGGCAATACCTTTATTTCAGGATCATCCATATCGCCCTTGACACTCACCGGTATGGTTATGAACGCCTTGTGCTCCCCTCCAAACCCCTTGCCGACAAAGGGGATGTTGGTGACTATAGCGTCCAGGGTCTTTAAAGGCGCTACGATTACCATCAAATCCAGGGTGCGGCTGTCAATGTCGGCTGAGCCTGTTGCAAACAAGTTCAGGCCATTGCCATATATTGCAGCCTTTTCTATTTTAAGTTCATCATGGTTTATAATACTTCTGAAGTTCAGCTTCGAGTAGGCAAGGCCGCTTTCAGTAAGTTCGTTCCAGCCCTTTTTACCCAGAAAATCTACCAGATTGATAATGCTGAATATCCTGGAAAGCATGGTAAACTTTTTTAATTTACCGTCATGGGCATCAAAGTCCACATGGCCTGCTGTGATGGCAGTGCCGTTCATATCAAATGCAGCATCCATCTTCAGTGCGCCCTGAAACACATCGGTGTCAATTCCCAGGCATGAGCTTATGTCTTCAAAGTTGTTTTCGGTATTTTCCGGGGTTTTTACCACAAAAGAACGCATGATTTCGGAATAAGGCGGCGCAAGCATCGCACCGCTTATCTGCATGCCACAGAGCATTCCACCCAAAATATCGGTCCTGAGTGCCCCGTCTGGATAAAGATTCAGGTTTCCGGAAATATCACTGAAGGAAAGTTGTTTGGGGTATGATTCCTCGATTGTTGCAGAGACCGGCTCTGTATCATTTATAAAAGTCTTGAAATAAAAACCTGCCTTACCCCAGATTTTAAATTGC